>NZ_AEVS01000053.1 GCF_000189255.1 Vibrio brasiliensis LMG 20546 | reverse complement strand
ATCCTGAGATTATGCGGCTTTTTATATTCTGAATCTTTATTGATTTAAGTATGACGCGTGAAATTCCAGATGGTCATCAATAAAGCTCGAGATAAAGTAGTAGCTATGGTCGTAGCCAGGCTGAATTCGAACTTCAACATCAGAATCATGCTCTTGAGCCGCAGCGATAAGCACTTCTGGTTTCAGTTGTTCAACCATAAAGCTGTCGGCATCACCCTGATCAACCAGAATCGGCAACTTAGCCTGAGCCTTTTTCAACAGCTCACTGGCATCATATTGTCTCCAGGCTTCAAACTCGTTACCAAGATACGCATTAAAGGCCTTCTGACCCCAAGGCGCCTGCATTGGATTACTAATCGGGCTGAATGCTGAAATAGAACGATACTTATCGCTATTTTTTAAACCAATCGTCAACGCTCCATGTCCGCCCATACTGTGGCCAGAAATAGAACGGATGCTTGAAACAGGGAAGTTGGCTTCGATTAATGCTGGTAACTCATCAACTACATAGTCATACATATGATAATGACGCGACCATGGTTCCTGAGTAGCGTTGAGGTAGAAACCTGCCCCTTTACCCAGATCATAACCCTCATCATCCGCAACATCGTCACCACGTGGGCTGGTGTCCGGTGCAACAATCGCAATACCTAATTCAGCTGCACGACGAAAAGCCGCCGCCTTTTGCATAAAATTCTCGTCGGTACAGGTTAAACCTGAAAGCCAGTAAAGAACCGGAACTGGATTGTTCTTGCTCGCCTTAGGCGGTAAGAAGATAGCAAAGCGCATTGTGCAGTTCAGTCGCACTGACTGATGAGTGTATTGCTTGTGCCAACCTCCGAATACTTTGGCTTGGCTTACGTTTTCAATGGTCATAACAACCTCATGGGAAAGAGTTTCTGATAAATAGGAGCAGCAACGCCCCTATAAGGGCGTTGCCAGGTTCAGGCAGTGAACCTTTATTTATCCATGTGAAGTACAGTACGGATTGATTCACCTTTGTGCATCAGTTCGAATGCTTCATTGACATCCTGTAGACCCATGGTGTGAGTGATGAACTCTTGTAGACCAAACTCACCAGCCATGTAGCGGTTAACGATTTCAGGAAGTTCTGAACGGCCTTTAACACCACCAAATGCAGAACCACGCCATACACGGCCAGTTACCAACTGGAATGGACGAGTAGAGATTTCCTGACCCGCACCAGCAACACCGATAATCACAGACTCACCCCAGCCTTTGTGACAGCACTCAAGAGCCTGACGCATAACATTAACGTTACCGATACACTCGAATGAGTAATCAACGCCGCCATCTGTCATCTCAACAATCACCTCTTGGATTGGCTTGTCGAATTTTTGCGGGTTAATACAATCTGTCGCGCCTAGCTGTTTCGCCAGCTCAAATTTGCTTTCATTGATGTCGACACCAATGATGCGGCTTGCACCAGCCATGCGTGCACCGATGATTGCAGAGAGACCGATACCACCCAGACCAAAGATAGCAACTGTATCGCCTTGCTCTACTTTCGCTGTATTCAGTACTGCGCCCATACCTGTGGTTACACCACAACCTAGAAGACACACCTCTTCCAGCGGAGCTTCTTTGTTCACTTTAGCGAGTGAAATTTCAGGAAGTACCGTGTACTCAGAGAACGTAGAACAACCCATGTAGTGGAAAATTGTTTCACCATTGACCGAGAAGCGGCTTGTACCGTCTGGCATCAGACCTTTACCCTGAGTTTCACGAACTGCCTGACAAAGGTTAGTTTTACCTGATTTGCAGAACTTACACTCACCACATTCAGCTGTGTAAAGTGGGATAACGTGGTCGCCAACTTCAACACTGGTTACACCCTCACCGACCATTTCAACGATACCGCCGCCTTCGTGACCAAGGATTGAAGGGAAAATACCTTCAGGATCATCACCAGAAAGAGTAAACGCGTCTGTGTGACATACACCAGTTGCCACGATGCGAACTAATACTTCACCCGCTTTAGGAAGCTGTACATCTACCTCTTCCATTTTTAATGGTTCGCCTGCAGCCCATGCAACCATCGCTTTAGATTTGATATGTGTTTGACCCGGTTTCAGTTCAAGTGCCATTGGATTTTCCTTCAATATAGGGATTTATGATGACGCAATAAGCGTAGTTGAGGTTGTGTCTCAATGCTGCGTCGTTTTGTTGGTTGTTATTTTAGGCATTGCGCTGAAAATGATAATCCCACCATTTCGAAAATCATTTTTACACATATGTAATAATGATTAGCAACCACAAAAAAGCCGGGCACTAGACCCGGCGATAAACTGAAAGCCGTTTAAGCGAGGAATCTGTTTTGCCGCCACTGATTGGCCAACACCAGCGCAAGAGAAACCCCACGCATCGCCATAAAACTCAGCATAGCCAACCATAGTGCATGGTTGCCCAAATCTTGTGACAGATAAAATATGACGAAGAACGCACTGGTCGAAACAAACATGCTATTGCGCATCTCTGCTCCTTTAGTTGCTCCAACAAAAATGCCATCAAGCAAGAAGCACCACATTGAGACCAACGGCATAGCAACTAACCAGGGTAAATATTCCAGCGCAATTAACTGCACCTCTCGAATATCAGTGATCAAACCGATCAGATTCGATCCTGCCATTGCAAAAACCACAGTCAGAAGCGCGCATATAACCAGGCTCCAGAAGAAGGTACCAACCAAAGACTGGCTAAGCTGCTGCCTGTCTCTAGCACCTATCGCTTTGCCAACCATTGCTTCCATCGCATAGGCGAAACCATCCATCCCGTAGGAAATCATCATAAGGAAACTCATTAACACCGCATTGGCAGCAACGATTTCATCGCCAAAGCTCGCGCCCTGAAAAGTCATAAACGTAAAGGTTGCCTGCAAACAGAGTGAACGGAGGAAGATATCCCGATTGAGCTTAACAAATCGACTTAAACCATTGGCGGTGTCTTTGATTAGAGGAAGCAAAGCAGGTAGTCGATCAGCTTGCCATTTTCGCCAGATACAGTAGAGACCAAAACTCATTCCTGTGTAGTCAGCGATAACTGAAGCCAATGCAGCCCCTTCCACTTTCCAGCCAAAGCCAATCACAAACAGTAAATCGAGTAGAATATTGACCACGTTGGCAATGATCACCATCCACATTGGCGCTCTGGCATTTTGCGTCCCCAGCAACCAACCCAATATAACGAAATTAGCTAAAGCGGCTGGTGCACTCCAGGCGCGCACAGCAAAGTATTGCGCTCCATAGTGCTTCACCTGCTCACTAGCATCGCTAAAACTGAACACCCATTCGGCAATGGTTTGATGTAACAACAGGAATATACCGGCGAACATCAGTGCCATGGTCATGCCCTGACTAAAAACCAGACCGAGTTGATGTTGCCCCTTAGCACCATAAGCCTGTGCAGCCAGTCCTGTCGTCGACATACGCAGGAAGCCTAACAGCCAGAAGGTCACGCTAATCATGGTACTGCCAAGTGCAACGCCACCCAGATACCATGCATGCTCCAAATGGCCGATCACAGCGGCATCTACTAAGCCAAGTAAAGGGACGGTAATATTGGAAAGCACCATCGGAATTGCCAGCAGTAACACTTGCTTATGGACGGCGCGATCGGAAAGGGTCTGAAAAATTTGCACGTTGCCACTCTAAAAAAATCGGAGTGACAAGTGTAGCGGGATCACCAGCGAAGCTGAACTACTACCGGCGTTAATCTCGGTTTAATAAAGTTAAGCTTGGTCAGCCAACGTTGCCATAGTTTCCAACGTCCACAGTCTCGTTCCAGCGGAGAGTAAGTTTTCGCCCAACGTGCCCACGGTAAGTAGCCCAGCATCGCCTGGCCGGGATCGCTATAGCCATGTGCATAATGACCCGCGCCCATCTTTTGACCTAGCTTGGAATGGCTTAAGTCTCCTGCTAATACCAGACAAGCACGTGCCGAATCAAAGTGGCAGCCTAACGCCTGAACAAACTTAGCCACTTGTTGCTGGCTACAATCAAGTAAAGCGTGCTCACAGACGATCATCACAGGTGTTTTTTCAGGAATCGGCAACTGCTCTAACCAACTGAGTTCATCTACACTGCCACAAATATGGTGGTAACGCTCACTAGCATGGAAGAGTTTTTGTCGCCAGAGGAGGTTTTCGGTCACATCAAGTTCCAGCCAATGACAACGGCCATTATCGACGCGGTAAAAACGGGTATCCAGCCCTGCACCAACATTAACAATCCAGCCGTCAGGGTTGCGGCGGATAAACGCAGAGACATGTTCATCACACGACTGGGTTAGTGTGACATGCAGAAGTTGTTTTTGGTCTATATCGCCAGAAAAGCAGTCGGGAGCAAGATGACAACGCTGGCATGCGCGCGCAGCGATAGGGTCATAAACCAATCCATTATCAACCAGGCTTTCTCGGCTACGAAGCCATAACGGTTGCAATAAATTAGTTGGGATCTGATAGCGTTGTTTGCTTGGTGCTTGATTGACGGCCATTATCATCTTCCTTCCGTAGCCAGAAAGTAGATGATAATGAATATCAGTTACAAAATCAACAAGTGAGAATTACTCTCAAACAGGAAATTACATCCAGTCTGTATTGCGGATAATGCCTACTGCCAAACCTTCAATAGCCAGATGCTGGCTAGTCAGATCGACCTTGATAGGTTCAAACTCTTCGTTTTCAGCATGAAGCAGCACGGTAGAGCCTTTGCGCTCCAGACGTTTTACGGTGACATCATCGTCGACACGAGCAACCACAACCTGACCATCGCGGACATCTTGTGTCTTATGTACCGCTAGCAGGTCACCATCCATAATGCCGATATCTTTCATACTTTCGCCATTAACGCGCAGCAGAAAATCAGCCTGAGGCTTAAACATACTTGGGTCGACCTGGTAGTGCGTCTCGACATGTTCCTGAGCAAGGATAGGCTCACCAGCAGCAACCTGACCGATAAGTGGCAAACCCTGGTCATCGTTAGCCGCGTCTTCTAACAAGATACGAATACCACGAGAAGCCCCTGGAATAATTTCAATGGCTTGCTTTCGAGCAAGGGCTTTTAGATGTTCTTCAGCAGCATTCGCTGAACGGAAGCCAAGTTCACGAGCAATCTCTGCACGTGTCGGTGGCATACCAGTGTCATCAATTTTACTCTTGATGAGGTCAAAAACTTGTTGTTGGCGGGGCGTTAACGGCTTCATAAGTCACCTGTCTTTTTATACAGTTAACTGTGAGTATATCCAGTATTTGGCTAAATGAAAAGCCAATTGATTGTTTTTTAGTAAGTTTGCAAAAACATCAATGCACAGCCTAGAAGAACAGAATATCGATCCATACGTAGCCTGTTAATAACATGGTCACCATCACTGCTGCGGAACCAATATCTTTAGCTCTGCCCGCAAGTTCATGTTGCTCACTACTGATACGATCAACAACAGCTTCAATCGCGCTATTGAACAGCTCAGCGATCAAAACCAATACCACTGTCGCAATCAACACAATCCTTTGCCACTGGTTATCACCGAGAAAAATGGCAGCAGGGATCATGATTGCCGCCAGTGCAATTTCTTCTCGAAATGCAGGTTCATGTTTGAATGCAGCCTTGAGGCCCTGACAAGAATATCGTGTCGCGTTTTTTAGTCGTTTTAATCCGTGGGTGGTTTTTGGTTGCAAGGTGCTTTCTCTTGGCTATTTATTTAATAGAACTATTGGCGGAAAAATTGATGTTTTCATAATCAATATTATCTAAAAGGTTCGACCAGTTTCTGTTATCCTTGCCGCCTATAAAAATACACGCTTGGGCACATCCCCACTTCTATAGTTACAGAACTGGAAATGTGCTTATGCAAACCATCTATTTTTGAGGCTAAGAACCTTATGTCTTCTGGACGAATGTTATCGCGTTCCTTACTAAAGCTGCCAATGTCAGTACTAGTAAAAGGAACAACAATTCCTTCAAACCCTATTGAAGATCATAGCATCGATATAAACAAGCCGATTATCTACGCCTTGCCATATCGCTCAGGTGTTGACTTGCTTGCACTGCAAAAACAAGTCATTGCATTGGGACTACCTGATCCCCTACAGCCTGTAGAGATCAATGGTAAACAGTTCAATCGCTATGTGTTTACCTCAGCTCGTCAAACTGTGATGGGCAACGATCAAGATGTACCCAATGAATCCATCACTCTGTTTTCTGATCTATTAGAGCTACATAAGTTTGATAGTGAACTTGATGTACAGGTGATTCCAACCACCGTTCTTTGGGGTCGAAAGCCGGGTAAAGAGTCTCAGCAGAAGCCTTACCTTCAATCATTGAATGGTCCACAAAAGGCCAAAGCCGTACTTCTGGCAGGTCGTGACTGTCTTGTGCGTATCAGCCCAGTTGTATCACTGCGCTATATGGCAGACTCTCATGGCACAGATACTTCAATTGCCCATAAGCTTGCTCGAGTTGCTCGTATTCACTTCTCACGCCAGAAACTAGCCGCTTCAGGTCCTAACCTGCCAAGTCGCCAGGCGCTGTTTGATCGTCTGATGCAATCTAAAGCGATTGAAAAGGCCATCGAAGACGAAGCAAAGTCGAAAAACATCTCTATTGAGAAAGCACGCAAGGAAGCCCATGCAATCATGGATGAAATTGCTGCAGACTTCTCTTACTCACTAATCAAGAATGGTGAGCGCCTGCTTGGCTGGCTTTGGAACCGTATTTACCAGGGTTTAAACATTACCAATGCGGCTACGGTACGTAAGCTGGCACAAGATGGACATGAGATCGTTTATGTTCCTTGTCATCGCAGCCATATGGACTATTTACTGCTTTCCTACGTGCTTTATCGTGAAGGTATGGTTCCTCCGCATATCGCCGCAGGTATTAACCTAAACTTCTTCCCTGCCGGACCTATCTTCCGTCGTGGCGGTGCATTCTTTATTCGCCGCAGCTTTAAGGGTAATAAGCTCTACTCAACGATTTTCCGTGAGTACTTAGCAGAGCTATTTGCTAAAGGTTACTCAGTGGAGTACTTCAGTGAAGGTGGTCGTTCACGTACTGGTCGCTTACTGCAAGCAAAAACCGGTATGCTGGCAATGACTATCCAGGCAATGTTACGTGGCCTGAACCGTCCAGTCACTCTGGTTCCGGTTTACATCGGTTACGAACACGTTATGGAAGTTGGCACTTACGCCAAAGAACTACGCGGAAAACGTAAAGAGAAAGAGAACGCCAGCCTTGTGCTGCGTACTATCCGTAAGTTACGCAACTTTGGCCAAGGCTACGTTAACTTTGGTGAACCAATTCCGCTTAATCAATATCTGAATGAGCAAGCGCCAGAGTGGACCAAAGATATCGATCCTATGGGCAGCAGCAAACCTCAATGGCTCAACCCTGTGGTTAACGATCTTGCGACCAAGATGATGACGCACATTAATGATGCTGCAGCGACTAACGCTCTGACTCTGTGTGCCACGGCATTACTTGCTTCTCGTCAGCGAGCGCTATCGCGTGACAATCTGGTAAGCCAAATTGACTGTTACTTGTCGATTTTGAAAAACGTTCCATACTCGACAACTTATACAGTACCTGAAGAAAGCGCTGAGCAGCTGGTAAAACATGCTGAATCACTTGATAAATTTATTATCGAGTCAGACAGCATGGGTGAGATTGTTTCACTCGATCGTAATCAATCTATCCTGATGACTTACTATCGCAACAACATCATCCACCTGTTTGCACTACCATCGCTTATTGCACAAATGTTGGTGCGCCACCAGCAATTGTCACTGGAACAGATTAAACGCAATGTCGCTTTGGTCTACCCATTCCTTAAGCAGGAACTGTTCTTAAGCATTGAACAGAGCAAGCTGGATGAGCTGACTGAATCATACATTGAAGAGCTGGCTCACCAAGGTTTGGTTACGATTGATAGCGAACAAAACGTGGCAATCAACCAGGCTAACACTCAAGTTCTAGTGTTACTTGGTCGTACGATTACTGAAACCCTGCAGCGCTACGCGATTGCTCTCAACCTACTGGTTGCGAGTCCTGATTTAGGTAAATCAGATCTTGAACAGAAGAGTCAGGATATTGCTCAACGTCTGGGACGTCTGCACGGCATTAATGCTCCAGAGTTCTTCGACAAAGGCGTATTCTCTGCACTGTTCACGACTCTGAAACAGCAAGATTACCTTGATGTAGATGGTAACTGTGACATTGAGAAGAGTGAGACTCTGGCGAATCTACTCTACTCGATGCTCTACCCTGAAGTGCGTTTAACGATTAGGGAAAGTATCTGCCAAACCGCAGATAGCAAATAACTCGATAACAAAAAGGGCATCCAGTGGATGCCCTTTCTTTTTACCAAAATGCGATAAATAGCCCTATGGTCACAACCATTCCGACATAGTTGTTATTGAGGAAAGCTCGGAAACACAGGTCACGATCACGATGGCGGATCAGATGCTGCTGAAAAACAAACAGCGCGCCAACCACCAACAGACTCCAGTAATAACTTGCTCCAAGCTGATACCAAGTACCAACAAACATCAGCATGGCCAAAGTAATAAGCTGAAGTCCACCTATCACCATCTTGTCAAAGCGTCCAAAAAGAATAGCTGTCGATTTGATACCTATCTTAAGGTCATCGTCCCGATCAACCATCGCATACTGAGTATCGTAAGCAATCGTCCATAGCGCATTAATGGCGAAGATAAACCACACCATCATAGGAACTTCATTCGCTTGTGCTGCCCACGCCATTGGGATCGACCAACTGAATGCTAAACCCAAAAACAACTGTGGCAAATGGGTAAATCGTTTCATAAATGGATAAATAAAGGCGAGGAATATACCGACGAACGAGAGTTGAATAGTCAGGGTATTCATACTCAGCACTAGCACAAACGAGCTGACTGCCAATACAGCAAAGAGTGCCAGAGCTTCTTTAGACGTTACTCGCCCAGATGGCAAAGGTCTCTGCTTGGTTCGCTTAACATGCCCATCCACTTTACGATCAGCAAAGTCATTGATAACGCACCCAGCCGCTCGCATAAAAATCACACCAAGAATAAATACCAATAGAACCTTTAGACTCGGCATCCCCTGTGCAGAGATAATCAAAGCCCACAACGTCGGCCATAGTAATAGCAAAGTCCCAATTGGCTTATCCATGCGCATCAGTTGCCAGTAAGCCACGGCTTTATCCGCAGTCATTTAAGCACTCTCCCCTGAGTAAATCGGTGCTGTTGGTAAGAACAGCTCTGCAACTAACAATGGCTTATGATTCATCCATAAGCGTGAACGTCTCGCCAGCAAGATTTGATCATCGACCTCGACAATCCCAACCTGCAAAGCGTCACGTTTAACATTGCTGGCACTGAAGACGGTCAAACCAAGCGGAATCTCTCCTTGCTGCGACAAATCATGCTCTTGCTCTAACATCGAAGAGTGAGGAATCAAAGTTCTCCCCAACACCCAGGCATGGCCATCACCCTTAAGAACTACTTTGCGCAGTAAGCACTCTTCTTTAGTCAGTAGTTCAATTTCTTGAGAATTCAGCTTTTCAGCTTTAACAATCTTGTTGTGCAACAGGTCGACAGTTAAAGATTGGCAATAAGACTCTAATAAACGTGACAATGAGCCCTGTTCTAGCAGCCACTTTTTTGCACTTTGTGTAGGAAAGCTAAAATGTTCTGGATCTTGCCATTCAACTTGGCGTAACGCAGATAAATAAAGCGCAGTCGATTGATTCATACTAGTATTCAATAAATAGCCTTATCATCGTACAATAAAGCTTCGATCTCTGATGTTAACCACTACATCGAGTGCTTAACGCATTTTCATTACAAATAGATGCTCTATTGTAACAAGACTCAGGCGATTCGAGTATCGTGATTGGAAGAAAGAAAAGTTATAAATATGATTAAACGTTACCTAGCCCAAATTTTTGTCGCTTGGAGTCTGTTGATCAGTCTCCCTGCGATGGCTGAAGAAGAAGGCGCTCCCAAGCTGGCTTACTTCACCCTAGAACCTGATTTAACCACCAACTTTTTTACTAAAGGCAAAAAGCTCGGCTACATCCAGGTTCGTATAGATATTATGGTTGCCAGTGAAGCAGACCTTAGTGTGATTGAACTACACCAACCTTTGATTCGTGATGCCGTCATTGAGCTGTTAGGAAAACAGTCTGAAGAGACCATTACTTCTTTAGCAGGTCGTGAAGATCTACGTAAAACATTGGTTGAACAACTCAACGCAACCTTACTACCTGAAACAGGTAAGACGATTATCGCCGACTTACTCTTCACTAAGTACTTGTATCAGTAATTCAGTCTAAGGATGGACGGCGTATATACGCCGTTTTTTTAGCTGCTTTGTTTAGCACGCCCCGCATCAACCAAACCAATAGCTACACCAGCCAACAAGCCCGCAAGATGAGCCGTATTGGCAATCGCCATAAATGGCTGCACAAAGCCAAGCACTAACCAAACCAACATAAATCCGATCACAGGTTTTGGCATACTTAAACCAAGCTGAGGCGCTTTATAACCGATTACCCAAAGGTAACCCACCAGCGCATAAACCACTCCAGATAGGCCGCCGAAGTTAGCACCTTCTACCCAATACTGGCCCGCTCCGGATAATGCTGCGGAGACCAAAAACAGTTGCAGTAACTTACCAGAGCCCAGCTTTTGTTCTATATCGCCCCCCAGTTGCCACCACCACAATAAGTTAAAGGCGATATGCATGACTGAAAAGTGTAAGAGAGCGTGGCTAAACCAACGCCATAACTGCCACTCCTGGTGAGAGAATGCTGGGAAATGGAGCGCAGCAAACACGGCCTTTCCGGCACCAAGTTGCTGGAGAGCAAATATGACAACACAGACCGCCATGACTAACAGTGTTATCGGGCCTGCTTTCGCTTTTACCATCGCCAGCATACTTGGTGACTGGTATTTAAAGTGATTTTGTCGCGTCTCCGCCATATCCCACGAGGCAGCCTGATACTTACTCGCATTGGGATTCTCAAGAAACTGTTCCAGTTCCGCTTCTGCTTCGATTTGATATTGGCTGTCAGTTAACCACAGTGCAAACTGCCCTTCTCCCTCCGGCATCATTTTGATATCGATCTGGCGTGAAGCCATATAGTCAATAAATGCCTGCGCCATTCTTGGATGATTGAGGGAGATGAGTTTATGCATACCGCTATCCTAAATTAGATTCTGTCGGCAGTTGAGCGCGCTGCCAGGCTTCGAAGCCACCATCAACACTATACACCTGCTCAAAGCCTTGGTTAACTAAATACTGTGCCGCCCCCTGGCTGCTGATGCCGTGATAGCACATAACCAGCACTGGCTGTTCAAACTCAACGCTGTCCATAAACTCCACAATAGTATCGTTAGTTAGATGGAATGCATTCTGAGCATGAGATACAGCAAAAGATTGAGGGTCACGAATATCGACCATACGAGCTTCACCTTGTTCCAATAGGCTCTGCGCGCCGTTCACATCGATATGTTTAAACTGGTCCATTAACTTTCTCTTTTCATCATTATTATCTAGCGCCATTGTAACCTATCCAGTGGTTAACAAGTACACGGACTGAGTAAGGTTATCCACTTGTGATCATTAATTCACCGATTGTGGATAAATCTGTGGATTGCGTTGATAAAGTGCTTTCAAGATTATGGATCCACAATATGTAGTGATGATCCTTATTTGATTGTGTGTAAACAAAAATTTATCCCCACGGTAAAACATGCTCAGATGGCTTGATTCACCCTGCTTTCTGACAGATAGCAAAGAAATTTACCACAGACTTACCCACAGGCAATCGATTGAAATAACGATCAACCTAACCCTGATTTAAACAAAAGCGATCGCAAACAAAAAAGCCGAGATCCTCAGATCTCGGCTTTTTCAAATTTATCGGTATCTAGTGTAAGTAGTTAGAACTCACCGACCGCAGCTTTTAGCTTTTTCATCGCATTCTTTTCAAGCTGGCGGATACGCTCTGCAGAGACACTGTATGTTTCTGCTAATTCTTGAAGAGTCGACTTATTGTCATCAAGCCAGCGTGAACGAACAATGTGCTGACTGCGATCATCAAGAGTTTTAAGAGCCAGACTTAGACGATTGTTGGTATGTGCTTCCCAGTTAGCCGCTTCAACGTTATCTGCGACATCAGACGCTTTGTCTTCCAGGTAAACCATAGGCGCAGTGTAAGAACTCGCTGAATCGTCATCATCAGAAGGCATTTCGAACGTTGCGTCCTGTGCCGCCAGACGAGATTCCATTTCGCGAACCTCTGCAGGCTCAACACCTAACTCTCTCGCAACAGTCTCTACTTCACCGTTATTAAACCAACCAAGACGTTTCTTAGACTTACGCAGGTTGAAGAACAGTTTGCGCTGAGCTTTAGTCGTCGCGATTTTAACAATACGCCAGTTGCGCAGAACATACTCATGAATCTCTGCTTTGATCCAGTGAACGGCAAAAGAAACCAGTCGAACGCCAACTTCAGGGTTAAAACGCTTAACCGCCTTCATCAAACCAATATTGCCTTCCTGAACCAGGTCAGCCATCGGCAGACCATAACCAGAATAACCACGAGCTACGTGCACAACAAAACGCAGGTGCGAAAGGATAAGTCCTTTTGCCGCCTCAATTTCACCGTCGTAATGCAGTCTCTCAGCCAGTTCACGCTCCTCATCAGCAGTCAGCATTGGGTAGCTGTTTACTGAGCGGATGTAGCTATCTAAGCTATCTTGTGTAACTACTGCCATTGGATATGCTTGGTTAGTCATTCAGTTCCTCATCAATCTCTGATCTGGAGTATTTTTTAACCCATCAATCTTGAACCTAAAGTGAACAGGTTTCAAGCAGGGAAAGTAATTATGCATAAACAAACTGTCTATACAAGAGAAAAAGTATACGGTAGCGTCTACTTTTTTCAATAGTATGACAGCAGCAAAACAAACTGGTTCAAACTAAACAGGCTCAATCTCTTTTAAATGACGCTGAGCAGAGACCTTAGCAGCCAGACAACCCAAGAAGGTTCCCAGCATCACCAGCAGTAGGGATTCATCCCAACTCAGACCGACCAGTCTGAAGTGGCTATCATACAGAAGCGCCAATTGCTCAACACTGCTATTCAGCAAAACTGTGATTACCGCTGTTAAAATCCATGCACTCACTGCACCAAGTAAACCAAACCACATGCCAGAGTACAGATAAGGTCGCAGAATGTAGCTGTTGGTCGCCCCAATCAGCTTCATTGTTTGAATCTCTTCTTTATTTGCTAGCACGTTGAAGCGCAATGTATTACCGACGATTAAAAACACTGACGCTAACATCAGCACTGATAGTGTAATGACGATGCCGCTAACTAAGTTTTTAATCGCATCTAAACGAGCAAGCCAGTCTTCATCAAGGCGCACATCTGTGATGCCCTCTTCATCACTAATCTGCTGAGCGAGCTGCTTAATCATCTGATTGTCATCTCTGCTCGGAGTGATCACTAACACACCCGGTAGCGCGTAATCGTCAAGCAAGCTCAGTGCTTGTTCAAAGCCAGAGTACTGGCTCAAATCATCCAGGCCTTGCTGAGGAGAGATGTAATTAACCTTAGCCACCTCTTCCATGCTCTCAATCTGGTCTTTCATCACCATGATTCGAGCTTCAGGAGTATTCTCTTTGATGTAAGCACTTACTTGCGAAGGACTAGTAACATTGCTGGAAGCTGCTGAGATGTTTTTACCAAGTAAGTAAAGTGCTGATGGCATGGTCAACGCCATACAGATCACAGCCAGAGTAAGAATATTACCCATTGGCCTTTGCCAAAACTCACCCAGTGACGCCTTAGCCTGTTTGAAGTGAACTGAAAAAAAGCTGTCTTTCTTAACGCGGTTTTTCGTTCGAGATGCCTTAGTGTTCTTATGGCGAGAATTAGTGGCCATAGTCTTCTACCTCACTGAGAAAACCCTGGTTAAGTTCCAGATGACGGTATTGTGGGCGAGTATTCACTAACCCAATATCGTGCGTTGCTAATAGAATCGTTACACCGGCACGGTTAAACTCTTCAAACAGTTTTAACACTCGGTTTGACAGTTCAGGATCTAAGTTACCGGTTGGTTCATCCGCTAGTAACAAGGTTGGACGGTTAACCACTGCGCGCGCAATACCGACACGCTGCTGCTCACCTCCAGACAACTGACTCGGCAAGCACTTGGCTTTGTCGAGCAGGCCGGTTTTATCCAACGCAGCAGAAACACGACGCTTAATCTCGTTTTCAGAGATAGACTCTATTCGCATCGGCAGCGCCACATTGTCAAATACGGTTCTGTCCATCAGTAAACGATGATCCTGGAACACAATACCGATGTTGCGGCGTAGAAAAGGAATATCTTTATTAGGGATTCGAGTAATGTCGTGCTCATTGAAACTGATTTTTCCATCAGTTGGTCGCTCAATAGCACAAATCAACTTAAGCAGGGTACTTTTACCAGCGCCTGAATGGCCACCTAAAAAGGCCATCTCACCTCGACGAAGGTGAAAGTCGACCTTTTGTAACGCTTGTCGACCACCACGGTACGCCTTACTCACTTGCTGAAATTTTATCACCCGAAATCCCTCTTAACTGAGTTTCTTCAATTGGTATTCGTTTTTGCTCTAGTCTTCGCGACTGAACAGAGCATCAATGAACTCTTGAGTTTCAAATGGACGTAAATCGTCAATACCTTCACCAACACCGATATAACGGATTGGAATCTGGAACTGATCAGCTAACGCGAAGATCACGCCACCTTTAGCAGTACCGTCCAGCTTAGTCAGAGTAATACCGGTAAGCGGAGCCACATCGCTAAATAGCTTCGCCTGGCTGATAGCATTTTGGCCAGTGCCCGCATCCAGAGTCAGCATGATTTCATGTGGTGCAGAGCCATCAACCTTCTGCATTACGCGAACAATCTTACGCAACTCTTCCATCAGGTTAGCTTTGTTCTGTAGACGACCCGCTGTATCAGCGATAACAACGTCGACACCTTTCGCTTTTGCTGACTCAATCGCATCATAGATAACTGAAGCGCTGTCTGCACCAGTATGCTGGGCTACAACAGGAACATTGTTACGTTCACCCCAAACTTGCAGCTGTTCGACAGCCGCAGCACGGAAAGTATCGCCAGCTGCAAGCATGACTTTTTTACCTTCAGCCTGGAACTGCTTGGCAAGTTTACCGATAGTAGTGGTTTTACCCACACCGTTCACACCAACCATCAAGATTACGTATGGCGCTTTAGAACTATCGACTTCTAGTGGTTTCTCAACGTTAGACAGGATTTCCGCCATTTCTTCTTTTAGAAGACCATAGAGTGCTTCGCCGTCTTTTAGTTCCTGACGTGATGCTTTTTCTGTCAGGTTTTCAATAATTTTTAGTGTGGTATCCATGCCCACATCAGCAATCAGTAGCTGCTCTTCAAGCTCTTCAAACAGATCATCATCAATCTGCTTACCTTTGAACAAGCCAAAGAAACCAGCACCAATGTTGGCTTTAGTTCGAGCCAGACTACGTTTCAGGCGAGCAAAGAAGCTTTCGGTCGGCTTGTCTTGTTCAGCGACACGAGGTTCAACTGGCTGTGGCTGTTCGATTTCTTCAACTGGTTCTGCTTCTGCTTCTGCTTCTGCTTCTGCTTCTGCTTCTGCTTCTGCTTCTGCTTCTGCTTCTGCAAGTTCAGCCTTGGTTTCTTCTACTGGTTCGTCAACAACTTGTTGTTGCTCATCTTGTTGTTCAACGCTAGCTGATTGTTGTTCTTGTGCGGTTTGTTTCGCTTGTTCTTCATCACCAAAGCCAAGCCAAGAGAGTAATCCGCGCTTCTTTTTTTCCGTCATCTGGGGCTATCCTAGATCGTCTTAATTAACTCAGACTTTTTTCTGCGGGCATTATCCCCGCTGAGAAAAGAAAAATGACAACAAAGTGAAAAGTTTTCACTGCCAGAGTGATGGTATACACTTTGTCATCAACAAATTTGGGCTGTATGTTAGCGCTCAACAGCAGAGCGACTGGCTATAGTATCACTTTATTAGCGGTCAAAAAATCTATGGTAAGACGTCGCCAGCAAAACACATCACAAAAAAAGCCTTCAACTGGCTTTGTTCGTATTATTAGCGGCTTATGGAGAGGACGAAAACTGCCTGTACATGATGCTGAAGGGCTAAGACCGACCACAGATCGTGTCAAAGAGACATTGTTTAACTGGATTGCTCAAGATGTTCCTCGTGCGAAGTGCCTCGACCTGTTCGCCGGTTCTGGTGGCCTTGGCTTTGAAGCGGCATCTCGCCAGGCTGAAATGGTCACGCTGATTGAGCTAAACCCTAGTGCCTTTAAACAGTTAGAGAAGAATATCGCCTCATTAAATGCCAGTAACCTCAAAGCGTATAACACGGACGCGATTAGCTTTCTTAAGCAACCAGGTACACCTCATCACGTAGTGTTTATCGATCCTCCATTTCGTAAAGGTCTGCTCGATGAAACTGTCTCTCTGCTCGAAAGTAATGGTTGGTTAGCAGATGACGCTATGATCTATGTAGAAACAGAGAAAGAACTGAGCCTTGAGGGGATCCCTGCTCATTGGCACCTGCATCGTGAAAAAACAGCTGGCCAGGTCAGCTACCGACTATTTGAAAGACAAGCAGATCAATAAGGAAATTTTGATGAAAGCACTGATTCTTCTGGCCAAAGCCGCGATTGGTTTTGTCTGGTTTATTCTACTACTGAACTTCTTTATGCCTTTCCCAGGAAAAGCAGCCATTGCTCTCTACATCATGACAGCGTTTCTGTTCATTATGCATGGTTTACAAATGGCCATTTTTATCGGCGCATTTGGTGACAAAATTAAAATGAGCAGTTGGGAGAAATGGTCAATTCTGATCTTTGGTATTTTTGCTCTGCTCGATATCCGCCGCAAGCATATGACCTAATCAGAACAAACAAAAAATGCCGCTCGATTGAGCGGCATTTTTTATTGAATCTCGAAGTCAGACCTAAGCCAGGTAACCTTTTACACCGTCTAAGAACATCTGGGTAGAAATCATAATCAGTAGCAGACCCATCAAGCGTTCAATCGCCTTCAGTCCTCGCTCACCCAAAATACGATGGAAGAAACTGTAGAACATCAGGATAAAGAAGGTTACACCCCAGGCCAGTAGCACAGCCGCAGAAAGCTCAATTAAATTGTCCGGGTGTTGACTTGAAAGCAGCAGCAAAGCGGCAATGACAGATGGCCCTGCGATCATCGGAATCGCCATAGGCACAATAAACGGTTCCTCACCTGCCGCCAGGCCAGTAATACTCCCTGCACTAGGGAAAATCATTTTGATAGCGATGATGAACAGAATGATACCGCCTGAAATACTCAAGGTTTCTGGCTGAACGTGGAGGAAGTTAAGAATGCTCTTACCTGCAAATAGGAACAGCATCAGAATAGCGAGAGCAAAGAATAGCTCACGAACAAGAACCTTACGTCGACGTTTAGGATCTAAGTGCTTGAGAATAGACAGGACAATAGGTAGGTTGCCGAGCGGGTCCATGATTAAAAACAGCATGGTCGCGGCGGATAAGATGTCCATAGGTAGTCTCCAAAACGTGATATATCAAGCACTAAACAAAGTCGGCGAAGTATAGCAATCTCGTCAGACGATTTGGAGACATTGACAGAATTTATCTCAGTCGTAATGCATTACGGTTATCAATGACTGCATACCCTTTCAGCATTCACCATCCAGATATCATCTTTTACGATCACTTTTTCGCGTTCGACAAAAAACTCAAGCAGTGTTTCTAAGGTAAAACCATTGCATTTACAGGTACGGAAACGCGCTTGCTCGCCAAATGCTTCACTTACAGCCTGCTCTAAGTCCGCCTTAGACATTGGCTGCTCTCGCAATAAGTTTAGAACGTTATGGGCATGAATTTCGGTCGTCATGAAACTTCCTCAGTAAAGGTAATAGACTGAGTTAGGATGGCATTCTTCAGCGATGTTTTCTTTGACTTTAAATAATCAGAGAGGCAGTAATCAGAGAGTGAGCCAGTAAGTAGCTACCAGAAACCAGATAACGACCTTTGTACATAGATGGTCGATAATCACTAATCGCAAGCAGTACCGCAGAGAGTGTCAATGTCAATGAACCAACAAAGCCTAGTCCGTTGGCGATGCCACCATTGAGTAACCACACTTCACCAGCAGCCCAGTTAAGTTGCAGTAACACTATCCCCATCATCACCACTGGAAAAATCAGCCGATCAATTTTAGGTAGCAGCAGAAAGAAGGCCACGACTCCAACTCCCAGCAACATAGCTGGTAGCCACCAGACAATATCACCTGAGAGCTTAACCCAGAATGAGGCACTGTAGCAGAGCTGAGCCAGTATAAAGCCGACAAAGCACAATTTGAGGTGACGCTTAACAAGGTAAAGCCAATCAGCTGCCATAGAGACCAGCAAACCAAGTGATACCCACCACGCATCTATGCCAACTAGAGCATTCTGGCTCCATAGCATGATCAACAACATTAGTAGCGACATTGTTTTAAACATCGCTGCTTGTTTCACGTGATTACTTTCACTCGCAGAAATACTGATATATCCCGAAAGAGCAACAGATAGCCAGCTCCACATTCGAACACCTCAAGAAAATTTGAGGTGCTAGTGTAGGCAGAGACAATCAGATGTCTACCGTGGGAAAGCAAAACTTGGATCTCGATAGGACTTCTCTTCATCAAGCAAACATTGTGCTCTCACTGTTCAGAGGTATCACTTTTTTCTTCTACTATTGCCAAAGCATGAGAATTCAGCCAGATACAGACATTGACACAGAACCACAGCAAAAAGACCAAAAATCACAGTAACCACCAAAACTCACAACAAAAACAGCCTGACAATACCATTATATTCAACAACTTAAATTTAAGCGCTAGATTTAGTCGAACTTAAACAATGAACTTTTGTATCGAAAACAAACCTCACATCATTCAGAAATTCGCAGCGCAAGCCGCCAAGCTCCCATCTTGTAATTTTAAAAGCGCATTTTTACCAATTACTGACACTGAAGAAACGAAGAAATCAAAAACATAGGAAAAGTTAATAATAGAAACATCAAAAATAAAATCAACACAATAAAATCAAACACTTAAACCATTTCAATCGTGATCTTTGTCTGCATTTTAATCGGTTATAAAACTATCTATTTACAAATTAACAGCTCGATAATCACCATTTATCCTCTAGAAAAGTATCTTTTTTGGAGCTTAATGATCAAATACCTTGATCTAACCACCAAAACACTGCTATTGTTATATACACATTGTTAAACATCTATTCAAAGGAGCAGTGCTATGATTTCTTCTTCACAAAAACAAGGACTTGTAATGATCGCAGTAGTCGTAGGCCTAA
>NZ_AEVS01000054.1 GCF_000189255.1 Vibrio brasiliensis LMG 20546 | reverse complement strand
TTTTGTTCCTCAGAATCTTTATCCGATAACGAGATGTAACCTTGAAGGATGATCAGGTTTACGATGTCGATAAAGAATGCACCGACGATTGGTACGACCATAAAGGCTTGGGGCGACGGACCATATTTGTTGACCAGAGAACCCATATTCATTACCGCTGTCGGTGTCGCACCTAAACCAAAACCACAGTGTCCACCAGCAATAACCGCTGCATCGTAGTTGGAACCCATCACTTTAAATGTGACAAAGTAAGAGAAGATGCCCAATACCACAGACTGAATAGCGAGAATAACCAGGAACGGGATCGCAAGATCAAAAATGTTCCAAAGCTTGAGGCTCATTAAAGCCATCGCCAAAAACAGTGATAATGACACCGTACCCAGAATATCGACGGTTTCGGCATCAACCTTATGCGCTTTGGTCACTTCCAGAACATTGGTAATAAAAACACCAATAAACAAGGCATAAACGAAGTCAGGAATCATCAGCCAGCTAATGTTAAAGCTGCTTACCCACTGCTCTAAATACTTCGCACCAGTGACACAGATAAGCAGAATGAACAGAATCTCAATAACCTTCTTCGCTGTTACTTTATCTTCTTCATACTCGTTGTACGTCACAAGCTCAGGGAAGCGTTCGTGAGTCTGCGTACCACTACCGTACTCAGATTCAAAGCCATTTTTGTTGATCAGTTTCTGCGCCACAGGGCTACCGATAATACCACCGATGATCAGACCAAACGTAGCCGAGGCCATAGCAATCTCAAGCGTGTTTGTCAGACCGTAAGTCTCAGAGAAAGTTTGAGACCAGGCTGCACCAGTACCGTGTCCGCCAGAAAGGGTAATCGAGCCAGCAATAAGCCCCATCAAAGGATCTAACCCTAGTGCAGTCGCCATAGATACACCGACGCCGTTCTGAATGATGATGTAGAAAGATGCCACCGCCAGGAAAATAAACACCTTGGCGCCACCCTTCATAAGCTGGGTGTAGTTAGCAGCAAGGCCGACAGTACTAAAGAACATCAGCATAA
This sequence comes from Vibrio brasiliensis LMG 20546, assembly GCF_000189255.1. Taxonomy (GTDB): domain Bacteria; phylum Pseudomonadota; class Gammaproteobacteria; order Enterobacterales; family Vibrionaceae; genus Vibrio; species Vibrio brasiliensis. The sequence goes on along the minus strand of NZ_AEVS01000054.1, from coordinate 510 downwards.
AGACTTTCTGCAATGGCAGAGAGAATTCGAGATTAATGCCGTTAAAGTGCATTATTGTGATGATAACCGCGACGATAAGACCGCCCACAATCGGCTCAGGGATATTAAACTTCTTCAGGATCGGAAGTTTGGAATTTACGAAGTGCCCTAAGAATAAAACGCTGATTGCGATTAAGAAAGATTCTAGCGGTCCAACTGAAATTATCTGATTCATATAACCTCTTTTTAGTTATTCACTCATCTTCCTTAACGAGTACAGAGCCCAAAATAGCTCTGAGGAGCAATGCTCATTGATTCAACTTTTCTATTGAAATTTGTCCTTATTCAAACAGCCTCAAGAGGCTCGTTTCAACAGCTAACCCTGTAAAAATGACTAGGGTTTCAAAAATGAAAGCGCACATTATTAATAATCTTGCCCCCGCTTGTCGAGTGCAGACGCAAAAATCGTTCGACATCACCCTGTAAAACAGCGCGAAAATAACGGTAAAAGCAAAGAAATACGCAGGAAAT
>NZ_AEVS01000055.1 GCF_000189255.1 Vibrio brasiliensis LMG 20546 | reverse complement strand
AGTTGTTTTAAAGCTGTTCCGAAGAACAATTCTTCTGATTAAAGAAGAAGTGCAAGAATGGCGGTGAGGGAGGGATTCGAACCCTCGATACGGCTACAAACCGTATACTCCCTTAGCAGGGGAGCGCCTTCAGCCTCTCGGCCACCTCACCGTCTTGCGGAGGCACATATTACGATTTACCAAAAATATGTCAAACACTTTCTTGGCAAAAACGGCAAAAAATCTTTCAACCGTTGGCTATTTAATCAAAGCGGTGCTAATTCGCTCTTTTTACAGTAAATAGGTTCCTTCCAACAACAAAAAAGGCTGACAAAATGTCAGCCTCTTTGTGTAATTAGTAGTTGCCAGATGCAACGTTACCATTACCTTTTTCTGCCTGAATGCGCATGTAGATTTCTTCACGGTGAACAGACACTTCTTTCGGAGCATTTACGCCGATACGTACTTGGTTACCTTTAACACCCAGTACAGTTACTGTTACTTCATCACCGATCATTAGAGTTTCGCCAACGCGGCGAGTTAAAATTAGCATTCTGTGCTCCTTGAGTAATCTCTGATTTATCTTGCTACAAAGCTATTATCCAACAAAAGTTATAATTTCGTAAACTCTATTGTGGCTCGAATCTAGCCTAAAAAGGCATGTTTTTGTTGGCAATCGAGTGCCTGCGCAGACGTAATGTAAGCATCATGCAGTATGTTCGCCGCTTTGTCGACATATTCAGGTGATAACACAAGCATCAGCGATTGTGGATTCACTGCGTAATGCTCGACGTCTATCCCCTGCTCTGTAAGCAAAGCGTATGACCTTTCAACCAGTCCTTCGACATGAAGACCTACTGCGGTCAATAAGCTTACCGATTCACTATTACGGATTTTATCGCTGAAAACCAGTTCCAGTTTTGCATAAGCATCGCGTTTTATCACAACACCTACCCATTCTGCATGCTCGATCACATTCCAGATCGTTACACCGATCATCTGACACTGTGTTTTCAATCCGCAAATGGCATCTTTCTCAATTTTGATCAGACACATATCTCGCTGGATCGCCACACCGCACACCGATGACTGACACTCTTCTCCTTTAACCAAACTACCGTTATTGGTATCAAAGGTAGAGAGAACTCGCAGAGGAACATTGTTCTTCCAGGCGTACTGCACTGATGGTAGGTGAAGAACTTTTGCGCCCTTACGTGCCATCTCTTCCATTGAAGGAAAGTCTATGACATCCAATTTCTGCGCAGAAGCAACAACTCTAGGATCGCATGTGTAAATACCGTCAACATCTGTAAATATCTGACATTCATCAGCATTTAGCGCTCCAGCCAGCGTTACAGCACTGGTATCAGAGCCTCCACGACCTAGTGTGGTGATGTCCCCATTTTCATTGATACCCTGGAATCCAGCTACTATCACAATCTGTTCTTGCGCTAATAACTGCTTTATAGCAGAAGTATCAATGTGCTTAATCGTCGCATCATTGTGCTGATTGTCAGTCACAATGCTTGCCTGTGCTCCGGTAAGTGAACGCGCTGCGTGACCCATTTTGTTTAACGTCATTGCTAATAGGGCCATCGACACCTGCTCACCAGCAGAGAGCAAAACATCAAGTTCTCGGGCTGTAGGAACGCTATCTATTTGTGTAGCAAGTTCCATGAGCCGGTTTGTTTCTCCTGACATTGCAGAGACAACAACAACAACCTGATTACCATCATTTTTCGCCTTTATGATGTGTTCGGCTACCGTATGAATTCTTTCAATTGAACCCACCGATGTTCCACCAAACTTTTGCACGATAAGGGGCTTTTTCACCAGTCTTCACCTTCCCAAGACCAAAGTCTCATTCGAACCACATTCAATATGTTGAATATTGTCTGCAGTAGTAATAACAAAAACCAAGTGACTCTATTGGCTGCCGTTACCTTAGCCAATTAAACCACTTGGTTAGCTCAAAAAAATTACGCTCAATCAAAGATCTGATTGAGCGTAAATATTTAACAAATTAAATTTATAGGCGTTCTTCTAGCCATGGCTGCACAGATTGGATTGCCGCTGGAAGTGCATCAACATCACTACCACCTGCCTGAGCCATATCTGGACGACCACCACCTTTACCACCAACTTGCTCAGCAACCATCTTAACAAGGTCGCCCGCTTTAACTTTACCGATAAGGTCTTTCGTTACACCCGCGATGAGGCCAATTTTGCCATCATTAACGTTCGCCAGCATAACAACACCACTACCCATTTGGTTCTTGATGTCGTCAACCATAGTACGTAGGTTCTTGCTATCAGCACCTTCCATACCAGCGATCAGTACTTTAACGCCGTTGATTTCCTGAGCTTTACCCATGATGTTTGCACTTTCTGCTGCAGCCATCTTGTCTTTTAGCTTCTGAATTTCTTTCTCTAGCGATTTCGCTTTAGTTGCTGATTCAGCCAGTTTCTCTTCGTACTTAGCTTGTTGTGCTTCAATTGCATCTAGTGCAGCTTCACCCGTTACCGCTTCAATACGACGAATACCCGCTGCAATACCACCTTCTGAAGTGATCTTGAACAGACCAATATCACCAGTGTTTGACGCGTGGATACCACCACAAAGCTCAGTTGAGAACTCACCCATCGACAGTACGCGAACTTCATCATCGTACTTCTCGCCGAATAGCGCCATTGCACCTTTCTGCTTCGCTGACTCAATGTCCATCACGTTAGTTTCGATAACGTGGTTACGACGTACTTGAGCATTAACCAGACGCTCTACTTCTTTAAGCTCTGCCGGCGTTACCGCTTCCAGGTGAGAGAAGTCGAAACGTAGGTTTTCAGGCTTAACTAGTGAGCCTTTCTGCGTTACGTGTTCTCCCAGCACTGTACGAAGTGCTGCATGTAATAGGTGAGTTGCAGAGTGGTTTAGTGAGATTGACGCACGACGCTCAGCATCGACAACCGCTTCAACTTCATCACCTTTCGCTAGCACACCTTCAGCAAGTACGCCGTGGTGAGCAATCGCGTTACCCAGCTTTTGAGTATCTTCTACTTTAAATAGACCAGACTCAGTCTTCAGTACACCCGCGTCACCACACTGACCGCCTGATTCTGCGTAAAATGGCGTTTCTCCAAGAATGATGATCGCTTTATCGCCTGCAGACAGAGATTCAGCTGCTTCACCTTCAACAAAGATCTCAGCCACATTGCTGTTACCCTGAGTGCCAGTGTAACCACAGAACTCAGTTTCAGCTTCAGTTTTGATAGTCGCGTTGTAGTCAGTACCAAACTGGCCTGCTTCACGAGCACGCTGACGCTGCTCTTCCATCGCTTTCTCAAAACCTTCTTCGTCAATTGCGAAGTCACGTTCACGAGCTACGTCGTTAGTAAGGTCTGCCGGGAAACCGTAAGTATCGTAAAGCTTAAATACTGTTTCGCCATCAAGTACTTTACCGTCTAGGTTGTCTAGCGCTTCATTCAGAATCGCCATACCACGCTCTAGAGTACGACCAAAGTTCTCTTCTTCGATACGTAGAACTTTCTCAACAACCGCTTGTTGCTTCTTAAGCTCTTCGCCTGCCGTACCCATGACTTCTGCAAGAACACCAACAAGTTTGTGGAAGAATACGCCCTTCGCACCAAGTTTGTTACCGTGACGAACTGCACGACGGATAATACGACGTAAAACGTAGCCACGGCCTTCGTTTGAAGGCATAACACCATCAACAATCAGGAATGAACATGAACGGATGTGGTCAGCAATAACGCGTAGAGATTGGTTAGATAGGTCTTCGTAACCGATAGTTTCTGCAGCCGCTTTGATTAGCTTCTGGAACACATCGATTTCGTAGTTAGAGTGAACGCCTTGCATGATTGCAGAGATACGCTCAATACCCATACCTGTATCAACAGCAGGCTTAGGCAGAGGTTCCATCGTGCCATCAGCATGACGGTTGAACTGCATAAATACGTTGTTCCAGATCTCGATGAATCGGTCACCATCTTCTTCAGGTGTACCAGGACGGCCACCCCAGATGTGCTCACCGTGATCGTAGAAAATTTCTGTACAAGGACCACAAGGGCCTGTGTCACCCATAGTCCAGAAGTTGTCTGACTCGTACTGCTTACCGCCTTCTTTATCGCCAATACGTACGATACGGTCGGCAGGAACACCTACTGTTTTGTTCCAGATTTCAAATGCTTCGTCATCTGTTTCGTAAACGGTTACGAGCAGACGATCTTTTGGCAGTTGTAGTGTTTCAGTCAGGAACTCCCAAGCAAACGCAATCGCGTCTTCTTTGAAGTAATCACCAAAACTGAAGTTACCAAGCATTTCGAAGAAAGTGTGGTGGCGAGCTGTAAAACCTACGTTTTCCAGATCGTTATGTTTACCACCCGCACGTACACAACGCTGAGCCGTAGTTGCTCGAGTGTAGGCACGCTTTTCGGCGCCTAAGAAGCAATCTTTGAATTGGTTCATACCTGCGTTTGTGAATAGCAGGGTTGGATCGTTATGTGGAACCAACGATGAACTGTCTACGATTTGGTGTCCTTTGCTTTCAAAGAACTTAAGGAACGCGTTACGAACCTCATCAGTGCTCATGTACATGCAGCTCTTCCTGAAAAATAGTCGAGTTAGAATTTTGCGCTATTGTAGATCATGGTTAACGCTACGACTAGTTTTCTCGCAGAAAAGAGACATCTGATTCTACAAATCACGACAAATCTGCAGATTAGGTGACTAATTCGCGATTAATCCTCGCTATCCGAGTTAAGGGCATAGCTGATTTGTTCAAAACTATAACCACGATATTGCAGGAATCGGACTTGTTTGGCGTACTCTTTTGCGTCTTTGGCCTTAATACCTTTAAATTTCTTCTCCGCAGCACTTTTTGCAAGCTCAAACCAGTCCTGAGGCTCTTCTTCCATCGCTTTTTCAACCGTCGACTCGGATACACGCTTTTGATTAAGCTCCTGACGAATTCTTCTCTCTCCATGCCCTTTATAGACATGCTGACGAATCTGGCTTTTTGCGTAGCGGAGATCATCGAGGTAGTTATGATCGAGGCAAAAATTAATCGCTTCCTCGATCGCATCCTCTTCGTAACCTTTTAGCGACAGTTTTTGATAGAGCTCGTATTCACCATGATCACGACGACTCAGTAACTGAATGGCCGCCTCTTTGCTCGATAAGGTGGGTGGTTTTCTTTGGAACATGGCTAACTAAATTTTCAAATTCTAGATACAACAAAGCCCCGCATATGCAGGGCTTAGGGAGTTATTGAGAACGGTTTATAGTTCTTCTTCTGGCATTTGACCTAGTTCAGCGTCTTCTGGCTGAACTTCAGCTGGTGAAAGCAACATTTCACGTAGCTTAGAGTCAATAGCTTTTGCTGCATCAGGGTTGTCACGTAGGAACTTACCTGCGTTTGCTTTACCTTGACCGATCTTATCACCATTGTAGCTGTACCAAGCGCCCGCTTTCTCAATAAGCTTGTGCTTAACACCAAGGTCGATTAGCTCACCTTCACGGTTAAAGCCTGCACCGTACAGGATTTGAGTTTCTGCTTGCTTGAATGGAGCAGCAATCTTGTTCTTAACTACTTTGATGCGAGTTTCGTTACCGACAACTTCGTCACCTTCTTTGATAGAACCAGTACGACGGATATCTAGACGAACAGAAGCGTAGAACTTAAGTGCGTTACCACCAGTGGTCGTTTCTGGGTTACCAAACATCACACCAATCTTCATACGGATCTGGTTGATGAAGATACACATACAGTTAGATTGCTTTAGGTTACCTGTTAGCTTACGCATCGCTTGAGAAAGCATACGTGCTTGAAGACCCATATGGCTATCGCCCATTTCGCCTTCAATTTCAGCTTTAGGAGTCAGAGCCGCTACTGAGTCGACAACCATTACGTCGATAGCGCCTGAACGAGCTAGTGCGTCACAGATTTCTAGCGCCTGCTCACCAGTATCTGGCTGAGAAACAAGTAGAGCATCGATATCTACACCAAGTTTCTTAGCATAAACAGGATCAAGAGCGTGCTCAGCATCGATAAAGGCACAAGTTTTACCCTGCTTTTGTGCTGCTGCGATACACTCTAGTGTTAGTGTTGTTTTACCAGATGACTCCGGACCGTAGATTTCTACGATACGACCCATTGGTAGACCACCAGCACCTAGTGCGATATCCAGAGAAAGTGAACCAGTAGAGATTGTTTCTACATCCATTGCGCGGTTATCACCAAGGCGCATGATTGAACCTTTACCGAATTGCTTTTCAATCTGACCTAGCGCAGCGGCGAGCGCTTTCTGTTTGTTCTCGTCCATCACTTTCTCCAAATGACTCATCTATCGTGTGCTGATGAATATCAATCAAATTCTTCCGCTCAGCGTTCTTCACTAAGCAATCAATGAAAGTCATTATACTGTTGATTCATACAGTGTCTATAGCTGTATGGATTTTTTTGAAATTTGATGATATCCATCTGATTTTTATTAAGTTTAAATTGCAACCAATGATTATCAACTGTGACTAAGCAATTTTTCATACAGTACTTTCAACGCGGTCTCTACCGCTTGTTGGCGCACTTGACTTCGGTCACCTGCAAAGTGATAAGTGGCGACTTTCAGCCAACCAGTTTCATCAGCCCAACCAAAACACACCGTACCCACGGGCTTATCTTCAGTGGCTCCACCAGGCCCAGCAATGCCACTAATTGAAACGCCAATATTGGCATTAGAATTGGCCACAGCCCCTTTCACCATCTCTTCTACCGTTTGTTCGCTCACAGCACCAAAAGATTGCAGAGTCTGTTCAGTGACACCGAGCATTTCCATTTTTGCTTCATTGCTGTAAGTGATAAAGGCGCGATCAAACCAGGCGGAACTGCCAGCAATATCGGTAATCGCCGCAGATACGCCTCCACCAGTGCATGACTCCGCCGTGGTCAGAACCAAATGGTGCTGATTGAGTAACTCACCCAACTGTTGCGACAGAATTTGCTGTGATTCCATGTCTAAATACCTCTATTGCATCTTTTCGCTTAATGGCTATTCACGTATCCTAAGCCGCAATAGAAATAAACGAAAGACGTTGCCCGTGAAAGCTGAACAAAAACACACTCCCATGATGCAGCAATATCTTAAGCTCAAAGCTGAGAATCCGGATATTCTGCTGTTCTACCGTATGGGAGACTTCTATGAACTCTTCTATGACGATGCTAAGCGCGCATCTCAGCTATTAGATATTTCTCTCACCAAACGTGGGGCATCAGCGGGCGAACCTATTCCGATGGCGGGCGTACCCTTCCATGCAGTGGAAGGCTATTTAGCCAAATTAGTCCAGCTAGGTGAATCGGTCGCTATCTGTGAACAGATTGGCGATCCAGCAACAAGCAAAGGCCCTGTTGAACGTGCAGTGGTACGAATTGTGACTCCGGGCACCGTAACCGATGAGGCTTTGCTTTCAGAGCGTTTGGATAACCTTATCGCGGCGATCTATCACCACAATGGCAAGTTCGGTTACGCGACCTTAGATGTCACTTCTGGCCGATTCCAGCTGATGGAGCCAGAAACCGAAGAAGCGATGGCAGCTGAGCTGCAACGAACCGCGCCACGTGAACTACTCTTCCCGGAAGACTTCGAACCAGTTCAGTTGATGAACGGTCGCAACGGTAATCGCCGTCGCCCGGTATGGGAGTTTGAGCTCGACACCGCCAAGCAGCAGCTGAACCAACAGTTTGGCACTAAAGATCTGGTTGGCTTCGGCGTTGAACATGCCAAGCTAGGTTTATGTGCTGCTGGCTGTCTGATCCAATACGTCAAAGACACCCAGCGTACTGCTCTGCCCCATATTCGTTCTCTCACTTTTGACCGTCAGGATCACTCTGTCATTCTCGACGCAGCGACGCGCCGCAACTTAGAGATCACGCATAACCTTGCTGGCGGAACAGACAATACGCTAGCAGAAGTGCTCGATCACACCGCAACTGCGATGGGCAGTCGTATGCTAAAGCGTTGGCTACATCAACCAATGCGTGATATCGATACGCTTAATCAACGCCTCGACGCTATCACTGAAGTGAAAGAGCAAGCGGTTTACGCTGAACTACATCCAGTGCTCAAACAAATCGGCGATATCGAACGTATTCTTGCTCGCCTGGCTTTGCGTAGCGCTCGACCTAGAGATATGGCTCGATTGCGCTTTGCTATGCAGCAACTGCCTGAACTTGCAGACTGTATGGGTAGCCTGAGCAACTCATATCTGGCTAAGCTGGCTCAATTTGCCGCGCCGATGGACGATGTTTGTCAATTGCTGGAACGTGCAATTAAAGAGAATCCTCCAGTGGTTATTCGTGACGGTGGCGTCATTGCCAGCGGCTACAACGAAGAGCTAGATGAGTGGCGTAAGCTGGCTGATGGTGCAACAGAGTATCTGGAACAACTAGAGCAAGAAGAGCGTGAGCGCCATGGCATTGATAGCCTAAAAGTGGGTTACAACAACGTTCATGGTTTCTTTATCCAGGTCAGCCGTGGACAAAGTCACCTCGTGCCTCCTCACTATGTTCGCCGTCAGACATTGAAAAATGCCGAGCGCTACATTATTCCTGAGCTGAAAGAGCACGAAGACAAAGTTCTCAACTCTAAATCAAAAGCGCTTGCGGTCGAAAAACAGCTTTGGGAAGAGTTATTTGACCTGCTGCTACCTCATCTGGAACAGATGCAGAACCTGGCATCGGCTATATCGCAAATCGATGTACTGCAAAACCTCGCCGAGCGAGCAGACAGTCTCGACTACTGCCGCCCTAGCCTGACCAAGGAGGCGGGAATTCAGATTCAGAATGGTCGCCACCCTGTGGTTGAACAGGTAATGGATGAACCATTTATCGCCAACCCGATTGAACTCAACCCAAGCCGTAAGATGCTGATTATTACCGGCCCGAACATGGGTGGTAAATCAACCTATATGCGCCAGACCGCTCTGATTGCATTAATGGCACACATAGGTTCTTATGTACCGGCAGAAGCGGCTCAGATAGGTTCAATCGATCGTATCTTCACCCGAATCGGGGCATCGGATGATTTGGCCTCAGGTCGTTCAACTTTTATGGTTGAGATGACTGAAACCGCTAATATTCTTCATAATGCGACAGCTAACAGCCTGGTATTGATGGATGAAATTGGTCGCGGTACCAGTACCTATGATGGTCTCTCTCTTGCCTGGGCAAGTGCTGAGTGGCTAGCAAAACAGCTAGGTTCAATGACCCTGTTCGCTACCCACTATTTTGAACTGACTGAGCTACCGAACCAGATCCCTCACCTGGCTAACGTTCACCTCGACGCGGTAGAACATGGTGACAGTATTGCCTTTATGCATGCTGTACAGGAAGGTGCGGCGAGCAAGTCGTACGGTCTTGCTGTTGCTGGGTTGGCTGGGGTACCTAAGAGTGTGATTAAAAATGCTCGCGCTAAACTAACTCAGTTAGAACAAATCGGCCAAGGCAGCAACACATCAAGTGTCTCTCCTGCCGTCGATATTGCTAACCAACTGAGTTTAATTCCAGAACCGAGCGAAGTAGAGCAAGCGCTATCTAATATTGATCCTGACGACCTGACACCAAGACAGGCTCTTGAAGAGCTCTATCGTCTGAAAAAGCTTCTATAAAGCAGACAAAAACGGCAGCCAATTGGCTGCCGTTTTTAATACATCTAGGGTTAAAGTTTTCTGCGTAACAACATCAGTGCGATAGTCAGGAACACCAAACTTGGCATCACAGCACCAAACACTGGTGGGATGTTGTATACCAGACTTAACGGACCAAAGAACTCACTGGAAATGTAGAAGGTGAAACCTGCAATAACACCCGACAGAATACGTGCTCCCATCGTCACGCTACGCAGCGGACCGAATATAAACGACAGCGCCATCAACATCATCACAGCAATGGAGAACGGCTGCGTCACCTTACGCCAGAAAGCCAGTTCATAGCGTGATGGGTCCTGCTCTGACGCTTTAAGGTAAGTAACGTAATCATATAAGCCACCTAACGATAACTCTTCCGGCTTAACAGTGACCACTGCTAACTTATCTGGGGCCAGGGATGTCGTCCAACTATACTCCGGCAGACTTTGCTTGGAGATTTCCACTTCATCGACCATTTCGGTCAACTGAACGTCTTTCATCTTCCAGGTATTATCCGCAACGTATTCCACCGTAGCAGCATGAACAACACTCTCAAGACGCTTCTCCTCATCAAAACGCCACATGTTCATTGCGTAAATCTTGTCGTCTTCTACTTTGCCGATAAAGATAAAGTCATTGGCATCACGCGCCCAAACACCGGTTCGCACCGACAGGATTGCGCCACCAGAAGTAGCAAATGCACGTAAGTCACGCGCCATTTTCTGTGCCTGAGGTGCGCCCCATTGACCAAGCAGGGTCACAAGTACCATTAGAGGCACCGCGGTTTTAAGCACAGACATACCGATGTTTAGCTTAGAGAAACCTGCCGCCTGCATCACCACAAGCTCAGAGCTTGAAGCCAGCATACCAAGGCCAATCAAAGCACCCAGCAAAGCCGCCATTGGGAAGAACATTTCGATATCACGCGGGATACTTAATAGAACAAAGAGCAATGCCTGAATCAGATCGTAAGTTCCCTCACCCACTTTACGTAACTGTTCAACGTATTTGATGATCGCAGACAAGCCGACAAAAGTGGCCAGCACTAAAGATGTCGTGGCAATGATGGTTTTGCCGATATAGAGATCGAGAATTTTAAACACGACTTACGCTGCCTTCTTTCTTTGTCTTAATTTATCTTTAAAGCGGCGAACAGGAATGCTGTCCATTGAGTTAATGCCGATCGCGGTCAACAGTAGCGCAGCATTAATTGGCCACATACCAATAATTGCCGGGATAGAACCGTCTTCCAGTGCAGACTTAGTGGCACTAATCGACAGGAAGTAGGCTAAGTAGATCAGAATCGCTGGTCCCATTTTAGCAAATCGACCCTGACGCGGGTTAACTGCTGAGAGCGGCACGACTAACATGGTCAACAGCGGAATACAGACTACCAGCGAAATACGCCATTGTAGCTCTGCCTGAGCACGCGGATCTGGGTTCTTCATCAACTCCAGTGTCGGGATTGCTTCCCAGTCACGACCTTTGCGTTTGACATCTCGCTGACCAATCAGACCTTCATACTGGTCAAACTTTGTCACCATGTAGTCTACCCGCGTAGGTACACCTTCATAACGAGTCCCATCATACATGCGAATAACCTGACGACCATCGCTCAGCTCTTTAACTTCGCCTGACTGAGAAAATGAGACACTTGGTAATATAGAGTCACGTGGACGCATTTGAGCAACAAACACGTGTTTAAGCTGCTTACCATCGATGTCATCAATAAAGACGACCGATGAACCATCAGGCGTGCCCTGAAAATGACCTTTCTTCAACAAATCAACGCTGTTTTCCGCTTCTACTTCTTCTTGAAGTTGAACGAGCTTATCCTGGCTGTACGGCGAAAAAACAAACGAGTTAAAGCCAGCGATCACACCTGTGATAACCGCGAGGTATAAAGCAGCACGAATCAGAAACTTGTTACCAATGCCTGTGGCATTCATAACGGTAATTTCACTTTCCGCATATAAGCGACCAAAAGTAAGCAAAATACCCAAGAACAGACTCAACGGTAACATCAGTAGTCCCATCGACGGCATGCTCAATGCGACATAGTGCATGACCAAACTCGCGGGAATATCCCCATCCGAAGCATCAGCCAAAACTTTGATCAGTTTTTGACTAAGGAACACTAAAAACAGGATAAAAAATATCGCTAATTGGCTTTTGAGTGTCTCGCGGATCAAATATCTAACAATAATCACGCTGAAATTACCTATACAAAACTTGTTTTTTTAATTGAATCACTATAATTTCCCGTTGAACCTTTTATTTTTAAATTTTTTGGCTAACTGTTAATGCGCTTATTTAAGAATAGTTCCGAGTAAGGAATCAACAAGTAAGACGGCATTATCTAACATTTAGTTCTATTTGTCTTCAGGATGTAGGAGTACGCATGGAGTTCAGTGTAAAAAGTGGCAGTCCAGAGAAGCAGCGCAGCGCATGTATCGTTGTGGGCGTGTTCGAGCCACGTCGCCTTTCTCCAGTTGCTGAGCAGCTAGATAAAATCAGCGATGGCTATATCAGTTCACTACTTCGCCGTGGTGATCTAGAAGGTAAGCCGGGGCAAATGCTCCTGCTTCATCAAGTACCAGGCGTGCTGTCTGAGCGCGTACTACTAGTAGGTTGTGGTAAAGAACGTGAACTTGGCGAGCGCCAGTACAAAGAGATCATTCAGAAAACCATCAACACACTTAACGAAACAGGTTCTATGGAAGCCGTTTGTTTCCTAACTGAACTGCACGTTAAGGGCCGCGATACTTACTGGAAAGTTCGTCAAGCTGTTGAAGCAACTAAAGACGGTCTGTACACATTCGATCAATTCAAGAGTGTAAAACCAGAAACACGTCGTCCACTACGTAAGTTGGTATTCAACGTACCTACTCGTCGTGAGTTGAACCTTGGTGAAAAAGCTATCGCACACGGTTTGGCGATCTCTTCTGGTGTGAAAGCATCGAAAGATCTTGGCAATATGCCACCAAACATCGCTAACCCTGCATACCTTGCTTCTCAGGCACGCCGCCTGGCAGACGATTACGAGACAGTAACGACTAAGATCATTGGCGAGCAAGAGATGGAAAAACTGGGTATGACTTCATACCTGGCAGTTGGCCGTGGTTCGAAGAACGAATCTATGATGTCTATCATGGAGTACAAGGGCAACCCAGATCCAGAAGCAAAACCAATTGTTCTTGTTGGTAAAGGTCTAACCTTCGATTCAGGCGGTATTTCACTTAAGCCAGGCGAAGGCATGGATGAGATGAAGTACGACATGTGTGGTGCCGCTTCTGTATTCGGTACCATGAAGGCACTGGCTAAACTGAATCTGCCAATCAACGTTATCGGTGTTCTGGCTGGCTGTGAAAACATGCCGGGTAGCAATGCTTACCGTCCTGGTGACATCCTGACGACTATGTCAGGCCAGACCGTTGAAGTTCTGAATACTGATGCTGAAGGTCGTCTGGTACTATGTGATGCGCTAACTTACGTTGAACGCTTCGAGCCTGAGTGTGTTGTTGATGTTGCAACCCTGACTGGTGCATGTGTTATTGCTCTGGGTCACCACATCAGCGGTGTTATCTCAAACCATAACCCACTATCTCACGAGTTGGTTAACGCTTCTGAACAAGCGAGCGACCGCGCATGGCGTCTACCTATGGCAGATGAGTACCATGAGCAGCTGAAGAGCCCATTCGCAGATATGGCAAACATCGGTGGTCGACCAGGCGGTACTATTACTGCAGGTTGTTTCCTGTCTAAGTTTGCTAAGAAATACCACTGGGCGCACATCGATATCGCAGGTACTGCGTGGAAGTCAGGTGCAGCTAAAGGCTCAACAGGCCGTCCAGTCTCAATGCTTGTCCAATTCCTGCTTAACCGCAGTGGCCAAGAGACAGAGGAATAAACCTCAAAATCTTAAAAAGGGCCGCAAGGCCCTTTTTTATTTCTCTGCCTTTGTGCAAAAAAGGAGCAGACCATGGCGAACGCAACGTTTTATCTCATTACTGAAGAGTCTCATCAGGCAACGCCTGAAGGGTTTGAAGAGTATATTCTGTTTCTCAGTCGTCACTTTGCCAAGCAAGGGGCAAAGGTCTACCTTAATTGCAATAACAAAGCACATGCAGAACAGATAGCTGAACGTTTTTGGCAAGTCGATAGCAGCGAATTTATGGCCCATAATCTAGTCGGAGAAGGCCCAAGATATGCAACCAATATCGAGATTGGATATCAAGGAGTCAAGCCTTCCTGGAACAGGCAATTAGTAATAAATTTGGCTGAAAATGAGACAACCTTTGCGAACAAGTTTGCTGAGGTGGTAGACTTCGTTCCTTGCGAGGAAAAAGCCAAGCAACTGGCGCGAGAAAGATATAAAATCTACCGCCAAGCTGGTTACCAGCTACAAACGATCGAAATCAAACACAATTAGCGGTCAATCCTTATAGTTAAGCTCTCCATCTAGAGAGTTCACTTATAATGATTGACTAAGATTTACCATCAACCAGATAAGATTTTCTCTAAATAGCTGGGCTTAGAGCAAGGCAACCAATGAGTAAATCCCTATCAAAATACATTGAGTATTTGATTCGGGTTTGCGAGTACAGTTAGCGCCGCTATCAGCCCAAGTATGACGAGAAAAAAGGCGACTATGGAAAAGACATACAACCCAACTTCAATTGAACAGGCTTTATACCAAGCTTGGGAAGAGAAAGGCTACTTCAAGCCACACGGTGACACGACTAAAGAAGCGTACAGCATCATGATTCCGCCACCGAACGTCACTGGTAGCCTACATATGGGCCACGCGTTCCAAGACACCATCATGGATACTCTAATCCGTGCTGAGCGTATGAAAGGTAAAAACACGCTTTGGCAGGTTGGTACTGACCACGCTGGTATCGCGACTCAAATGGTTGTTGAGCGTAAAATCGCTGCTGAAGAAGGCAAAACAAAGCACGACTACGGCCGTGATGCTTTCATCGACAAAATCTGGGAGTGGAAAGGCGAATCAGGCGGCACTATCACTAAGCAGCTACGTCGTCTGGGCGCATCTGTAGACTGGGACCGTGAGCGTTTCACTATGGATGATGGCCTGTCTAATGCAGTTCAAGAAGTCTTTGTTCGTCTATACGAAGAAGACCTAATCTACCGCGGTAAGCGTCTGGTAAACTGGGATCCTAAGCTTCACACTGCAATCTCTGATCTAGAAGTAGAAAACAAAGATAAAAAAGGCCACATGTGGCACTTCCGCTACCCACTAGCGGACGGCGTTAAAACTGCTGAAGGTAAAGACTACATTGTTGTTGCGACTACTCGTCCTGAAACAATGCTTGGCGATACTGGTGTTGCTGTTAACCCAGAAGATCCACGTTACAAAGATCTGATCGGCAAAGAAATCATTCTTCCTATCGTTGATCGTCGCATCCCAATCGTGGGTGACGAACACGCTGATATGGAGAAAGGCACTGGTTGTGTGAAAATCACACCTGCGCACGACTTCAACGACTACGAAGTTGGTAAACGCCACCAGCTACCAATGATCAACATCCTGACTTTCAACGCAGACATCCGTGATGCGGCTGAAGTATTCACCACCAACGGTGAAGCAAGCGATGCATACTCAACAGAGCTACCTGCTAAATACCAAGGTATGGAGCGTTTCGCTGCACGTAAAGCGATCGTGGCTGAGTTTGATGAACTGGGTCTTCTGGAAGAAGTTAAAGATCACGATCTGACGGTTCCTTACGGTGACCGTGGCGGTGTGGTTATTGAGCCGATGCTAACTGACCAATGGTACGTTCGCACAGCACCACTAGCTGAAACAGCAACAAAAGCTGTTGAAGATGGTGAAATCCAGTTTGTTCCTAAGCAATACGAAAACATGTACTTCTCTTGGATGCGTGACATTCAGGACTGGTGTATCTCTCGTCAGCTATGGTGGGGTCACCGAATCCCTGCATGGTACGACAACGACGGCAACGTATACGTAGGCCGCACTGAAGAAGAAGTTCGTGCTAACAACAACCTTGCACCTGTTGTCGTTCTACGCCAAGACGACGACGTACTAGATACATGGTTCTCTTCTGCACTATGGACCTTCGGTACACAAGGTTGGCCAGAAAATACTGATGATCTGAAAACATTCCACCCTTCAGACGTACTAGTAACGGGTTTCGATATCATCTTCTTCTGGGTTGCTCGTATGATCATGATGACGATGCACTTCTGTAAAGATGAGAACGGTAAACCACAAGTACCATTTAAGACGGTATACGTTACAGGTCTAATTCGTGACGAGAACGGCGACAAGATGTCTAAGTCTAAGGGTAACGTTCTTGACCCAATCGACATGATTGACGGCATTGACCTTGAGTCTCTTGTTGAGAAGCGTACTGGTAACATGATGCAGCCTCAACTTGCAGCGAAGATCGAGAAGAACACGCGTAAGACGTTTGAAAACGGTATTGAACCATACGGTACTGATGCACTGCGTTTCACTCTGGCAGCAATGGCTTCTACTGGTCGTGATATCAACTGGGACATGAAGCGTCTGGAAGGTTACCGTAACTTCTGTAACAAGCTATGGAACGCAAGCCGTTACGTACTAATGAATACAGAAGAGCAGGATTGTGGTTTCAACGGTGGTGAGATCGAGTACTCACTAGCGGACAAATGGATCGAGTCTCAGTTCGAGCTAGCAGCGAAAGAGTTCAATGGTCACATTGATAACTTCCGTCTGGATATGGCTGCAAACACAATTTACGAGTTCATCTGGAACCAATTCTGTGACTGGTACCTGGAGCTGACTAAGCCTGTTCTTTGGAAAGGTAACGAAGCTCAGCAACGTGGCACTCGTCGCACGCTAATCACAGTTCTGGAGAAGACACTTCGTCTTGCTCACCCAGTAATTCCATACATCACGGAAACTATCTGGCAGAGCGTGAAGCCTCTTGTTGAAGGTGTTGACGGTGACACTATCATGCTTCAGGCTCTTCCTCAGTACGACGAAGCGAACTTCAACCAATCAGCACTTGATGACATCGAGTGGGTTAAGTCATTCATCACTAGCATTCGTAACCTACGTGCAGAGTACGACATCAACCCAGGTAAACCACTTGAAGTTATGCTGAAAGCGGCAAGCGAAGAAGACGCGGCTCGTCTTGAAGCGAACAAGCAAGTTCTTGTTTCTCTGGCGAAGCTTGAGTCTGTACGCGTACTTGACGCAGGTGAAGAAACGCCAGCGTGTGCAACAGCACTAGTTGCTAAGTCTGAGCTGATGATCCCTATGGCTGGTCTAATCGACAAAGACGCTGAGCTTGCTCGTCTTGATGGTGAAATCAAGAAAACTCACGGCGAAATCAAGCGTATCGAAGGTAAGCTGGGTAACGAAGGTTTCGTTGCTAAAGCGCCGGAAGCGGTTGTTGCTAAAGAGCGTGAGAAGCTAGAGGGCTACAAAGAGACTCTGGTTAAACTTGAAGAGCAGAAAGCGACCATCGCTGCGCTTTAATCAAGTTACTCATTGCTAAAGAGTTAAGGCTGGTCATCACGACCAGCCTTTTTATTTGCCTCTATATCATCAAACAAGTCTGGTTGGTCTAGTTTTAATAGAGAGACCAATCAAAGTGGGAGTCTGCATGAAACGCTGTTTACCTTTAATTTTCTCACTGCTTTCACTACCTATTTTGGCCGCTGATGAAGACAAAATCATCAAAATTGCAGCTGGCAACTGGCCACCTTTTATAGGCCAACAGTTGGAAGATTATGGTTATGTAGGGAAACGAATCTCGGACGTTTTTGCTGAGCAAGGCTATCAGGTTGAGTTTCATTTTTTTCCATGGAAACGTGCTTATAAGCAAGCTAGCGAAGGCAAATTCGTTGCAACTGCGGTGTGGATGTTTGCCGAAGAGCGCACCGAACACTTTATGTTTAGCAACCCTGTTGCTCAGGAGCAGTTTGTCTTCTTTCATCGCAAGGACAAACCATTCGAATGGCAAAGCTTAGCGGATATCGAAGGTAAACATCTTGGCGGAGGCCTCGGCTATAGCTACGGTTCAGCGCTAGACCGCATGCTGGAGGAGGACAAGCTCACCATCAACCGTGTTGAAACTCCTGAGAAAGCCTTTCAGCTCCTCAAGTATCGGCGTGTAGAGTTAGTTCCGGAAGAGAAGCACATCGGAATGTTTGCCTTAAGTAAACAGCCAATCGAGACTCAGGAGTTAATCACCTATAACCCCAAACCTTTTTTAAGTAATGACAGCTACCTGATGTTTTCCAAAGCACATCCGCAGGCTAGCACGTTGTTGGAAGTGTTTAATCAGGGACTTAAAAAGATTAAGCCCCTGGAGGATTAGAGTACCTTAGACAACTCGATTCTGTTCGCGACCTTCAATAAATGCAGCGATATTATCCATCAAGATATTGGCCAGGCTCTGAATAGAAGAATCACTTCCCCAGGCAACATGTGGTGTTAACAGCAGGTTCGGCAGGTGCATGTTGGCAATTAGCGAGTTGGATTCATCAGCTGGCTCGTCGGTAAATACGTCCACACCGGCACCTCTAATCACTCCCTCTTTCAGTGCATCCACTAACGCTTCTTCATCAACCAATCCACCTCGACCAGTGTTAATGACGATACTGGTAGGCTTCATTGTCGCCAGTTCCTGACGACCAATAAGATGACGAGTCTCATCATTTAGCGGGCAGTGCAAAGTCAACACATCCGCTTGCTCAAGCACCTGCTCAAATGGCAGATGCCCCTGTCGACATTCACTAGCGCCTTTACGCTCAGAAAATATCACCTGCATACCAAGCGCCTTTGCCAGTGCAGCTGTTGCCTGGCCTAAAGCCCCACTCCCAATCACTCCTAAAGTAGAGCCAGCCGTATCGCTGATTGGATGAGTAAAGAAACAGAACTGTTTGTTACGCTGCCATTCACCTGCCGCGATATCGTTGTGATAGCCCTTTAGGTTGCGCTTCAAAGCGAACATCATCGCAACAACATGTTCAGGGACCGACTGGGTGGCGTAGCCCTGCACGTTGGTCACTGCGATCCCATGTTGGCGACAGTAATCGATATCGACATTGTTAAAGCCAGTCGCCGAGACCGCCACCAGCTTAAGATTGGTCAGTTGGCTTAAGATATCCTTATCTAATACCACTTTATTGGTGATGATGACTTCTGCTTGATGAGCACGTTCAACCACTAATTCAGGCGAAGTAAAATCATACTCCTGCCAGTGATGCTCAAATGGAAGGGATGGCAACTCAATCTGAGTTGGAATAGTTGCGCGATCAAGAAATACAACCGTAGGCAGCGACATTGGACCTCCTTGTGCTGCCTTAATTGTTCAGTTATTGATTTGGCAGCGTTTTATAGTCAGGTAATTCTTTTACTGGATTGAAATAGTTAAAGATTACGCTTTCTGCTTCAAGATAAAAGTCACATGGGACGAAGATAGTTTGCAGTAGTTCACTATCAGGGTGGTAAAAGCTCAGTTCAGCCGCATGCAGCTCAAGTCGTTCAGAAAACTCAAATGCCTCCCCTTCAGAGTAAAACTCATCGCCAACAATAGGGTGCCCTAAAGCCTGCATATGAACTCTTAATTGATGAGAGCGTCCTGTTATCGGCAATAGTCGGACAATCGACGTTTTCTCTTCACGTTTCACAACCTGATAGCGAGTCTGGGAAGGTTTTCCATGCTCAAAACAGACTTTTTGTCTTGGTCGGTTTGGCCAGTCACAAATCAGCGGCAAATCGACTTCGCCTTCATCTTGTTGTGGATGCCCCCACACTCTCGCGTAGTAAACCTTATGGGTTAAGCGATATTGAAACTGCTTCTTGAGCGAGCGCTCCGCCTGTTTGCTCTTTGCCAATACCATCAGGCCCGAGGTATCCATATCCAATCGATGTACGACCTGAATATCAGGATAAGTCTCAACCAGTCGCGACCACATACTGTCATAGTGCTCTTCCAGTCGGCCGGGTACCGAAAGCAGGCCAGATGGTTTGTTCACTGCCAGGATCTGTTCATCTTGATAGATGATATCAACCCAAGGGTCTGTCGGTGGGTTGTACTCTAACATTGCCATACTACTACCTAATAAAAACCCAGCATGACGCTGGGTTTAATCTTGTTAAACGGATACCGGTTAGTTGTGAGAAACCACAATCATACGTAGCGAATCGAGCTGGTACTGCGCCTGGCTAATGTAACCAGTTAGCTGTTTAATCTGCTCATCAATCGCTTCAATTTCTTCATCACGGATATTCGGGTTAACCGCTTTAAGTGCCTGAAGACGCTCCAGCTCAGCATTCAAGCTCGCTTGCATCTCTTGTTGAGCCTGCTTACGAATCGCTTCAACTTTCTCGACAATCAGAGTCTCGCCCGCTTCGATCATCTGGTGAACTTGCGCCTGTACCGAAGAAACCAGTTTCGTCGCAATATGACGGCCAACAGGGCTTAGCTGACGGTTGAAGCTTTCAAACTCAACCTGCGCCGACAAATCATTACCTTTGCCATCCAGCATCAGGCGGATTGGAGTGGTCGGAAGGAAACGACTGATACCACTACGCTTCGGCGCCTGAGCATCAACCTTGTAAACCAGTTCAAGCAACATAGTGCCGACTGGCAATGCTTTGTTTTTCAGCAGCGATACCGCAGTGGTACCTACACCTTCGCTCATCAGCAAATCGATACCACCCTGAATCATTGGGTGTTCCCAGCTGATAAAGTTCATATCTTCACGAGAAAGAGCGGTTTCGCGATCAAACGTGATAGTCGCACCTTCATAAGGCAGACCTGGGTAGCTTGGGACCAACATATGTTCAGAAGGCGTCACTACCAATGCGTTTTCACCTTTGTCATCCTGATCCAAACCAATGGTATCAAACAGGCTCAGCGCAAAAGTCACCAGGTTAGTATCACCATCAGTCGCAGCAATCTTATCAACGATCGCTTGTGCTTTATCACCGCCATTAGAGTGCATCTCTAACAGGCGGTCACGGCCTTGTTCAAGCTGAGCTTTGAGCTCTTTGTTCATCAGTGCTGATTCAGCAATCACATCATCCAGATCACTTGTATCACCAGATGCCAGCATTTCAATCAGACGATCTGCGTATTTGTCATAAACAGTGCGGCCTGTTGGGCAGGTTTCAGCAAAAGCATTAAGACCTTCATCAAACCAGCGCGCTAAAATCGCCTGCGAAGTACCTTGCAGGTAAGGAACGTGAATATCGATATCACGGTTCTGCCCGATACGGTCAAGACGACCAATACGCTGTTCAAGTAAGTCAGGGTTGAACGGTAAATCGAACATCACTAACTGGTTAGCAAATTGGAAGTTACGACCCTCTGAGCCAATTTCGCTACAGATAAGTACCTGAGCACCGCCCTCTTCCTGAGCGAAGTAAGCCGCTGCTTTATCGCGCTCCAGAATAGACATGCCTTCGTGGAATACAGTAGCACGAATGCCTTCACGCTCACGTAACGCTTGCTCAAGTTGCAGAGCTGTACTCGCACGAGAAGCGATAACCAGAATCTTCTCGCTGCGCTTGTCAGTGATTTTCTCTAGCAGCCAGTTAACGCGGCTATCAAACTGCCACCAGCTTGAATCTTCACCTTCAAACTCCTGAAAGATCTCTTCAGGATATAGATTCTTAAGCGCGCGAGCTTCTGAGCTCATCTTGCCACCAATCATGCCCGATACACGCATAGAAGTGGTGTATTGCTGCGGAATTGGCATTGGTAACAGGTGCACGTTACGTTTCGGGAAACCTTTAATCGCTGCGCGGGTGTTACGGAACAGAACACGACCAGTACCGTGGCGGTCCATTAGGTTATCGATCAGCTCTTGGCGTGCCGCCGCTTTTGCTTCTTCATCGCTATCGCTTTCAATAATGCGGAACAGAGGTTCTACGTCCTGTTCTGACAATAGCTCAGTGATTTGGTTTTTCGCGTCATCAGCCAGAGTCTGACCAGAGAACAGCGCACTCACTGAGTCAGCAACTGGAGCGTATTGCTCTTCTTCTTTGACAAACTCCTGGTAATCAAAGAAACGGTCAGAATCAAGCAGACGCAGACGAGCAAAGTGACTCTCACGACCTAGCTGCTCAGGTGTTGCAGTTAGCAATAGTACGCCCGGAGTACGCTCAGCCAAACCTTCTACTACCTGGTATTCACGGCTCGGTTGTTCTGGGCTCCACTCGAGGTGGTGCGCTTCGTCGACAACCAGTAAGTCCCACTCGCCTTCTAACGCTTGCTCGAAGCGTTTGCGGCTCTTGCGCAGGAAGTCGAGTGAACAAAGTACATATTGCTGTGTATCAAATGGGTTATCCGAATCAGCGAATGCTTCAATACAACGCTCTTCATCAAAGATAGAGAAGTGCAGGTTGAAGCGACGCATCATCTCTACCAGCCACTGGTGCTGAAGGGTTTCAGGAACGACAATCAGGATACGCTCAGCGCGACCAGCCAATACTTGCTGGTGGATAATCATGCCTGCTTCGATGGTTTTACCCAGACCAACTTCGTCAGAAAGAAGTACACGCGGCGCATGACGGCGACCCACTTCGTGCGCAATGTAAAGCTGATGAGGAATAAGACCTGCGCGCATACCACACAGACCACGCATTGGGCTCTTGTGCTGCTCATATTGGTTCATCAGTGCACGATAACGAAGCACAAAGTTGTCCATACGGTCGATTTGACCGGCATACAATTTATCTTGTGGCTTGTTAAAACGGATCTGGTTGCTAAGCATGATTTCGCGTAAAACCACACCTTCTTCGCCACTGTCTTCACGTAGACCTACGTAGCTAAATAGTCCTTGGTCTTCGACCACTTGCTCGACTCTCAGAGACCACCCTTGCTGGCTCTCAACTACATCACCAGCGTTAAAGGTTACTCGGGTTACAGGCGCATCATTTCGAGCGTAAACTCGGTTTTCTTCAGAAGCTGCAAACATTAGTGTCACAGTACGAGCATCCAATGCTACAACGGTTCCTAAACCTAGATCGCTCTCCGTATCGCTGATCCAGCGCTGGCCCAAAGCAAATGTCATGAATCGACTACCTCATCTAATTAGTTCGAAAATGGGTCTATTTATTTTAGTAACTCTTGCGCAACTTGAAAGGAAACTGACGAGGAAAAAAATAGGTCAGCCGCTGCGCCAAAAAAGGTCGCTCATCTTACTTGAAGCTGTGACATTGGTCACGTACAAAGGCCTCAAAAACCAACAATTTTTTGTTCAAGCTGAGGGTGACATCAAAGTGTAAGAAATCAGTGGCACTTCTAAAAGTGCGTGTTGAAAAAGCTGGTTATACTCAATAGTGAAACAGCATCATTTCACGTCAAGTTTCTGACTGGCACGACAGATGCATTCAAATAGGATGACGTTCAACACGGGTTTGCAGTATTTGTAGTCAAACCATCAGCGAACTCTGATTACCAGGCTACATCACTGCAAGCAACCGCAGAGATCCTCTTCATCACACCAATGAAGAGTAAGCAGGCCGCTTAATGGCAAGGAGACGCTTATGGGTGATACAGACCGGAAACTATTTGTCCTAGACACCAACATTCTTCTTCATGAACCACTCGCCATCTACTCATTTAAAGAACATGATGTCGTAATCCCAATGACCGTGCTCGAAGAGCTCGACCGAATCAAAGACAGTAAACGAGACGTTGCACGCGATGCTCGAGTCGCTATCCGGGCGCTGGAAGCGATGTTTAAAGATGCGACTCCAGATGAGATCTCTGAAGGCATCCCAATCAACAAAGATAAGGAAAATACCGGGCATATTGCCATTCTGGCAGACTTCGAGCTGCAAGAAACCGTCAAAGCGTTCGCCGATAAAGCTGGCGATAATCGTATTCTCAACGGTGTGCTCTACCTACAAAACAAACGAGCACCTCGTGAAGTTATTCTTGTTACCAAAGACATCAACATGCGCTTACGAGCCAAAGGTGCAGGTGTCAGATTTGTTGAAGACTACCGGACGGATCAGCTCATTGATGACGTGCAATACCTCACTAAAGGCTTCCAACAAATTGAAGGGGAATTCTGGGCTAACGTACAAGATGTCGAAAGCAAAACCTACGCAGGACGTACCTACCACACCATAGCGCGTGAGCCATTCGAACCAACCTACATCAATCAATACATGATCGATGAGGAGAGTGATTTTGCCGGACGTGTAGAAGAGATCGAGCAAGATCGGATCACGATAAAAGATCTCAGCCGCGAAAGAATGATGCATCGTCGCGCTTGGGATATCACTCCGAAAAATATCTATCAGGGAATGGCGCTGGATGCGCTACTCGATCCGGACATTGACTTGGTGATCCTGACCGGTGCTGCTGGTAGCGGCAAAACCTTACTCGCCCTCGCCTCTGCTTTGGAACAAACCATAGAGAAAGGCGTGTTTGACAAGATCATTGTTACCCGAAACACGCCCGACATCGGTGAAGCGATAGGCTTTTTACCGGGTAGTGAAGAGGAAAAGATGATGCCTTGGCTGGCCGCGGTCACCGACACCTTAGAGGCACTGCATAAGAATGATCACTGTACAGAAGGATCCCTGAAGTACATCTGCGACAAAGCCAATATCCAGTTTAAGTCGATCAACTTTATGCGTGGACGTTCGATCCAGAATGCCTTTGTATTGCTCGATGAGTGTCAGAACCTGACTGCATCGCAGATCAAAACCATCATCACACGTTGTGGCGAAGGTACGAAAATCGTCTGTTCAGGTAACCTGGCACAGATTGACTCCCACTATTTAACCCCGGTGACTTCAGGTTTGACCTATATGGTTGAGCGATTCAAAAACTTCGAAGGCAGTGCCAACATTCACCTTAATGGTGTTGTTCGAAGTCGACTGGCAGAATTTGCCGAAGAGAATTTATAGTCACTTTTGCCGAGATATAATTCATATCTCGGCATTTATTTAAAATAATTATTCACAAACAATAGCTAAATATGTTTAACTAACTCCATTAATAGAATGAACATTCAGGACTGGAGCATGGCCTTTAATCTACGTAACAGAAATTTCCTTAAGCTACTCGATTTCACTCCCAAAGAAATTCAGTTTCTACTCGATCTCTCTGCGGATCTGAAGAAAGCTAAATACGCGGGAACCGAACAGAAAAAACTGGTCGGTAAAAACATCGCTCTGATCTTTGAAAAAGCCTCAACTCGTACCCGATGCGCATTTGAAGTAGCAGCCTTTGATCAAGGTGCGCAGGTTTCGTATATCGGTCCTTCTGGTTCTCAGATCGGTCATAAAGAATCGATGAAAGATACCGCTCGTGTTCTTGGCCGCATGTACGATGGCATTGAGTACCGTGGTTTTGGTCAACCTATCGTTGAAGAGCTGGGTCAATACGCGGGAGTTCCGGTTTGGAATGGTCTGACTGATGAATTCCACCCGACTCAAATCCTCGCAGATTTCCTGACCATGCTAGAGCATGGCCGCGGGAAACAACTCCATGAAATCAAATTCGCCTACCTTGGTGATGCACGCAACAACATGGGTAACTCTTTGCTGGTTGGCGCTGCAAAAATGGGCATGGATATACGACTTGTCGCTCCGAAAGCGTTCTGGCCAGAAGAAGAGTTGGTTTCAACCTGCCAGCAAATCGCTAAGCAGACAGGGGCGAAAATTACGCTAACTGAAAACGTCGAAGAGGGCGTTAAAGGTTGTGACTACCTATACACCGATGTTTGGGTCTCAATGGGCGAAGCACCTGAAGCATGGGATGAACGTGTCGCTATGATGACACCATATCAAGTGAATATGGACGTCATAGCTAAGACTGGCAATCCACAGGTTAAATTCATGCACTGTTTGCCTGCTTTCCATAATGATGAAACCACTGTAGGTAAAGAAGTCGCAGAAAAGTATGGTATGAACGGTCTCGAAGTGACTGAAGAAGTGTTTGAGTCTGAGCATTCAATTGTCTTTGATGAGGCGGAGAACCGTATGCACACGATTAAAGCTGTGATGGTCGCCACACTTGGTAGCTGATCGCGAAGAATAATCGACACAAAAACCGTCGATGTAATCGCTTGCGTTCACCATTCTTCAGCGTATAATGCTCGGCAATTTGTCTGGAGATAGTAAAACAATGCCACGTAATTCGTGCTCTACAAAGCGTATTACACTGAGTAAGCCAACATGCTTACTGGGATTAGTTTTTTCTATTTTCACCGATTTCTAAAGCCTCCCTTAATGGGGGGCTTTTTTGTGCCTAAAATTCATGACTGGGAAGATGATTATGACAAACACGCTTTTTAACAAGCATATTATCTCAATTCCTGAGCTTTCACGTGCAGAGCTGGAATTGATTGTCAAAACGGCGGGAGAGCTGAAGGCTAAGCCTCAACCTGAGTTAATTAAGAACAAAGTTGTTGCCAGCTGCTTCTTCGAACCATCAACCCGTACTCGCCTATCGTTTGAAACTGCTATCCAGCGTATTGGTGGCGATGTGATTGGTTTCGATAATGGCGGTAACACTTCACTGGCTAAGAAAGGCGAAACTCTGGCGGACTCTGTTCAGGTTATCTCTTCATACGTCGACGCTTTCGTCATGCGCCATCCACAGGAAGGCGCTGCCCGTCTGGCCTCTGAGTTTTCAAACGGCGTACCTGTAATTAACGGTGGTGACGGTGCCAACCAGCACCCTACTCAAACCTTGCTTGACCTGTTCTCTATCGCTGAGACACAGGGACGCCTGGATGAACTTAACGTCGCCTTCGTTGGTGATTTGAAATACGGACGTACTGTTCACTCCCTGACTCAGGCTCTGGCTAAGTTCAACAATGTACGCTTCTTCTTTATCGCACCTGAAGCGCTAGCAATGCCAGATTACATCTGTGAAGAGTTAGACGAAGCAGGCATTCAATATAGCCTGCACACAGATATGGAAAGCGTAATCCCAGACCTCGACGTTCTTTACATGACTCGTGTACAGAAAGAGCGCTTTGACGAATCAGAATACGCTCATATTAAATCAGCATACATCCTGACAGCAGCAATGCTTGAAGGTGCGCGTGACAATCTTAAGGTTCTTCACCCGCTGCCGCGTGTCGATGAAATTACTGTAGATGTCGATAAAACACCCCACGCTTACTACTTTGAGCAGGCAGAAAATGGCGTCTACGCACGTCAGGCTCTACTTGCACTAGTACTTAATGAAACACTGTAATCGAGGAGAGAAATCATGAACAAAGAAACTCAATTGCAGGTTGAAGCAATTAAGAACGGCACGGTTATCGACCATATCCCGGCACAAATTGGCATCAAAGTACTCAAGCTGTTCTCAATGCACAAATCACAGCAACGCGTAACTGTAGGCTTAAATCTGCCTTCATCGGCGCTGGGCCACAAAGATCTGCTGAAGATTGAAAATGTGTTTATTACTGAAGAGCAAGCGAGCAAACTTGCACTGTATGCCCCTCACGCAACAGTTAACCAGATTGAAGACTACGAGGTCGTTAAGAAACTTCCTTTAGAACTACCTGAGCAGGTCAATAACGTCTTTGAATGCCCAAATACGAACTGTATTACCCACGGTGAACCAGTGGAAAGCAGCTTTAAAGTATTTGAGAAGAAAGAGGATATTCGTCTTAAGTGTAAGTACTGTGAGAAAGTGTTCTCGCGTGAGATTGTTACCGAGCGCTAACTGATACTGCTCCGTTAACACAAAGTAAGAATTTGTCCCCGCTTGCCTCAAGCGGGGATTTTTACCTTTACGAAGCACGTAATTCGCGGCAAACTGAGTTCTCTTCCAGTAACCCTAAAAAGATGGAATATAACAATGACTAAAGTACTTCATACTGAATCAGCGCCTGCAGCTATCGGCCCATACGTACAAGGTGTTGACCTAGGCAACATGGTACTGACTTCTGGCCAAATCCCAGTAAATCCAGCGACAGGTGAAGTATCAGCTGACATCGCAGAACAAGCTCGTCAGTCTCTAGAAAACGTAAAAGCGGTAGTTGAGTCTTCTGGTCTGTCTGTAACAGACATCGTGAAGCTGACAGTATTCGTAAAAGATCTAAACGACTTCGGCACAGTAAACGAAGTTTACGGTAAGTTCTTCGATGAGCACAATGTTGCAAACTACCCTGCACGTTCATGTGTAGAAGTAGCACGTCTACCTAAAGATGTAGGCATCGAAATCGAAGCGATTGCCGTTCGTAAATAATCGACGCAGTTTCATTTAAAAAAGCGAGCTCTAGAGCTCGCTTTTTTATTTGTTCTCAGTAATAACGATCACAACCAATATGAAGTTGTGGGTCATCCATTAAATCGTCAATATCGACCTCAAATTTCTGGTGCGACACTCTTTCTTCTATGACAACCGCATGCGCACTTTCGTCCACTTCAAGTACAGTGCCTATCCCCTGGCGGCATTCGACCAACATTCCTTTTTCTAGCTCACTAATATCCATCTTTTCTCTCCTCTGTTAATTACTAAGTACAGCAGGAAATGAGAAAGGATCAAAAAAGCCGACTCGAAAGTCGGCTTTTAATCATTTAATTCGGATTACTTGTTAACGAAGTCAACACCAGTCTGGATGTCACCGTTAAGTGTTTCAAGCATACCGTCTAGTGCAGATTTTTCGAAATCACTTAGCTCACCATAGCTTAGGATTTCTTCTACGCCGTCTTTGCCTAGTTTAACTGGCTGAGCGAAGAATGGTGCGTGCTCGCCGTCACCTTCAACGTATGCGTACTCAACAACTTCTTCACCTTGAAGTGCTTTAACAAGAGCAAGACCAAAGCGACATGCCGCCTGACCCATCGATAGAGTTGCACTACCGCCACCCGCTTTAGCTTCAACAACTTCAGTACCCGCGTTTTGGATACGCTTAGTCAGAGCTTCAACTTCTTCAGCAGTAAACTCAACACCTTCAACCTGAGAAAGTAGAGGAAGAATAGTTACGCCAGAGTGACCACCAATAACTGGTACACGTACTTCGCCTGGATCTTTGTCTTTTAGATCAGCAACGAATGTTTCTGAACGAATAACGTCAAGTGTTGTTACACCGAATAGGCGACGCTTGTCGTAAACACCCGCTTGCTTAAGAACTTCCGCTGCGATTGGCACTGTAGTGTTAACTGGGTTAGTAATGATACCAACCATTGCTTTAGGACAAACGTCCGCGATGCGTTGAGCAAGAGACTTAACGATGCCTGCGTTTACGTTAAATAGATCCGCACGATCCATACCCGGCTTACGTGCAACACCTGCAGAGATCAGGACAACATCTGCACCTTCTAGTGCAGGCGTTGGATCTTCACCAGCATAACCTTTGATAGATACTGGAGTTGGGATGTGGCTAAGATCAGCAGCAACACCTGGAGTAACAGGTGCAATGTCGTATAGAGCTAGATCTGAACCAGCAGGAAGACGGTTTTTAAGTAGAAGGGCTAGGGCTTGACCGATGCCACCAGCGGCACCAATAACAGCTACTTTCATCGTAGTTCTCCTTGAGAAGATTCTCTTATATTGTTTTGTAGGGCGATTTAAAATCAGCTGCGTTCAAGCTAAACCAATCACAACCTGATTACAATCAATTAACGTCAGCTTTGCGACCTTGCGCAATCCGACAAAAGCGTGCTACACGCGTTGCGGCTATTATGATCTCCTTTGCCTTTGATGACAAAGATTTAAGCGACTTTTTCCACCCTATTAGCCGCAATGTTTACAGTGATATGCTAGACAGAATTCAGGCTTACCGTTGGCACAATGTGCATAGCTATGCGAGAATATTCACTTGCTTTTTATCATTACCAACATAGAAAGAGAACCATGCGCCATTCAGAAAAACAAGATAACCTCGTTCGCGCTTTCAAAGCCCTGCTAAAAGAAGAACGTTTTGGCTCCCAAGGCGATATTGTGGAAGCTCTTAAAAACGAAGGGTTTGAGAATATCAACCAATCGAAAGTCTCACGTATGCTGACCAAGTTTGGTGCTGTACGTACCCGCAATGCAAAAATGGAAATGGTATATTGCCTTCCAGCAGAGCTTGGCGTACCGACAGTTTCAAGCTCTCTGCGTGAACTTGTCCTGGATATCGACCATAACAACGCGCTAGTTGTTATCCATACAGGCCCAGGGGCAGCGCAATTAATCGCGCGTCTACTAGACTCTCTTGGCAAAGCGGAAGGTATTTTAGGTGTTGTTGCTGGCGACGATACTATTTTCATTACGCCAACGTTATCCATCACTACTGAACAACTTTTTGCCTCTGTGTGTGACCTATTTGAATACACTGGCTAGTTTCATATAAATCGCCAAAATATAAATCGCGCCGCCAATTTAGCGGCGTGATTCAGATCACATCTTAAATAAATCATACTTTAGTTTAATGCTCAATATAACCTTATGATTTTCAAAGGGTTTAATCATTAAACAATCACTACAAATTGTTCAAACAACTAGGCTAATTGTCTATATTTTTTAACAATCGTGTAATTATGTGCCAATTTTTTGATATTATTCAGCCGCTTTTTCAACATACGGATTGAAAAAGATGCCGTTTCCGTTAATAGGAAACTCCCACAGCAACTACACTTGCTTAGGGTTAATAATGAATAAAGGAAGGGAAATTCATGGCATTGAACAAACTTATTAAAGTTGGTGCGATTGCAGCCGCTGTTATGGGCGCTGGCGCAGTTAACGCTCAAGAGTTCATCACTATCGGTACTGGCTCTGTAACAGGTGTTTACTACCCAACTGGTGGTGCTATCTGTAAGCTAGTTAACAAAGGTCGTAAAGAGCACAACATCCGTTGTTCTGTAGAATCAACTGGTGGTTCGATTTACAACGTAAACACTATGCGAGCAGGTGAACTAGACTTCGGTATCGTTCAGTCTGACTGGCAGTACCACGGCTACAACGGTACAAGTAAGTTTGCTGAGCAAGGCCCGTACAAAGAACTACGTGCGGTATTCTCTCTACACACAGAACCGTTCAACATCATCGCGCGTAGCGATGCTGGTATCGACAACGTTTCTGACCTTAAAGGCAAGCGTGTAAACATTGGTAACCCAGGCTCTGGTGACCGTGCAACTATGGGTGTTGTAATGGAAGCAATGGGCTGGACTAACGAAGACTTCAAACTAGCTTCTGAACTTAAAGGTTCTGAGCGTTCACAAGCTCTTTGTGACAACAAGATTGACGCGTTCGTTTACGTAGTTGGCCATCCGAATGGATCTATCAAAGAAGCAACAACTTCATGTGATGCGAAACTAGTTTCTGCAACTGGTGCAAAAATCGATGAAATCGTTGCAAACAACCCTTACTACGCATACAGCACAGTTCCTGCTGGCATGTACCGTGGTACAGACAAAGACGTAAACAGCTTTGGTGTTGCGGCAACTATGGTTACTTCAACAGCAGTTTCAGATGAAGTGGCTTACAACGTTGCAAAATCTGTATTCGAAAACTTCGACACGTTCAAACGCCTACACCCTGCGTTTGCTAACCTGAAGAAAGAAGACATGGTTCAAGCTGGTCTTTCTATCCCTCTACACCCAGGTGCGGAGAAGTACTACAAAGAGATCGGCCTACTTAAGTAAGCACTCTTTGATGACCAAGGGGGCACATGCCTCCTTGGTTAATACTCGAACTAGTCTCAGCACTAGACTCTATCTTTGAGTTTCACCATCTTGAAACTCTGCCCCGTTTTATACCTAAGAAACCAAACTACTGAGCAATATTTCATCTTTTCACTACAATGAAAGATGCTAAATAAAGGTTCTCATAATCATAAATATACGGACCATTTATAATAAGGATTAAGTACATGTCGAAGACAACAACTCCGTCTCAAGATGTGCAAGAAATGGTAGCTCAATCCGATACTGGTGCGCGTGCTCCTTCTGGACTCTCAGGACGCATCCTTTGGTTTGTGCCGCTATGTTGGTCGCTATTCCAACTTTGGTACGCATCCCCTCTGCCGTTCATTTTCGATTTTGGCGTACTCAACGATACTGAAGCACGATCTATCCATTTGATGTTCGCTGTTTTCCTTGCGTTTACAGCCTACCCAGCAATGAAGAATTCGCCGCGTGACCGCATTCCTGTCGTCGACTGGTTACTCGCGTTGGCAGGTAGTTTCTCAGCTGCCTACATCTATATTTTCTATACTGAGCTCGCTAACCGCTCAGGTGCGCCAACGACATTTGATATTGTCATTGCAGTGTCTGGTATGCTGCTACTGCTAGAAGCAACCCGTCGTGCGCTTGGTCCACCACTGATGGTAGTAGCAGCCGTATTCCTGCTCTACACCTTTGGCGGCCCTCACATGCCAGACGTTATTGCTCACAAAGGTGCCAGCCTTAACAAAGCCATGTCACACCTATGGTTAACGACTGAAGGTGTATTCGGTGTCGCACTGGGCGTTTCAACCTCATTCGTATTCCTGTTTGTACTGTTTGGCGCGATGCTAGAACGTGCAGGTGCCGGTGCATACTTTATTAAAGTGGCCTTCTCTCTGCTTGGTCATATGAAAGGCGGTCCGGCTAAGGCAGCAGTCGTCGCTTCAGGTCTGTCTGGTTTGGTATCTGGTTCATCCATTGCCAACGTAGTAACAACAGGTACTTTCACTATTCCTTTGATGAAGCGCGTTGGCTTCCCAGGCACTAAAGCAGGCGCTGTTGAAGTAGCGGCTTCAACCAACGGTCAGCTGACACCACCGATCATGGGTGCGGCTGCGTTTCTAATGGTTGAGTATGTGGGCATTTCGTATGTTGAAGTGATTAAAGCAGCCATTCTTCCTGCTCTGATCTCATACATCGCTCTAATCTACATTGTTCACCTTGAAGCTTGTAAGGCTGGTATGACAGGTCTGCCTCGTCGTCATACTCCTAAATTCATCCAAAGCCTACTCTCTTTCACAGGGACGATTTTAGGCCTTTGTATTATCAGTGCTGCGGTCTACTACGGTGTAGGCTGGACTAAAGATGTATTCGGCGAAGCTGCAACCCCAATCGTGACGGTTGCCCTACTAGTCGCTTATGTAGCGCTGGTAAACGTTTCAGCTAAATACGCTAAAGAAGGCGCTATCGAGATTGATGCTGAGCTGACAGAAGTTCCGGACCCGGGTCCAACCATTAAGTCAGGTCTGCACTACCTACTACCTATCGTAGTGTTAGTTTGGTGTCTGACCGTTGAGCGCTTCTCGCCAGGCCTTTCTGCGTTCTGGGCAACGGTGTTCATGATCTTTATTTTGATCACTCAACGTCCACTTATCGCGATCCTGTCTAAGCAAGGTTCTATTGCAGAGCAGACTAAAGATGGCTTCGTTGATCTGGCTGAGAGTTTGGTTTCTGGTGCGCGTAACATGATCGGTATCGGTGTTGCGACAGCTGCAGCAGGTACAGTTGTTGGCGTCGTAACGCTAACAGGTATCGGCCTTGTGATGACAGACTTCGTCGAGTTTATCTCTGGCGGTAACATCATTCTAATGCTGCTATTTACTGCAGTAATTAGTTTGATCCTGGGTATGGGTCTGCCAACCACAGCAAACTACATTGTTGTATCAACTCTGATGGCGCCAGTAATCGTAACTCTTGGTGCACAGAGTGGTTTAATCATTCCTCTGATTGCCGTTCACCTGTTCGTGTTCTACTTCGGTATTCTGGCAGATGATACGCCACCTGTAGGTCTGGCAGCTTTCGCCGCTGCGGCTATTGCTAAGTCAGATCCTATCCGCACTGGTATCCAGGGTTTCACCTACGATATCCGGACTGCAATCTTGCCATTTATGTTTATCTTCAATACTCAACTATTGTTGATGGGCATTGATAGTTGGTGGCATTTATTGCTTACGATCATATCGTCTGTGATAGCAATGCTGATATTCTCAGCTGCAACTCAGGGTTGGTGGTTCACTAAGAACAAATGGTGGGAAACGGTTCTACTGCTGGTTCTTACATTTACATTCTTCCGCCCGGGTTTCTGGTGGGATCAAATCTACCCAGCAAAAGTACTTTACCCTGGAACTGAGATTGCGCAGGTTACCGAAACTCTGCATGTGGGCGAAAGTATTGAACTGATCGTTGCTGGTGAAAACCTTGAAGGTGATTTCATTTCGAAGACGGTACGCCTTCCATTTGAAGACAATGCAACAACTGCAGATGAACGTATCGCTTCAATGGGTCTGATGCTTAATGAAGTCGATGACCGTATGGTTGTAGATATGGTTGAATTTGGTAGTCCTGCGGAAGCGGCTGGTGTCGACTTCGACTGGGAAATCAGTTCAGTAGTAACTAAAGCAGATCGTCCAATGAAAGAGTGGGTTTTCGTACCTGCACTGCTCATTTTGTTCGGCCTTGCTTTCAACCAGAAACGACGAGCTCGAAAGGAACAACTGAGCGCGTAACTTAGTCAGCCCCACTTTAGATTGTGGGGCTACACTTAAACTAAGGATGCATTAAACCACCGCATTGATCTGTTTTAATCGGTGATAATGAAGAGAAATAACAATGTATAAGCAAATTCTTGTTCCCGTCGATCTAAATGATAAAGGCTTTTCTGATAAGGCTGTTGAGCTTGCCGTCTGGCATGCAAAACATTCAAACGCGGTTGTTCACCTTTTGAATGTACTGCCTGGTATTCATATGTCGATGGTGGCTAGCTACTTCCCTAAAGATGCTGCACTAAAAATGAAAGCCGACGTTGAAGCTCAGCTTAAAGAGTTCGCAGTAGAGAACATTGAAGAAGATGTTGTTTACAAGGTGCATGTAGCAGAAGGTAAGCCTTACTCAACTATTCTCGATTTTGCTGAAAAGCTAGGCGCAGACCTTATCGTTATGCCAAGCCACAAGCGTTCGAAAATAGATAAGGTGGTACTTGGTTCAGTAGCAAGTAAAGTGGTACAGAACTCACCAATCAACGTTTTGGTCGTTAAGCCACAAGGCTGATCATTGTCGTTATGGATGCAAAAAGGGTGCGATTATCGCACCCTTTTTTAATAGGTTTTATCTATTGAAAGTATCGAATCAAGCAAATTTATTTAATGCGAATAGTTATCAATAATAGCTCCTATAGAAAACAACATGAGCTACCAAGATGAAAAAGACACTAACATTCGCATCACTTCACTTTACGATTGCATTTACAGTGGCGTACCTACTGACGGGTGATCTTCTCATCGGTAGCTTGATCGCCATGATCGAACCATCGGTAAACACAGTCGCTTTCTACTTTCACGAACGAATCTGGCAAAAAAGCCGGGCTCTACAATCTCTGGCCCGCTCAGCAAAAGTGAAAACCACCAGCTTTGCGATTGTTCACTTCAGTGTTGCATTTGGCGTGGTGTATTTAATGACTGGAGATGCGTTTGTTGGCGGTATCATGGCAGCGATTGAACCTACCATTAATACCTTTGCTTACTACTTCCATGAGAAAGTGTGGTTACGTAAGCAAGAAACCACACTTCAATGGCAGTGCAGCCACGCTTAAAGTGGATAGTGGGAAACACACATATCTTTACTGAGCCCAATGTGAAAACGTTGGGTTTGGCCATCCAAAGAAACCTCTAACAGGTAAAGATCCTCCAGTTTCGGTTCAACACTATCGGCATAAATAGGTGCTTCGATCTGAAATAATGCACTAGCATGGTTATCACGAACATCGATAGGCAGATGGTAAGTCATACCGTTGAACTTAACCGATGCTGAAACTAACCCTGGAGAGTAAGTGGTATAGTGAAGATCGACCATAAATTCACAGCCGCCACCGTGGTGCCAGATTTGCTCTGTAGTAACATGCTCCAGGCGAACATTGCGGATGAACTGTAGATAAGGTACTTGCCAGATTCCGATACGCTCATCTTGGCTTTGATAGTCAGCGCTTCCCAGATGGCAAAGGTCATTACTCTCTTCTTCATCCAGCAACCAGTCATCTTCATCCTGAAGAAACAGGATTTCAAATCGGTTACGACCCATCTGCAGATAGGGACGAATATCTTTTTTATAAACAGGTTGCGATTTATCGCAGTCGAATACGGCAACACCATTCACTCGCACTTCGGCATGATAATCGACGCCACCAATGATCAGATCAACAGATGGAAACGCAAGCATGGCTTCATCCACCTCGATATCATGCATCAAGTGCCATTCCTGTTCTGCAATCTCTTGTTCAGACAAGCTGTCAGGCAATACCTGACTTAAGGGTGCAGGAAAAGTGATGTCATCCTGTGGGATGGATAAGTCAGTCAGTGGTGATACTTGCCAAAGGCCCGCAAGTGAGAGTTCCATAGCTGTAAATCTTGTCCTAGATCAAAGTTGCCTGATTATAATGCTAATCTACAGACAAAAGATATAAACCCTTTGCGACAAAACGAAAATACCAGCCGAGCGGCTGGTATTTTGTATTCTTTGATGAGTCAGAGATTACTCTTCGTCGTCATCTTCTTCTGGGTAAAGTGCGTCTTCACCTTCATAGTAAGTACCCCATCCATCGTAAATGATGTCGTACTTCTCAGCCAGATGAACCAGTTTTTCAACCTGAGCATCAATAGCTTCAGCATTTAACGCTGATTCCATTGTCGCATCGCAGCATAGTAGCTTGTTGCCATCTTCGTCTTCTGTTTCTTCTGCTTCAAGAACTTCAAAACCCATCTTGAACGCTTCAACGACTGCTTTTTCCAGCGTGTTAAAGTCTTCTGCAAAAAGATGGTGCTCGATCTCGTACAGGGCATCTGGATCACTGCCATCTTCTAATAAGGCTTGAATGATTCCGCGAGTCTCTTCCTTTTGAATCTCAATTAATTCTTCGACAGATAGATATTCATCTTCGTGAGACATATTTCGTGCTCCAGATAGTGACAAAGTTGATCGTAATTAACAGCGACGAAATATCGCATGGATCCGAAAAAATTACTACCCGGAATATGGCAGGATCCAGATCTTTCTGCTGTTAGCACATCAGGTTCAAGTAAGATCGACCTCACAAGATTGCAAATTAACAATTTTTTATCATTTGGTTGATTCAGAATTATCTATCTGTCGACGACTAAACTCAGCATTAAGTCCTTTATGCGTTTTTATGACCCCTTGCTGCATATCCACACTCCTATCCAGTTTGCATAAAAACATAGCCAATCAGATCCCATTACCGGAAATGTGAATAGCTATGCTTTGCAGGTCAAATAATCCGCATTTATACCAACTGAGGATAACGCATAGCAACGCACTCTTTCAGCCTCCTATCCCAACCCCAACAACAAATTAAAGCGCCAAAAATAAATATAAATACAACATAAACACCTAACAAATAAGTTTTATCAGGCATTTTAGACCAGTTTCATAACTTGCATGTTTATAACAAACTTGTCATAAATACGCTCTGAAATTAAATGTAAGGATACAAAATGAGTAAGTTGTACGTAGGCTCAGAAGTTGGTCAATTAAGACGAGTACTGTTAAACCGTCCGGAACGAGCACTCACACACCTCACCCCATCAAACTGTCATGAACTACTATTTGATGACGTTCTCGCTGTAGAAGCAGCAGGGGAAGAGCATGATAAATTTGCCCAAACGCTAACCTCTCAGGGAGTAGAAGTTCTACTGCTACACGACTTACTTGTAGAAACCCTAGCTGTAGAAGAAGCTAAGACCTGGTTACTTAACACTCAAATTTCTGATTTCCGTTACGGTCCGACTTTTGCCAAGGACTTACGTAACTATCTTTCAGATATGGACAACGAGCACTTAGCAACAGTACTGCTAGGCGGCTTAGCTTATTCAGAGCTTCCTATCCAGTCAGCCTCTATGCTGCCGCGTATGCATCGTCCGCTGGACTTTGTGATCGAACCTCTGCCAAACCACCTATTTACTCGTGATACCTCATGCTGGGTCTACGGTGGCGTTTCTCTTAACCCAATGATGAAACCAGCACGCCAACGTGAAACTAACCATTTGCGCGCGATTTATCGCTGGCACCCTGTGTTCGCGGGTCAGGACTTCATTAAATACTTTGGTGATGAAGATCTTCACTACGACAACGCTAACATTGAAGGCGGTGACGTTCTGGTTATTGGTAAAGGTGCAGTTCTGATTGGTATGTCTGAGCGTACTACTGCACAGGGCGTTGAAAATCTCGCAGCGAACCTGTTTAAGCATGGTCAGGCAAAAGAAGTGATCGCGATTGAACTGCCGAAGCACCGCTCTTGTATGCATCTTGATACAGTCATGACGCATATGGATATCGATACCTTCTCAGTCTACCCAGAGATCATGCGTAAGGATCTCAACACTTGGCGTCTGACCCCTAAAGATGACGGCGATATGAAGGTGGAGAAGGTACCTAGCTTTATCCACGCTATTGAGCAGGCTCTTGGGCTCGATTACCTTAAGATCATCACCACAGGTGGTGACAGCTACGAAGCCGAACGCGAGCAGTGGAATGACGCAAACAACGTACTAACGGTTAAACCAGGTGTCGTGATTGGTTATGAGCGTAATGTTTACACCAATGAGAAATACGACAAAGCAGGCATCGAAGTTCTGACTATTCCGGGCAACGAGCTTGGTCGCGGACGCGGCGGCGCTCGCTGTATGAGCTGTCCGATTGAGCGAGATGGGATTTAAAGCGAGAAGCGAGAAGCGAGAAGCGAGAAGCGAGAAGCGAGAAGCGAGAAGCGAGAAGCGAGAAGCGAGAAG
>NZ_AEVS01000056.1 GCF_000189255.1 Vibrio brasiliensis LMG 20546 | reverse complement strand
AATTCCAGTTAGAAGTCATTCATCACGCTGGCTTCAGCTCGACATTTTCTCGCCAGCTTAGCTATCTTCAGTTCTACCGTAAAAGTAATCGCTGGTATGAGTATGACCTGCTCGCGACAGACACTCTGCTGCTTTATATGAGCTATGCGGAGGTTGCCAAGACTCGCGGGCAAGACTGGTTCTTTGAACGTAAGATGCCTCGCACACTTCCTTTGCCGCCCAATAGCTCACTGATTGCCACTCATCGCGCCATTGCTCAACAACAACTGGGTGAACTCATTGATGCCTATACGCCTGATTCCTCGGGCTATATGGATTTGGTAGATACCTACCTGCACATGGTTAAGTATCAAAAGCTGAATACGCCGCTGTACAGCCAGACAGGGCTAGCCAAGGTCGGTGATAAATTAGAACAGCGGGATGTGCTTTTGCAACGTCTGGAGATTGTTGACGTTAACCTGCTCGATGTGCGGAAAGACGTCAGTTGGTACGACCGGACATTAGAAACGGCAGTCAAGCAGTTCCAGCGCTTACACGGTTTAGAGGCTGACGGCATTATTGGTCCTGAGACGATCAAGTGGATTAACCTGCCAATAGAAAAGCGTCTCGCGATTCTGGCAATTAATGCCGAGCGTAATCGTTATTGGCCAGTTCAGCGTGACACCATTATTGTCGTCAACGTTCCCAGCTTTCAGATGAAGTACTGGAATTCAGGACAAGAAGTATTTCAATCAAAAGTCGTCGTCGGCAAGAAAGCGCGTCCCACGCCAGTGATGATGACCAAGCTGGATTCATTAATTCTTAACCCGACCTGGAACGTTCCGTGGAAAATCATGGTTGAAGATATCATTCCTAAGGTTAAGCAGGATAGGGAGTATCTGGCCAGACAAAACATTATGATCATTCCTAAATGGGGGTCTCAAGAGGTGATCAACCCAGATGAAATTGACTGGGATAACCTAAATCCTCACCAATTCCCTTACCGCATGACTCAACTATCCGGTCAGGCTAACGCGTTGGGACTGTACAAGTTCAATACGCCCAACCGACGTGCTATTTATCTTCATGATACGCCAAGTAAAGGGTTGTTTGATGAGACTCAAAGAGCGTTTAGCTCAGGGTGTATCCGTGTAGAAAATGCCGATGTGTTCGCTGATACCTTGTTGCAAACGCAAGGTCTGGTTATTGAACAGGAAGAGCAGGTGAGTCCGACACCAAATCAGGCCATCCCATTAAAAAGCCGTATTCCGGTCCATATTATCTATCAGACGGCATGGTATGAGGAAGGTAATGTCCACTATAGGGAAGACATTTACCGCCTAGACAGATTTCGTTACACAAAGGGATAGAATTTACCAAACCTTTACGATTGTTCACGCCAAACATTTTTATCAATAGGTTCAATAATTAAGCAAAACACTCATGCTCAAAGGTGACTTTGAGCATGTTTTATGCATTTGCACTTCACAACAGAGTTAGGTAGTGTCGCCGTTCGACACGTTTGAGCAACTATTTTTGTGAAGGTATTTTAAAGTGGCATTATCCCGACGAGATTTTATTAAACTGGCCGGAAGTGGTTTGGTAGTAGCAAGTTGTGCTCCGAGTGTCGCGTTGGCAGGATATCCAGATAAACCACGCAGTCTTGCATTGACCAACCTGCATACTCGTGAAGCGCTGGAAACGTGCTATTTCGATGGCAACAACTATGTATCTAAAGAACTCAGCCGACTAAACCACATCTGTCGTGACTTTAGACGCAACGAAGTTCACCCGATGGATAAACGTCTTTTCGATCATATTAGTTTGATTCAGAAAGAGCTCAGTGTAGAAACAGAAGTGCAGATTATCTCTGGTTACCGTTCTCCGGCGACCAATGAAGCGTTACGTGGCAAATCGAAAGGTGTGGCGAAAAAGAGCTATCACATGCTTGGTCAGGCGATTGACTTTCGCCTCGACGGTGTCAGCTTAAAGCGCGTTCGTGACGTGTCTCGTGAGTTAAAACTTGGTGGTGTTGGCTACTATCCGGGTAGCAATTTCGTTCATATTGATACTGGTCCGGTTCGTTACTGGTCATAGCTTTCTCAATCCGTTACAGGCGAGAGTTGTCAAAGCGCCTGGCAAATGTCATAGTTCAGCGAGAAAAGTATCTAGCAAGGTTTTTATATGTCACTTAAGTATCAAGTTGTTCCCGTTACTTCGTTTTCTCAGAACTGTTCTATTGTTTGGTGTGATCAAACAATGGAAGGCATTGTTGTCGATCCGGGCGGTGATGTTAAACAGCTGGCGATGTTGATCAAAGAACTTGGTGTGAAAGTCGTGAACCTTGTTTTGACGCACGGTCACCTGGACCACGTTGGTGGAACAGAGCCTCTTTCTCGTGAACTGGGTGACATCGAAATCATCGGTCCTCATAAAGATGATAACTTCTGGTTACAAGGTCTTGAGGGGCAGAGCCAGATGTTTGGTTTCCCACTAACGGAAGCATTTGAGCCAAACCAGTGGCTTAATGATGGCGACAAGATTACTTTTGGTCAGCAGACAATGGATGTTATCCATACACCAGGTCACACACCAGGCCATGTTGTACTATTTAGCCAAGAAGCT
The DNA here is from genome assembly GCF_000189255.1 of Vibrio brasiliensis LMG 20546. GTDB lineage: Bacteria > Pseudomonadota > Gammaproteobacteria > Enterobacterales > Vibrionaceae > Vibrio > Vibrio brasiliensis. The sequence goes on along the minus strand of NZ_AEVS01000056.1, from coordinate 14,237 downwards.
AAGTTAGCTTTTGTTGGCGATGTTCTGTTTAATGGCTCTGTTGGTCGTACCGATTTCCCGAAAGGGGACTTTGATACCCTGATTAACTCTATTAAAACCAAACTGTGGCCGCTTGGTAACGATGTTCGTTTTGTTCCGGGGCACGGCCCTGAATCGACATTTGGTCGTGAGCGCGCATCCAACCCGTTTGTTGCCGACGAAATGCCGTTGTACTAAAACACTAAACATTAAAAAGGTCGCTTGCGCGACCTTTTTTGATCCCTATCGTCACCCAACTAAAGGTTCTCTTCTGGCTCAGCCGCTGCCAGATAGCGCCTGGCGAGGCCAACAAACTCATCGGGCTCTCTATCTAAGTCGTTGGCTGAAATAAATATATCGTAGCCGTAATATTCACGCTGGTAGCGCATGCGGTTAGCCAGCATAGCCTGCAACCCCTTAAACTCTTTTCCTTGGGAGTTACGGTATATCTGTGAATCCAGGACAATATCTTCGAATCGCTCGCCCTGTTGGTGCTGTCGAGCACCTAAATAGAGTAGTGCTCTTTGGCTAAGCAAAATTTCTGTTGCTATACGGGGGCAGATGCTTTCTAAATAAGGAGAGTAGTTCTTAACTCTTACGCCAATCCAGGGCAATGGCTGTTGCCACCCATCCTGGTCGTAGTGGCAAATGCCTATCTTGCTAATATTGTTCCACTTTAATACCCAACCGCCTTTAAACAGATGTTGCTGAAAGTGGCTGGCGGTAAGAGTGAAGCGTACTGTGCTTTTTAAAACCAGCAGGTAGCCGAATCCGATCAAACATGTAATGGCAATGATAGTTAACAGCGCTTGTTGCCATCCAGGGGCATAAAGCATCAGGAAAAGACAGCCAATAGAAAATAGCCCTAACAGCCAACGACTGGTTAAAGATGAAATCAGAAAGGGATGATTGGATAAATGTACCGTTTGCATATTTCTCTACCGAAACAGTAATACCTCTGTTTATATACTCAGTAGTCTGTAATTTGATCACTACAGTTACTGATTAAATTGTAGCCTGATGCCAGCATATCGCGCATTTTTGTGGCATAAAACCGTGGATGGTCTGTAAATAGGTGCAAATTTTTGGTATAAATCGCGCTTCAAATTTTCACCACTGCTCCGTATGCAGTGAAATGGAGACATACTCGATGAGACTTGCTCATAAGCGTAAAGTGCAGCTAAAACTGCAAAAGCGCATTAAAGCGACAGTTGCAAGTGTAAAAGCAACAAAGAAAGCTAAGCCTGAAGTTGAGAAAAAAGTAGCTGTAAAACCAGCAGCGGAGAAAGTTGTAGCAGCCGCTAAGACAACTGACGTTGCGCTTACTCCAAAGCAGCAACAAGTTCTAGACATCGTTGTTAGCAATGCAGAAGGCATCAACCCTAAAGGCATCGGCCTTGCTGCGGGTCAAGAAGACGCGAAAGCGGCATCTTGGGCAACAGGTGCACTGAAAAAACTACTAGAAGAAAACCTGGTAGTGAAAGAGCAGCTAGCGGGCAACAAAGTTATCTACAAAGCAGTTTAATTGCCGTTAGATGAATCCGTTCAAGCCCAGGCTTGATGGATGATGCGTATTATTAGCCTCGACTTGGTCGGGGCTTTGTTATATCTGCAGGGTCTATTTTTTATCCCTGTCACATTTCTTATCAATATAATAGTCAGTTCTCGCGTACGAGTGACTAGGTATATTTCCAATCCTTGTATTAGTTCTCGTATTCCAACGTCATGTTTTATCGATAGTTATTTAAAGTGAGGCTATAGGACTACGTATAAGTACGTAGTTCTTTGGTCGAATTTTACGTGTTGCTGTTAAATATTTTCAGTGTTCTCGCTGATTTCTTCTTGTTAATAGATGACTCACTCTATAGGTGAAACAAAAGGTACCTAGAAGGGTATGATCGTTAAACAAAGGACGTGAACATGAGTCTTATAAAACAATCTCTAAAACGAGTATTAAAAGCTACTGCAGTAGCGGCAGCTCTTGCAGCAATGGCGACTTCAGCGACCGCTGCTGAAAAAGTTTACCGTTTAAAACTGGCGGAAACTTGGGGTCCAAACTTCCCAGTGTTTGGTGACGCAACGAAAAATATGGCAGCAATGGCAGAGAAAATGTCTAATGGCCGTCTGCAAATTCGTATCGACTCAGCGAACAAGCACAAAGCGCCACTAGGTATCTTTGATATGGTGAAATCTGGTCAGTACGACTTAGGTCACTCAGGTTCGTATTACTGGAAGGGTAAAGTGCCAAACACACTTTACTTCACGTCTATGCCATTTGGTATGACTCCGGCGGAGCAGTATGCGTGGTTCTACCACGGCGGTGGTATGGAATTGATGGAGCAGGTTTACTCTCCACATAACCTTCTTTCTTTCCCTGGCGGTAACACTGATATTCAGATGGGTGGTTGGTTCCAGAAAGAGATCAACTCGGTTGAAGATCTACAAGGTCTGAAAATGCGTATTCCTGGTTTTGCGGGTGAAATCCTGGCTGAGCTAGGCGCGAAACCAACTAACATCGCACCGGGCGAGCTATACACGTCGCTGGAGCGTCGTACTATCGATGCACTGGAGTGGGTTGGTCCTTCTCTTGACCTTCGTATGGGTTTCCACAAGATTGCTCCTTACTACTACACAGGTTGGCATGAGCCAGGTTCAGAGCTTCAGTTCCTTGTGAACAAGCGTACTTACGAGCGTTTACCTGAAGACCTACGTGAGATCCTACGTGTCGCTATGCGCACTGCAGCGTACGATATGTACACTCAAGCTACGCACGAAAGCGGTAAGAACTGGGTTTCTATCAAGTCTGAGTACCCTGACGTACAGGTAAAAGATTTCCCACCAGAAGTGATGGGTGCACTTCGTGAAGCGAATGATCGTCTACTTGCTAAACATGCAGAAAAAGACGAGTTAGCAAAAGAGATTCAGAAATCTCAGGCTGATTACCTGAAACAGGTTCGTTCGTGGACAGACATTTCGCACCGCGCTTACCTAAACAGCCAAGCTCAATAATCATAATTATACTAAAGGGACAGGTGACAATGTCACTTGTCCCAACAAGCCCAAGAACCTATTTTTGTTTTAACAACAGTTTGTCGCCACTGATTCAGTGGCGCTATTTTCAGAATTCCATGGAGTAGGGAATGAGAAGCCTAATATATATAGAGCGTCTATTTAATCGCTTCGGTGATTTTTTAGGTTGGCTTTCAAGCATACTGTTCATTTTGTTGCTGGCCAACGTCGTGTATGACGTGGTGATGCGATATGTCTTTAATGATGTCTCTATAGCATTTCAAGAAATGGAATGGCATCTATTCTCAGCGGTTTTCCTACTTGGTGTTCCCTATGCGATTAAAGCAGGCGGCCACGTACGTGTAGACCTGTTTTACGAGCGCTTATCTCATAAGGCGCAGTCGATTATCGACCTGTTGGGAACCCTATTTTTCTTACTGCCATTTTGTCTGCTTGTTGCGTACTACGGTGTCGATTTTGCCAAAGAAAGTTATGCATTAGGCGAAACGTCCGGAGATCCGGGTGGCCTTCCGTATCGTTGGATTATTAAAGCGATGATCCCGCTATCATTCTTGTTTATGGCGATCAGCGGTGTCGGTTTACTGCTGCATTCACTAAACAAGATTTTTAATCCACACCTGATTTACGCTCAACAAGAACAGAAGTAAGGAGACAACAATGGTCGGTATTGTAATGTTTTTTGTTGCCTTGTTTGCTTTGCTACTTGGCTTCCCGGTTGCGTTTACCTTTGGTGGTATCGCGTTAATTTTCGGTGTTTGGGCAGAAGGCTGGGAGATGTTTGCCTTCATGCCATATCGTATTCAGTCCATCATGGAAAACACGGTTCTAATGGCCGTGCCGCTGTTCGTATTTATGGGGTTAGTACTACAGAAAACCCGTCTGGCGGAGCAGCTGCTGGAGTCGATGGGTAAACTGTTTGGCGGTGTCCGAGGTGGTATTGCTATTTCAACCGTTCTGGTAGGTGCATTACTTGCAGCCTCTACGGGGGTGGTGGGTGCTTCTGTTGTAGCGATGGGCCTTATCTCACTTCCAGTAATGCTCAAATACAACTACGACAAGGGTCTGGCGTGTGGCACCATCTGTGCGTCAGGTACCTTAGGTCAGATTATTCCACCATCGATTGTATTGATTCTACTTGGTGACGTGCTCGGCGTTCCTGTTGGTGATCTATTCCAGGCAGCGGTATGGCCAGGATTGGTACTCGTTGGTGCATACGTTGTTTATATTCTGATTTACGCTAAGTTAAACCCAGAAGCAGCCCAGCCAATCCCGAGTGACGGTGACATCAGTCGTAAAGAAGAAGTCATTACTGCCCTGAAAGCTGTTATTCCGCCACTTGCGCTGATCGTTGTTGTACTCGGTTCTATCTTCGCTGGTATTGCGACTCCGACTGAATCTGCAGCTTTGGGTGGGGCAGGTGCGATTGTACTGGCACTGCTGTACCGTCAGTTTAGCTGGTCAATGGTTTATGAAGCGTCAAAAGAGACAGTAAAAGTAACGGCGATGGTATTTGCTATCCTGCTAGGTGCAACGGCTTTCTCGATGGCATTTACTTATACTGGCGGTGATTATCTGGTCGAAGAGTGGATGCTGCAAATCCCTGGTGAGAAATGGGGCTTCTTGATCATTACTATGCTGGTGATTCTTATCCTTGGTTTCTTTATCGACTTTGTGGAAATCTGTTTCATTATCGTACCTATTCTGGCACCAGTTGCGGAAATCATGGGAATCAACATGACTTGGTTTGCGATTCTGATTGCGATGAACCTACAGACTTCGTTCCTGACCCCACCATTTGGTTTCAGCCTGTTCTATTTGAAAGGTGTGGCGCCGAAAGGAGTGACAACCCGCGATATCTACCGAGGTGTAATGCCATTTATCGGTATCCAGATAGCGGTGTTGGCGACATTACTTGTCTTCCCGGAATTTTACGGAATGTGATCATTTAATTACAGTTAGCTAACAACTCCTGTTAAAGTTAAGTTGCTTGCCCTTAGGGTAAGCAACTTATGTTGTTTTTATGGGGAAGGGAATGCCTCTACAAGCCAAGCTGATTTTACTCAGCTTACTGCCTTTGCTGTTAGTGACCGCTTTGACCAGTTGGATCTCTATTTACCAAGCCAAAACCTTGGGTGAAAAAGAGATTCAAATCTTCGAAGACGGGCTAATTCGTTCAAAAGAAACGGCACTAAAAGATAAAGTGGACCTCGCGCTGGATGCGATCTCTCATATCTATAATGACGACCAGTTGCCGGAAGATGTGGCTAAGCAGCAGGTTAAAGAAGTTCTGACTAAGCTTCGCTACGGTAAAGATAGAGACGGCTACTTTTTCGCTTATGATCAGGACGGAAAAAATCTTGTCCACCCAGTTATGCCGGATTTAATCGGTCAGAATTTACTGTATCTTCGCGATGGGAACGGTGACTACTTAATTAAAGCCTTGCTCAATCAGGCGCAACGCGGTGGCGGTTTCCATCAATACCTATGGCAAAAACCTTCTACCGGAGAAAATGTCACTAAGCTCAGCTATGCGGCTTGGTTAGACAAGTGGGGCTGGATGATAGGCACCGGGCTCTATATCGAAGATATCACCTATGAAGTTGCTAACCTCAAGTCAGAAGTGAGCAGCAATATTGAAACGACCTTTTTCTCAGTGATTGTCATTATGGTGGTTACGGTTGGGGTTATCGTTGTTATCGCTTTGGCGGTGAACCTTCATGAACACCGACTTGCGGATCGAAGTCTGAAACAGCTCGCGCACCAGACGGTGATGTTTCAGGAAGATGAGAAGAAGCATCTTGCTCGTGAGTTACACGACGGTATTAATCAACTACTGGTTTCAAGCAAGTGTCATTTAGAGCTTCTGGCGAGCAAGATTGATGATGCGGCCCTTCAACAACACTTGTCTAAGTCTCAACAGTCGTTAACCACTGCCATAAACGAAGTGCGTCATATCTCGCACAACTTACGCCCTAGCGCACTTGATGACATAGGTTTAGAAGCCGCACTGAACAGTTTACTGCTTGATTTCAAATCCCACTCAGGGGTGGAAATCGAAGCATCTTTGTCGACTCAGCCTGGCAAACTTCAGTCTGATGCAGCGACGACCTTGTACCGCGTTGCTCAAGAATCACTGACCAACATCGAAAAACACTCCCATGCTAACAATGTCAGCGTGATCTTGCAGCAAATGGGAAATATGTTGCAGCTGATCATACGTGATGATGGCGTCGGGTTTGATGTCGGATCTGCGCTAAGGAAAAGCGGTATTGGACTTAGAAACATGCGTGAAAGAGTTGAGTTCATTGGTGGTGAGTTTGAAATTGAAAGTGAGCCTGGGCTTGGAACAGAAATTACAGTATTGCTAGAGTTGGACGGATTAGTATATGGATAAACCAATTAAAGTGGTGATTGTTGATGATCACCAAGTGGTATTAGATGGATTTATCGCTCGTTTAGAGACTGAACAGGATATTGAAGTGATCGGCTCTGCCAGCAATGGTGTTGAAGCCATTGAGGTAGTGAAAAACTTGCTGCCAGATGTAGTTCTGATGGATGTGAGTATGCCGTTGATGAATGGTATTGATGCCACTGCGGTGATTAAAGAGGAACTGCCTGAGGTAAAAGTCTTAATGCTCACTATGCATGATAATCGTGAATACATTATGAAAGTGATGCAGGTAGGCGCAGTAGGTTACATGCTCAAAGAGATCTGTGCTCGCCGTATGGTGCAAGCGATTAAAACGGTTTATCAAGGCTCGACCTATTTTTGTGAATCGGTCACGCAGACGCTATTTTCACAGGAAGTGATCCCGAGCAGTAGCAAACCTAATCCCCTTAGCCGTCGTGAAGAAGCGATTTTAAAACTGGTGGCAGAAGGCAAGAGCAGTAAGGAAGTCGCTTCAATCCTCAACATCAGCTACCGCACTGTAGAAACTCATCGTCAGAATATTAAGCATAAACTTGACCTTCATAGTACGGCGGAATTGGCCAAGTATGCGGTCGAAAAGGGAATTGTTACCTAACGCTATAGTGTAATGAATGTAAGTAAACGCGACACTAACTTGTCTCAGTGATATGTTGTGTGGCGAATTTTATAAGTCCGTAAACCTATGCTTTTAATAAAAAATACTCATCAAGATTACCACGCTCATATCTATTTTGACTCGTCGACGGTTGAGTTCGCTCGTCAGTTGCGCGATCAGGTAAAAAACACCTTTGAACTGGCGGTTGGCCGTTTTAATGAAAAGTTAGTCGGGCCACACATGATGTGGAGCTTTTCAATTACCTTTACCAGCAATGACTTTGACACCTTGGTTCCCTGGCTAGAACAACAACGCAACGGTCACTCAGTACTGGTTCACGCCGTGACCGGAGATGATTTTAAAGATCATACGGAATATGCCTATTGGCTCGGCTCACCCGTTGATATTAATGTCGCAATTTTCGACTCTTGATTACGCTCGGTAATCGAATCGACAAATAACCTGATTTGTCCGTGCTCGGTTGATTTGTGTATAAGGCGTCCTCTGAATAAATCACTGGACAATACTCACTAATGAACCAACTAATCGACGCTCTATTTACCCAGGGTTACTATGTTTGGGATGACTTTCTAACGGAAGATGAAGTCGGACAGTTAAGGGACTGTATTCCAGAAGAGTGGAAAAAAGCACGAATTGGTCGTAACGAAGAAGTGATGCGCGAGAGTGCAATTCGTAGCGATAAAATCCAGTGGTTACATCCGAGTATGGGGCAACCCGTTGAATGCTTCTTAAGCAAAATGGAGCAAATAAGACTTGAAGCGAATCGCCACTTCTTTTTGGGGCTATTTGAGTATGAAGCTCACTTTGCTAAGTACGAGAAAGGCGATTTTTATAAGAAGCACTTAGATTGCTTTCAGGGTAATGAGAACCGCCGATTAACGACGGTTTTCTATATGAATGAATCCTGGTCTGAACAAGATGCTGGTGAATTGGTCGTTTACGATCTTGATGATAACGAAATAGCGCGAATTCCACCTAAATCAGGGCGTTTGTTTGTATTCTTCTCAGAGCAGTTCCCTCATGAAGTCCTGCCAACCAACAGTGAACGTTACAGCATCGCTGGCTGGTTCCGAGTTAATGGTGTTAAAGACAACCAGCTCGATATCGCTCACTAAAGGCAGAAATGACAGTTTTCTTCTGTTAAACCGTGAATACCTTGTCGACTGGCAAGGTGTTCGCGCCCCTCTTTTAATCCCATCGAATAGCCCTGATCCAATGTTTCTCGCTTCATAGTGAGGCGTTTAACCGCGAAATCTTCAGGTGGCGCGATCACCCGAATTGTCACCCCTTGCGGCGGGTTGCGGATAAACTCCAGTGACTGATTGTAGCGATTGGCTCGATCAGCCATCGCTTTACCGATCATAGGATAGCGATGGAGTAGTGTAGACACTAACCATGAACTTTTGCTTTTAGGCATTTGATAACTCAATGGGTGGGACAAGATCACTGTGATTTCTTTGGCCCCGCGGCGGTACGCCTCTATGACCGGAATCGAATCTGCCACGCCTCCATCGGTATAACAGCCACCGGAAAAGCAGGGTGTCTGTTTATAGGCAATTGGTAGTGCGCTGGTGGCTTCAAGCACTTGCGCCAGATTAGACTGAGTTACCTGATAATAGTCGGCATTGCCAGTGTCGATATTCGTGGTCGTTGCCAATAGCGGCAAGTCAGAAAACAATGTCTCGACGTCAAGCGGAAAGCGTTGTTCTGACTCAGAGACTAGCCACTCGACATCAACCAGATTACCACCTTTTAGAAAACGTTTGGGGTTATAAAACTGGCGGTCAGTAGCCAGTTGAGTGATGACTTGGTAGCTACGACCTTGCTGTTTCGCTAAGTAGCCAACAAGATTTGATGTACCGGCGGAAACACCAATGGCGAAATCAAAAGGGTAATGCTGTTGTGAGATGAAATGATCCAACACTCCTGCGGCGAAGATCCCTCGCATTGCCCCGCCTTCAACCACTATTGCCTTCATATCTTTACCTTATATCAATCTTGAATAGCACCAGTTTATCGAGTGCGAAGCGAAGCTAGAAATGGATGATATAGATAACTGCGATAGGCTCCATCTATCAATTTTAAGACCAAGCTCTTGAGTCGCCGAGAATAGTAGAGACTGTTTTTTTATACAGTATTTTATTGACCTTACGAGTAAAACTTCTATACTGGTTATAAATACAGTTGTATGGGAGGGTACTATGTTATTAGAAACCATCGAACGCGTTAACCGCCTACGTCAACAAGCGTTGAATGATCCGAAGTTTATTCAATCAGCAAAAGCTCATGAAAAGGCGCTTAATACCCAACAGCAGAATTACGCTGGCGGACAAAAATCAAAGGCTAAAGTCAGAAAAGACAAGAGTTTGGCTGAAATCTACCACCATGCTGAGTTCGGTCAGCGAGCTGACACTTCTACGCACTAATCTGGTCAGATAACAAAGCAGTCTATGGGCTGCTTTGTTCCACAGACAAAAAAAAGGTCGCATTTCAGCGACCGCACAAACAGGAAGTAATGGATATCATAGAGAAGCAATGCGCTCAGCGTCATCGCCACCTTAAATCAGTCTAGTTCATGATGTCAGTTTGGCGAGAAGATAAGGACAATTTGTATTACTTTGCCACTGTTTAAGGTCGTTTTTGGTTAAATTGAATTATTTTTCATTCTTATAATGAATGAAAAGTCAGACTTAACATCTAAACCAATGCATTAAATTTGGCAAATTGTCTCGAATTGCCCTAAATTTTTGGTCTAATTGACTATTCTAAAAGCTAACCATTGATCGATGACAATGAAAGGTGAGATTTGTTTGCTATGTATGCGATATGCTTCACATCAGATCTGCCTATTGCAACCGTTTCAGCGTAAAATCGCCTCCTCCTATATGTGTATTCCGGAAACAACATGGATAACAAACTTGGCTTAAGCTCCTTAACAGCCATCGTAATTGGCTCGATGATCGGAGCTGGTGTTTTCAGCTTGCCACAAAATATGGCTTCTGTTGCCAGTCCAGCCGCAGTAATGATTGGTTGGGCAATAACAGGGGTGGGGATGATATTCCTTGCTCTCTCTTTCCAAAAGCTCGCCTTTCACCGGCCAAATGTTGATAGTGGGGTATTCGGCTACGCAAAAGAAGGTTTTGGTGATTTTGTTGGCTTCTGTTCAGCATGGGGTTATTGGCTGAGTGCAATGCTCGCTAACGTTTCTTACCTGGTCATTGTTTTCAGTACCTTAGGAATGCTGTTTGATACACCAGATAATGTGATTTTTGGTCAGGGTAACACTCTTATTTCTGTGCTTGGTGCGTCTTGTTTATTGTGGATGGTTCATGCCTTGGTGCTGCGTGGTGTACAAACTGCCGCACTTATCAATATGGTGACCACTTACGCAAAACTGGTTCCATTACTGGTTTTCATCGTTTGTGCGATGTTTGCGTTTAGCTGGAACACTTTCACCCTCGATTTTACTGGGCTCCATTTTGGCGAAGGACACGATTTGTGGGCGCAAGTGAAAAGCACCATGTTAATCACGGTATGGGTATTTATCGGTATCGAAGGTGCTGTCGTAGTGTCGAGTAGGGCGCGTAATCGTAAAGATATCGGCCGCGCGACCATTCTAGGTTTGCTTACCGCATTAGCCATTTATGTGTTTGTGACTCTGCTTTCTATGGGCGTAGTTAAGCCAGTCGAGCTTGCTCAATATCAAAATCCATCCATGGCACGAGTGCTCACCGCTATTTTGGGACCATGGGGTCAGTACATTATCAGTGTTGGTTTGTTAATCTCAGTATGTGGTGCATTCCTTAGTTGGACGGTGTTGGCCTCTGAAGCGCCTTACCTTTGCGCCAAAGAGAAGATGTTCCCGAAAAGTTATGCTGAGCTAAACCATGCTGGCAGTCCAGTAAGACCACTGACCCTGACCAATGTCTGGATTCAGATTTCGCTGATCTTTGTTATGTTTGCTGGCAGTACGTATGACACCTTGTTGATCATCGCGTCAGAGATGATTCTGGTACCGTACTTTCTAGTGGGGGCGTTTGTTCTCAAGATCGCGATAGAAGAGAGAAACAGAGGCAGTTTACTGTTTATCGGACTAGGAGCGACGTTATACGGATTGTGGCTACTTTACGCGTCGGGTCTAAATTATCTGTTGTTGTCAGCGATATTGTACCTTCCGGGCCTCTATTTCTATATTCAAGCTAAGAAAGAACAGGGTGTATCCCCTTTCCTTGGTAGAGAAAAAGTGGCCGCTGGTATGCTGGGGGCTATCGCACTGTTTTCAGTAGCGATGATTTGGCAGGGTAGCCTCAGTATCGCGTTCTAAATTCAATCCCTTACCAATGAGTAGGGGATTTTTTTATCGGGACTTAGCAGTATGACGGTAACGTAAAGTATCAAACACAGTAAACAGAAGTCCTGCCCAGATAAAACTGAAGCTAACCAGCTTCACTTCATCAAATGCTTCACCAAACAGGTAAACAGCGAGAATGAACTGGATAGAGGGCTCAATGTATTGCATCAAGCCTATGGTCGAAAGAGAGGTTAAGCGGATGGCGATAGAGAAGAATAGTAACGGTAATAATGTCGCAGGGGCTGAGCCGATATATAGCGCCAGAGTCGACATTCCAGAATGAAAAGACTCAGTACCAAGGGTCATCTCTTTATAAAATAAATAGCTTATTGCTAGTGGCAGTAATACCAGAGCTTCTACAAACAGACTGGTACTCCACTCATAATTAATCTTCTTTTTTAGCCAGCCATATAGAGAAAAGAACACGGCTATCGAGAGGGCGACAAGTGGGATCTCGCCATAATGTATGACCTGATAACCAAGGCCGATACACGCTAAAGCCAGTGCCACTTTTTTACCTAGCGACAGGCGTTCTCCGAGACAGAATACACCCAAAGCCATGGTGGCAATTGGGCTAATAAAGAATCCCAAGCTTGATTCCATGACACGTTCGTTAGTCAACGCCCACGTAAACGCGACCCATGAAATTGACATCACTACGGCGGCAAAAGCCGTAGTGATCAGAGAGCGCTTATCAGCCCATATCGCGTTAAACTGAGGTAAGCGCTTGGTTACTGCGAAAACAATCAGTGCCCCAAGTGGTACTGACGCGATCAGTCTTACAGCTAGCAACTCATCTGTCGCCACGTTAGGTAAGTATTGATAGTAGAGTGGTAGCAGCCCCCACAAAATGAAAGAAAAGGCAGCCATTCCATTGCCTAAACTCTGGCCAGACATAATGACCTCAAATGATCAAATAATTAGAAAAACTTATTGCCCTGCAGTAATGAAGTAAAGGAATTTGTTGCTATAAAAAGTGACTTTAGAGCTTTGTTCTGTTTGGTTGGGTTATTGCTGGAATTAAAGGTTAAAAATATGTTAATAAGTAGTATGATGTGATCAGATAATACTGATACAATCGCCTTAAATCTTTGGCTAGATCGACGTTTAGTAGTTCATGAGTTGGATGTTAATAAAGCAGCAAAGGAGCGATAACTGGGTCATGTCAGATTAGCGTATATATCTGTCGAGCCAGTCAGATATATGTTAGATTACTTAGTCTTAAGCCTCAGAGAGGTAGTAAGTACTATACTAAATGGAATAGCTGTGTCGCTAAGATGTAAGGAGCGCGGTCATGAGTGATTTTGAACAGAAACGGAAATATTATCGCTTGAAGTACCCAAAGCGAGCCAGGCCGTTTGTAAAATTTGCCAATGAAATGTTTCAGGTGACCGAAGTCTCTGAAGGAGGCATTCGAATGGTCGCTAACAACTTTACATCCATGTACAAAGGTTTGACTGTTAAAGGCGTTTTGAATCTACATGATGAAAGTCATGTTGATATAGAAGGAGCCGTGCTTCGATTTGACAATGACGAGGTCATTATTCAGTTGCGCAAAGGCCCGACATTCAAAATTATGGTTGATGAACAGCGCCACATAAAGAACAAATATCCGGTATTCTTTGCACGACTTCGAGAACAAGTCGCGTAGATCTCAAATAACCTCTCGTTTAATAGCAAGCTGACTAAGTCGACTGTTATGCAGGATACGCTACAACTGTTTTATCCAGTTCAGTGAAGTGTTAATGCGCTCTTCTCCTAAACACATCGAATCGAACTCTTTACCAATGACCTGATACTCTATCATCTCATCTATGAGTTTATGTATTGTAAATAGATTTCTCGATACATAGACTTTATTGCTGTTGCTCCTTTTGTCTACAGAGCGAACAGTAAAATAATACTCGCAGTTTTTGTGGTAAATCTGGTACCCACGGTAGAAAACGATATTCATTGCCTTCGAGCCTCCTAGCTTTTTATAGCTGCGCTATTGCGTCGCGCAGTACCAAGCTTTGTCGTATTGAGCAGATTTTGGTGCGTTCGAACGGACAGAAAAGAACAGGGAAAGTGTGCTAGAACAATGGATTGAAGGAAGCTGATTCACGACTTGTTTATCTTGTATGAATCTCTTCACTACTGATACTCATTGATATTAACAGAGTGTCGTAGATCCTAATCAAAGTACTTAGTTTAGGGCTAGACTGACCATTTTCAATTCTGCATATATGAGAAGGAGATGTATTACATAGTTGAGCTAAGTCATCTTGGGTCATCCCTAGAGACTGCCTCTTAATTCTTATTTTACTGATGAGTTCTTTTTCATTCATAGATTTAAAACTATATATCTAGTTAGCCAATAAAGACATGCTGCATAATATTGACTCTTCATTCAATAACTGTAGCGAGTTTAGTATATTAAAATGGGATACTAAGCCATTTTAATTCGATTGATTCTTGTTTGATACATTAATTTGGATGAGGTCATTTGTATTGAAATACTGTCATTAAAAATAGTCAATTAAAATAAACTGAATAATAAAAACAATTATGTCGGTATTTATCGTACGACTAAGCGGTATTCTACTGACGGAAGTATTGTCGATGAAGTACTTAATACTCCGAAAAATAATAGCAATGAGTTAAATTTTGTTGACGATATAGAGATATAACACTTCATTCCTATGCGTGCAGATTAGTATGGGTGGCACGTTTGACCGAAGCTGTATTGAGCTACTGCATGGGATCAATTTCACGTTAATGTAATGTGTTTTCATTGTTACGCATTTGGTGAT
>NZ_AEVS01000057.1 GCF_000189255.1 Vibrio brasiliensis LMG 20546 | reverse complement strand
TTCCGACTGAGCTTCGAACTACGCGCTCCGCTCAAATCGGACGGCCATTTTAGCGAGATAAAGTTTAGTGTCAACCACTTTTTTCAAACTTTTTTCAAGCGTTTCCGCTTGGCTAATTGACCTTGCTAACTGGGCTTTCGTTTCTTTCGAACCGTTCCCGTGTCAGCGAGGGGGCATTATAGAGATCGGCAGAAACTTGGCAACCCCTTTTTTGTGTTTTTTCTTACTTTTTTGTTGTTCGATTAAATTTCGATCTAAAAGTGCTAAAAAATGCCCTTTTCTTTACATATCTTTAAACTTATTGGCAAAGAGAGTGACTTTTTCCCAGTTAGTGTACTCGACTTCCTTACTGGTATCGGTCTCTCCGCCCGTCATACTCATAATGAATTTAATCATGGTTCTGTCAAACCAGTTGTAACGCGGATAGTAGAGAGCACCAGCGAACACACCAATTAACTCAGGTTGCCACGGTGACTTTTTAAGAAACGTCTTTATATAAGCACTACCTTCAGGCGTATCTTTACCCTGGTCTTCTTTTCTAGCGGTCAGGTTGACACAAAAGAAAGCGGCTTTGCTGGTTTGAAGAGCCTTTAAGTTTCTTTGAATAAACTGATATAGCTTCTTATTAAGGTGACCATATCTAATAGAGGCACCAACCAGCACACGTTCATACTTTTCGAAATCAATGTCATCTATAGTATGAAGGTCGACAAAATCACAATCATAACCATCAAGCTGTCCATCGATGTGTTGGAAGATTTTCTTAGTTTGACCTTCACGTGTTGAGTAAAGGAATAATGCTTTGGCCACATTGTCTCCTTAGCTACGCCAGAATGTCGGCGTAAGTAAAATTAATAAAGTAAAGATTTCTAGTCGTCCAAATAGCATGGATACGATCAGTACCCATTTTGCTTTGTCATTAACGTCGCCAAAGTGCAGCGCGACTTCACCAAGACCCGGACCTAAGTTATTCAATGTTGCTGCTACGGCAGAAAACGCACTAAGTTCATCCATACCGGTTGCAATCAGTCCTAGCATACAAACAACAAACACCAACGCATATGCTGAGAAGAACCCCCATACAGCATCAACGACTCGTTGTGGTAGTGCACTACCGCCGACCTTGATGGTGTAAACAGCGCGCGGGTGAACCAAACGCTTAAGCTCACGAACACCCTGTAGTGTTAGCAACAGGATACGGATAACCTTCATACCACCGCCTGTAGAACCTGCACAACCACCAATAAAGGAAGAGAAAAGTAGTAGAACAGGTAAAAACAGTGGCCAGTCTGCAAATCCAGTTGTTGTAAATCCCGCAGTAGTAGAAATAGAAACGGTCTGAAACAACGCCTGATCAAAAGCGTCATAAATCGAACCATATGAGTGATGGTTCAACAAAATTAAGAAGCAGACGATAAACAGCAATATCTGAATAAAGACAAAGGCTCTGAACTCAGGATCTTTCCAGTAGTATTTTGGATGCACGCCACCAGATGCAAATGCAGCGAAGTGAAGTGAGTAGTTACATGCGGAGATAAGCAAGAACACTACCGTGATCATGTTAATCGCATAACTATTAAAGTGCCCCATACTTGCGTCGTGGGTAGAGAAGCCACCAATCGCGATAGTAGAGAAGCTATGCCCAATTGCATCAAATGGTGTCATACCGGCAAACCAGAACGCGACAGCACAAGCAATCGTCAAGCTAAGGTAGATATACCATAGCGCCTTGGCTGTTTCAGCGATTCTTGGGGTCATCTTAGAGTCTTTGACCGGACCTGGGATCTCAGCTCGATATAGCTGCATACCACCGATACCCAGCACAGGTAGGATGGCTACTGCCAATACGATTATCCCCATGCCACCAAACCATTGTAGGAACTGACGATAGAACAGTATCGCTTTAGGTAACTCGTCTAAACCAACAATAACCGTTGCACCAGTCGTCGTCAGTGCTGAGAAGGATTCAAAGAAGGCATCAGTGACTGAAACGTTAGGGTTGTCTGCAATCAAGAACGGTATGGAACCCGCGCTCCCTAGTACCGTCCAGAACAAAACAACGATCAGGAAGCCATCCCTAGCCTTTAACTCATGTTTATGATGGCGATTAGGGAACCAGCAAACAGCACCACAAAACAACAGTACAAAGAAGGTGGTAACAAAAGGCACACCTGCACCATCGCGATAGATCAGAGCGACTAACGCCGGAGCGAGCATAGTGATGCTGAAGAGGGCGAGCAGAAGCCCTACGATGCGAATAATTGATCGAAATTGCATGAATAGACTGATTTATGAAGCGTAGCTTCCGACTTCCTGATTATCTTTATAGTTTGTCCAAGGGTGTTATCTGCACCTTGGCAGCGCTTTTATTTATGATGGTCTGAGTAAAGTCAGCGACCTGACGGACTTCTATCTCTACAACCATTTTAACCGACTCGCTGTAGTCTGCACTCACCTCTTGTGCTCCGAATTGAGGCAAGAGTGATTGCGCAATCGGCATAAACCCATAGTCTAACTCTAGTAATAGCTCTGTGGTTATTTTTTTCTCAATTGTTTGAAGCAACTTGAGAGCTTGCTGCACTCCGCCTCCATAAGCTTTAACCAGTCCACCTGTACCAAGCTTTATTCCCCCGGAGTAACGTGTTACCACAGCTGTGATTTCACCAACCCCAGAACCAGACAATTGCGCAAGTATTGGTTTCCCTGCAGTGCCTGAAGGTTCTCCATCATCACTAAAACCCCACTTCATGGAGTCTTCCGGACGACCCGCAACAAAACCCCAGCAATTATGTCGCGCATCTGCGTGCTTGGCTTTTATCTGCTCAACAAACGCTTTCGCTGCTTCAATCGAAGGGGTATGTGCGAGATAAGTGATAAAGACGCTTTTTTTAATTTCTTCTTCAAAACTAGCAGCTTGTGCAGGGATCAGATATGGCTGGTCATTCATGTTGTCAGTTCAATTGGGATTGTCCGGTCAGTGTAGCATGAGAGCTATTTTAACGTCGCCTAAGATATGTACGAGCGCACAATGTTAAACACTTGTTTAAAAAATGTGTTGAATTTAACCAAAGGCAAGTCCAAACTAAAACAACTGGTCTAACCAGAATAAAAATAAAACCACTTTCCTTTATAGCAGCTCACGTCAACGACACCCAAAGGTGTTATCTGTTTGAGATGCTATACACGCAATCCAAGATTGTATGTCATGGAGATAGACAATGATTTACCAAGCCAAAAACCTACAGGTAAAGGAATTACAAGATGGAATCGCTGAACTGAGCTTCTGTGCACCAGCGTCTGTCAATAAGCTCGACCTTGCCACTCTTGAATCACTTGATAAAGCTTTAGATGCCTTATACGCGCATAGCTCTCTAAAAGGTCTACTACTGACCTCAGATAAAGATGCGTTTATAGTTGGCGCAGATATCACTGAGTTTTTAGGCCTGTTTGCCAAGCCCGAAGCTGAACTCGACCAGTGGCTACAATTTGCCAATAGCATCTTTAACAAACTTGAAGATTTACCTGTACCTACGCTATCTGTACTGAAAGGCCATACTCTAGGTGGCGGATGTGAGTGTGTACTCGCTACAGATATGCGTATTGGTGATAAAACCACCAGCATCGGTCTGCCTGAAACAAAACTCGGAATCATGCCTGGTTTTGGCGGCTGTGTTCGTTTACCACGAGTGATTGGTGCGGATAGTGCAATGGAAGTCATTACTCAAGGTAAAGCTTGCCGTGCAGATGAAGCACTGAAAATTGGCCTGCTAGATGCCATTGTCGAAACAGACGCTCTTTACGAATCTGCGATTACTACGCTTACTCAAGCTATAAACGAAAAGCTAGATTGGAAAGAGCGCCGTAAACAAAAAACGTCTTCTCTATCACTAAGCAAACTCGAAGCAATGATGAGCTTCACTATGGCGAAAGGTTTGGTTGCGCAAAAAGCAGGACCACACTACCCAGCGCCAATGACTGCGGTTAAAACAATAGAAGAAGGTGCCCGATTCGCTCGTAACGAAGCACTAGATATTGAACGCGGATACTTTGTAAAACTGGCAAAATCAGAGGAAGCGAAGTCTTTAGTTGGCTTATTCCTCAACGACCAGTACATCAAAGGTATCGCTAAAAAAGCGGCTAAGTCAGCAAGCAAAGATACACAACGTGCGGCGGTTCTGGGCGCAGGCATCATGGGTGGCGGTATTGCTTACCAGTCGGCACTGAAAGGCGTGCCTGTACTAATGAAAGACATCGCTCAGCCATCACTTGATTTAGGGATGACTGAGGCCTCTAAGCTATTAAACAAACGCCTGTCTCGTGGCCGCATCGACGGTTTCAAGATGGCTGGTATTCTGGCGTCGATAACTCCTAGCCTACACTACGCAGGTATCGAGAACTCCGATGTTATTGTTGAAGCTGTCGTTGAAAACCCAAAAGTGAAAGCTGCAGTACTTAGCGAAGTAGAATCTCACGTTAGTGAAGATACCGTTATCACTTCAAATACTTCAACGATTCCAATCAACCTGCTCGCGAAGTCACTTAAGCGTCCAGAAAACTTCTGTGGTATGCACTTCTTCAACCCGGTTCACAGAATGCCATTAGTTGAGATCATCCGCGGTGAGCACACCTCTGATGAAACCATCAACCGAGTAGTCGCTTACGCCGCTAAGATGGGCAAATCTCCAATTGTTGTTAATGACTGCCCAGGGTTCTTTGTAAACCGCGTTCTATTCCCGTATTTCGGAGGCTTTAGCAAGCTTCTTAGCGATGGTGCTGATTTCACTAAGATTGACAAGATCATGGAGCGTAAGTTTGGCTGGCCAATGGGCCCTGCATACCTACTTGATGTGGTTGGTATTGATACAGCTCATCATGCTCAAGCGGTTATGGCGCAAGGTTTCCCTGAAAGAATGGGTAAATCTGAACGTGACGCGATTGATGCACTGTTCGAAGCAGATAAATACGGTCAGAAGAATGGCAGCGGTTTCTACAGCTACAGTGTAGATAAACGCGGTAAGCCGAAGAAAACCTTCAGTGACGAGATCTTACCTGTTCTTGCTGACGTATGCAGCGCACCAGGCGAGTTCGATGAGCAAACCATTATTGAACGTATGATGGTTCCAATGATCAACGAAGTCGTACTGTGTTTACAAGAGAATATCATTGCTTCACCACAAGAAGCAGATATGGCATTAGTTTACGGACTAGGCTTCCCTCCTTTCCGTGGTGGCGTATTCCGCTACTTAGACAGCATCGGCATTGCTGAGTTTGTCGAAATGACCAAGAAGTACGCTGATCTGGGTGCTATGTATCAGGCTCCTCAGCTACTTATCGATATGGCAGCTAAGGGTGAAACCTTCTACGGCACTCAACAGCAAGGTTCAATCTAAGGAGAGATTCACAAATGTCTATGCATAAAAGAAATGTTGTTATTGTAGATTGTCTACGTACTCCAATGGGTCGCTCTAAAGGTGGTGCTTTCCGTCATACTCGAGCTGAAGATCTTTCTGCACATCTAATGAAAGGTATTCTGGCACGTAACCCTCAGGTTAACCCGAGCGAAATTGAAGATATCTACTGGGGCTGTGTACAGCAGACTCTTGAGCAAGGTTTTAACGTTGCTCGTAATGCCGCTCTGCTTGCTGGCCTGCCTATTGAAATTGGCGCTGTTACGGTAAACCGCCTGTGTGGTTCATCAATGCAAGCACTGCATGATGGCACACGCGCAATCATGACTGGTGATGCGGAAATCTGTTTAATCGGTGGTGTGGAGCATATGGGTCATGTACCAATGAACCATGGTGTCGACTTCCACCCAGGCATGTCTAAGAACGTAGCTAAAGCTGCAGGTATGATGGGCTTAACAGCAGAAATGCTTGGTAAGCTACATGGTATTAGCCGCGAACAGCAAGATGAGTTTGCTGC
Source organism: Vibrio brasiliensis LMG 20546 (assembly GCF_000189255.1). GTDB lineage: Bacteria > Pseudomonadota > Gammaproteobacteria > Enterobacterales > Vibrionaceae > Vibrio > Vibrio brasiliensis. The sequence goes on along the minus strand of NZ_AEVS01000057.1, from coordinate 17,712 downwards.
GCGTTCACACGCTCGCGCACATGCTGCGACAGTAGAAGGTCGTTTTAAGAACGAAATTCTGCCAACTGAAGGTCATGCTGCTGACGGTACTCTGTTTACTCTTGACCATGATGAAGTCATTCGCCCTGAAACATCTGTCGAAGGCCTGTCCCAGCTTCGCCCGGTGTTCGATCCTGCTAACGGCACAGTGACAGCGGGTACTTCTTCTGCTCTTTCAGATGGTGCTTCAGCGATGCTGATCATGAGTGAAGAGAAAGCTAACGAGTTAGGCTTAACTATCCGTGCTCGCATTAAAGGTATGGCGATTGCGGGTTGCGATCCATCTATCATGGGTTACGGTCCAGTACCTGCGACCCAGAAAGCCCTGAAGCGCGCTGGTCTTTCTATCGAAGATATGGATGTGGTTGAACTTAATGAAGCTTTTGCAGCCCAATCACTGCCATGTGCGAAAGATCTGGGTCTGCTAGATGTAATGGACGAGAAAGTTAACCTCAACGGCGGTGCTATTGCTCTAGGCCACCCACTTGGTTGTTCAGGTTCTCGTATCTCAACGACACTGATTAACCTGATGGAAGCCAAAGACGCCAAGTACGGTCTGGCGACTATGTGTATCGGTCTGGGTCAGGGGATCGCTACCGTATTTGAGCGTCCGTAATACAAGCTTAAAAGATCGAAAACGCCAGCATTAGCTGGCGTTTTTTATTTGATCAATACTTCAGCCAGTCTTGATGCAACTGGTTCGAAGATCCTAAGTAATCAATCATCCATTGGATCAGTTTATGGTTATCATCTTTGCGCCATACCAGACAACACTGACTAAGTGGTTTTTCATCAGGCAATGTCTTCTCCACCAGCACACCATCATGAATCAATGGCATCGCAATATGTCGAGGCATATAACCAACACCAACCCCGTTTTTCAAACATTCGATAGCGCTGTACCAGTTTGGCAGCAACAGTCGGCGCTGTTTAGGATAGTGACCAGTATGACGCTTCGGTAGCACACTGGAGGTATCATCGAGACAAATCGCCGGAAACTGACTAACAAACTCTTCGGAAAGGTACTGTTCCCTGACACATGGATGCGCTGGAGACATAACAAACGCCCAATCAAGAACGCCCATATCCCTGACTTCAAAGTCACCGCCAACCGGTATTGCGGAAGTTGCACCAATCACAATATCTGCACGCTCTTGAGCAATCGCCTCCCACGAGCCATTAAATACTTCCATATTTATTTGTAGCTCAGCGAACTCGAATTCTTGATAGAAGCTTTCGACCAAGGGCTTGAGCTTATCGAGTTTAACAACATTATCTAAGGTCAATTTGAGCGTTGACTGCCAGCCATGAGCTACGCGACGCGTTTGAGACTGAATTTCTGCCATCTGCCTGAGAAGCATACGAGCCTCAGCAATAAACAGCTCTCCCGCTGGAGTCAGCTCTACTTTTCTCGGTAAGCGGCGAAACAGCACAACATCCAACTCCTGCTCTACCTGGCGAACGCCATAGCTAATTGCAGAGGGCACCTTGTGCAATACCTCTGCAGCCGCAGTAAAACTCCCTAAGCGGGCAACCGTATCCAGCATCTCCAACGAGGACTTTGAGTACATAATGTACAACCTTTCAATTTTTTTGATTGATAACTAACAATTTTAGCGTTTTATTTCCAACAAATCGAAAAATAGAATGGCAACGCAAACAAATCAGGGTTGGCGCCAACTGATACTGAGTAATTAATGATTAAATAATTTGATTGGAATAATCATGAAAATTTCAAAACTACAACTATTCTACCTTGCAGCCCTGTCTATGCTTGGCTTTGTTGCCACTGACATGTATTTGCCAGCTTTCAAAACGATGGAAGCTGATTTTGCTACTGGCCCCGAACAGATCGCACTCTCTTTAACGGTATTCCTTTCGGGTATGGCTATCGGCCAGCTTTTATGGGGTCTGGCTTCTGATAAATTTGGTCACCGCAATACACTAGCCGCTGGTCTGGTCATCTTTACCCTGGCCTCACTAGGTTTAGCATTTAGCGATCAAGTATGGCAATTGCTGACCTTACGCTTTGTACAGGCTATTGGTGTTTGTGCTCCTGCTGTTATCTGGCAGGCAATGGTTATCAAGCGTTACTCAAGCAGTAGCCAACAGATCTTTGCCACAATCATGCCTTTAGTTGCGCTGTCTCCAGCTCTGGCGCCTCAGTTAGGCGTTCTGCTTGCGGATAGCTTTGGCTGGCACAGTATCTTTTTCACTCTGACTGCGGTTGGTGTTGTTCTGGTTGCTGCGACAATGATGCAGCGCAACGAGCAAGTTGAAGCTAAGCAAACCAGCGTTTCTAGCGATATCAAAGCACTGCTGGGCTCAAAAACGTATCTGGGCAACGTGTTTATGTTTGCTACGGCTTCGGCAGCATTCTTTGCTTACCTGACCGGTATGCCAGAAATCATGGCTCAGCTAGGTTATGAAGCAAAAGATATCGGTCTGAGCTTTATTCCACAAACAATCGCCTTTATGGCTGGTGGTTACCTTGGCAAAGTCGGTGTGAAAAAATTTGGTGATGAGAAAGTACTTCGCCAGCTAATTGGCTTGTTTAGTGTCGCCTCTCTGCTGATTTTTATCGCTTCACAATGGCAACTGAGCTCAATCTGGCCAATTCTGGCGCCATTCTGTTTGATTGCTGTCGCTAACGGTGCACTTTACCCAATCGTAGTAAACCGTGCACTAGCCAGTGCAAAACAGAGCCCTGCAACTGCAGCGGGTCTGCAGAACAGTGTCCAAATTTGTGTGAGCAGCCTATCAAGTGCTCTGGTTGCTGCGATGGCAAGTCAGGCTCAGTTCGTAACAGGTATTGCCATCATCATCTGTATGGGTGGTTTGTGGGCAGGTTATATCATTTCTAACCGTGAACTGTCTCAGCACTTTACCACTCCAGACAATGCACGCGTTGTCAGTGACGAATAATCGATAATAAAAAGAGCCGCTCTATGCGGCTCTTTTTATAGTAAGTAATTACAAACTCTTCAGGCCCCACTTTTCGGCGGTGCGCTTAAAGAAGCCTTGCGTTTTCTTCAGTTCAACCCAGTGGTTCAGGTAGTTAATCCACACTTGGTCATCTTGCGGTAACAGCATCGCAATTGGTGTAGGTTTACGTGGTTCTTTAACCGGAACAATAGCCAGTTGTTTAAATTTCTCCACCAGCGTTGCCGCTTCTACGTTTGAGGTAACAGAGACATCAGCACGGCGAGCGAGCAACTCTTGAAAGTCTCGAGCTGGCGCTTCAATGACAATATGTTGTGCCGATGGGAAGAATTCTTTAACCATCTTCTCTTGAACTGTACCCAAAGTCGCTGCAACTTTAACTTCAGCCTTATCGAAATCCCCCCAGTCAGAGAACTTTGCTAAATCCTTTTTCTGCACCACAGGAACAAAAGCCAGATAAAAATAAGGCTGGCTGTAACCTGCAACTTTAGCACGCGACATATTCAGCGAAGCACTACCAGTAATGTCATACTTGTTGGCCGTGATACCGTTAACCAGAGTCTTCCAGTCAGTGGCAACGTATTCGACTTCTACACCTAAATCTTTAGCCAGTTCAGTGGTGACATCGATATCAAAACCACGATAGCTGTTCGTAGCTGGATCCTTCATCGTCATTGGGTTCCAATCGCCTGTCGTTCCGACACGCAAGACACCTTTATCAAGAATATCGTGCAGTCGGCTTGTTTCAGCCATAGCCTGACCAACAGACAGTAAGCACATTCCAAGTGCTAAGATATATTTCTTCATTCTATAAATCCCTAAAGTAGTTACGCTTAATGTCGATTCATTTGATAACATAGCAGCAACAAAGGAATTTTATTAGTCAATACAAGGTGTAATGTGACTTCTCGTTATTTATCGATTATTTCCGTCCTGCTCCTGACTGGCTGCTCCGATTATCAATGGGGCTGGTATGTATTAGATCCCACTACTGAACAAGGCCAAACCAACCTTAAATTCTTAGTCGCTGGATTTAGTGACACGATACAGGTTTCTCTGCTGAGTATGGTATTAGCCATGACTCTGGGCTTTATAGTTTCTTTGCCAGCTCTATCACCACTAAAACCTCTGAGAGCGATTAATCGTATCTATGTTGAGTCAATCCGCTCAATTCCGGTCTTAGTCCTGCTGCTTTGGGTGTACTACGGAATGCCAACCTTACTGGATGTGAGCTTGAATCATTTCTGGGCAGGTGTGATTGCGTTGACGATTGCAGAAAGTGCTTTTATGGCAGAAGTTTTTCGAGGTGGGATCCAGGCGATTAACCGTGGGCAACATGAAGCGGCGGAAGCACTTGGTTTAAACTATTGGCAGAAAATGCGTTTAGTGATTCTTCCTCAGGCATTTCGACAAATCCTACCGCCTCTTGGCAACCAGTTCGTCTACATTCTTAAGATGAGCTCGCTAGTCAGTGTCATCGGGCTGAGTGACTTAACCCGCCGAGCCAATGAGCTGGTGGTTAATGAGTACTTACCTTTAGAGATTTATACTTTCCTTGTGCTTGAGTATTTGGTGTTGATATTGATTGTCTCCCAAGCAGTACGCTGGCTAGAAAAGCGTATTGAAGTTCCGAGTCACTAGTCACCTGAATGCAAAAAAGCCGCTATCAAATAGCGGCTTTTTATATTCTGTTAGTTAGGTTATTTTTGCTTAACCGGACGTTGCCAACCAGATATTTTGCGCTCTTTCGCGCGAGTGATGACTAACTCACCTTCAGCAACATCTTTGGTCAACGTGGTACCTGCGCCAACTGTAGCGCCATCAGCAATCGTTACTGGTGCCACCAGCTGACAATCAGAGCCAACAAACACATCGTTACCAATCACAGTTTTAAACTTGTTAGCACCGTCGTAGTTACACGTGATCACGCCAGCACCTACATTCGTACGCTGACCAATTTCTGCATCACCCAGATAAGTAAGATGGTTCGCTTTAGAGCCTTCACCAATACGAGCATTCTTAACTTCGACAAAGTTACCGACGTGAGCATCGTTACGCAGTTCTGCACCAGGACGAAGACGAGTGAATGGACCAACAGTACACTCTTCACCAACTGTCGCACCTTCAATCACACTGTAAGGGCGAACAATCGTATTGTCGTCAATTTCACAGTCTTTAAGTACACAGCCAGTACCAATTACTACGTTATCACCCAGCGATACATTGCCTTCGATAATAACGTTAGCGTCAATTTCACAGTCCATACCACACTGAAGCTCACCGCGCAGGTCGAATCGTGCTGGATCACGTAGCATTACGCCCTGCTCTAGTAGCTTTTGTGCCTGCATCGACTGGAAAGCACGCTCTAGACGAGCTAGCTGAGCACGGTCGTTAACGCCTTCTACTTCAATTGGGTTTACCGGATGAACAGCTTCTACCGCACGACCTTCATCGTGAGCCGCTGCGATTACATCCGTTAAGTAGTATTCACCCTGAGCGTTATTGTTATTCAGACCAGACAACCAACGCTTAAGATCACCGCCAGTAGCAACCATTACACCAGTGTTAATCTCTTTTATCAGCTTCTGCTCTTCAGTCGCATCTTTCTGCTCAACGATGGCAACAACAGGGCCATTGCGACGCACGATACGGCCATAACCCATTGGATTATCAAGCACGACGGTTAACAGCGCGATACCGCCTGTTGGCTGTGCATCCAGCAGGCTTTCAATGGTCTCTTCTGAGATAAGAGGTACATCACCGTAAAGAACCAGGATCTTTTCATCATCTTCAAATTGTGGTGATGCCTGATCAACTGCGTGTCCAGTACCTAGCTGATCCGCCTGCAGAACCCAGTTTACCGTTTCACCGGCAAGCTCAGCTTGCATTTGATCGCCACCATGACCATAGACTAAATGAATGTTTTGCGCGCCTAAGCCGTTACAAGTATCGATAACATGCTTAACCATTGGTTTGCCCGCTAGCGTATGCAGCACTTTTGGCTTATTAGAATACATGCGAGTGCCTTTACCCGCCGCGAGAATGACCGCGCTAAATTTCATTGAGTTACCTATTGGACGTTGTTCTAAATCTGAGGGGTATTTTAGACACTAATCTTAGATTAGTTAATTGATTAGGAAAAATTTCCGTTAAAAAATAAGCAAAAAGGCGGTCTTACGACCGCCTTTATCACTTATCAAAACAACGTTGTTGATTAACGACGCTGTTTTGTCAGCTCGATAACTCGTAGCTGAGCAATGGCTTTAGCCAGTTCACTGGCCGCTTGAGCGAAGTCCATATCGCCATGCTGATTCTGGATATTCTCCTCAGCACGACGTTTAGCTTCCTCTGCCTTCGCTGCGTCTAGTTCTTCACCACGGATAGCGGTATCAGCCAGTACAGTCGCTGTACCAGGCTGAACTTCTACCATACCACCAGAAACATAAATAATTTCTTCGTGGCCGTGCTGCTTAACAATACGCACCATACCAGGCTTAATAGCGGTCAGCAGCGGCGTGTGGCCATGGAAAATACCAAGCTCACCTTCGCTACCGGTCACCTGAAACGTTTCAACAAGGCCAGAAAAGATTTTCTTTTCAGCGCTTACTACGTCTAGGTGAAAGGTTATTGCTGCCATATCGCCTCCTAGTTAGCCTTATAGCTTCTTAGCATTCTCGATAGCATCGTCGATAGTACCGCAGTACATGAACGCTTGCTCTGGAATGTCATCGTAATCACCAGCTAGAAGACCTTTGAAGCCACGTAGAGTCTCTTTAAGAGGTACGTAAACACCTGGGTCGCCAGTAAATACTTCCGCTACGTGGTAAGGCTGAGTTAGGAAACGCTCAATCTTACGTGCACGAGATACAACTTGCTTATCTTCTTCAGATAGCTCGTCCATACCTAGAATCGCGATGATGTCTTTCAGCTCTTTATAACGCTGAAGTGTCTGCTGAACGCCACGAGCTGTGTCGTAGTGCTCTTGACCTACTACTAGAGGGTCAAGCTGACGAGACGTCGAATCTAGTGGGTCGATCGCTGGGTATAGACCCATTGCAGCGATGTTACGGTTAAGTACAACCGTTGCATCTAAGTGCGCGAACGTTGTTGCTGGAGACGGGTCAGTCAAGTCATCCGCAGGTACGTATACCGCCTGTACAGACGTGATAGAACCTTGCTTAGTTGACGTGATACGCTCCTGTAGAACACCCATCTCTTCTGCTAGTGTAGGCTGGTAACCTACCGCAGAAGGCATACGGCCTAGAAGTGCTGATACTTCTGTACCTGCTAGCGTGTAACGGTAGATGTTATCAACGAACAGTAGAACGTCACGACCTTCGTCACGGAAACGCTCTGCCATTGTTAGACCAGTCAGTGCAACACGAAGACGGTTGCCTGGTGGCTCGTTCATCTGACCGTAAACCATCGCTACTTTCGATTCTTCTGGCTTCTCTACGTTTACAACGCCAGCTTCCTGCATTTCGAAGTAGAAGTCGTTACCCTCACGAGTACGCTCACCTACACCTGCGAATACAGAAAGACCAGAGTGTTGTAGTGCGATGTTGTTGATAAGTTCCATCATGTTAACGGTCTTACCTACACCTGCACCACCGAATAGACCGATTTTACCACCCTTAGCGAATGGACAAACCAGGTCGATTACTTTAACGCCAGTTTCTAGTAGAGCAGTTTCGTTAGATTGCTCTTCGTAGCTTGGTGCTTCACGGTGAATAGAGTAAGTCTCTTCTGCACCGATCTCACCACACTCATCAATCGCATCACCAAGTACGTTCATGATACGACCAAGGGTCTTAGTACCTACTGGTACTGAAATTGGAGCGCCAGTATTTACAACTTCAACTCCACGACGTAAACCATCAGAGCTACCCATTACGATACAACGAACTACGCCACCGCCTAGCTGTTGCTGAACTTCAAGAACTAGACGCTCTTTTGAGTCCGTAACGTTTAGAGCGTCATATACACTAGGTACTTCGCTCTGTGGGAACTCTACGTCGACTACCGCACCGATGATCTGTACGATCTTACCTGTAGCCATCGTTAATCCTCTAAACTATTTCGTTTTACCTAAGCTTAAACCGCTGCAGCACCTGAAACGATTTCCGACAGTTCTTGTGTAATCGCAGCCTGACGGGCTTTGTTGTACACAAGTTCTAAGTCTTCAATCAGGTTGCTGGCGTTATCCGTTGCAGCTTTCATCGCAATCATTCGAGCCGCTTGCTCACAAGCAAGGTTCTCAACTACACCCTGGTAAACCTGAGACTCTACATAACGCACTAGAAGTGTATCTAGTAGAGGTTTTGGTTCAGGCTCATAGATGTAATCCCATGAATGCTCACGCTGCATCTCTTCGCTATCTGATTTAGGCAAAGGTAGCAATTGATCGATCGTTGGTTCTTGAACCATGGTGTTCACAAATTTGTTGAACACTACATACAGACGGTCCAATTCACCTTCATCGTATTTCTTCAGCATTACGCTTACAGAACCGATAAGGTCTTCTAGGCTTGGGTGGTCACCCAGACCAGAAACCTGAGCAGCTACTTTCGCGCCACTGTTGTTGAAAAATGCTGTTGCTTTAGAACCAACGACTGCTAGTTCAACCTCAGCACCTTTCTGTTTCCAAGCCTGCATGTCTGTTACAGCTTTTTTGAACACGTTGATGTTCAAGCCGCCACACAGGCCACGGTCTGTAGAAACGATGATGTAACCAACTCGCTTAGCTTCACGCTCTTCTAGGTACGGATGACGGTACTCTAGGTTCGCGTTTGCCACGTGACCGATCACTTTACGCATTGTTTCAGCGTATGGACGAGAAGCTTCCATTGCATCTTGAGAACGACGCATTTTTGAAGCTGCTACCATTTCCATCGCTTTCGTAATTTTCTGTGTGCTTTTAACACTACCGATTTTATTACGTATCTCTTTTGCGCCGGCCATCGTTACTCTCCATTAGTTGGTGGCAGAGACTGCCACCGACCTATTACCAAGTTTGGGTTGCTACGAAGTCGTCCGTCAGCTTCTTAAGCTGCGCTTCAACTTCATCGTTGTATGCACCCGTCTTGTCGATCTCAGCTGCAAATTCAGCGTATTGACCGCGAGCGTACGATAGTAGAGCCGCTTCGAAATCTAGCAGTTTGCTTAGTTCAACATCTGCTAAATAGCCGCGCTCTGCCGCAAAGATAACTAGTGCTTGGTCAAATACAGACATTGGAGCGTACTGCTTCTGCTTCATTAGTTCTGTAACTTTTTGACCGTGGTCTAGCTGTTTCTTTGTCGCGTCATCAAGGTCAGAAGAGAACTGTGCGAATGCCGCTAGTTCACGGTACTGAGCTAGTGCAGTACGGATACCGCCAGATAGCTTCTTGATGATTTTCGTTTGCGCTGAACCACCTACACGAGATACTGAGATACCTGGGTCAACAGCTGGACGTACACCCGCGTTGAATAGCTCAGTTTGTAGGAAGATCTGACCATCGGTAATCGAGATTACGTTAGTCGGTACGAATGCTGAAACGTCACCTGCTTGAGTTTCGATGATAGGAAGAGCAGTTAGAGAACCAGTCTTACCTTTCACTTCACCGTTAGTGAATTTTTCTACGTACTCTTCACTTACTCGAGCAGCACGCTCTAGTAGACGTGAGTGTAAGTAGAATACATCACCTGGGAATGCCTCACGGCCTGGTGGACGTTTTAGTAGTAGAGAGATCTGACGGTAAGCTACTGCTTGCTTAGATAGATCATCATAAACAATCAGTGCGTCTTCACCGCGATCGCGGAAGTATTCACCCATCGCACAACCTGCGTATGGCGCTAGGTATTGTAGCGCTGCAGATTCAGAAGCTGATGCAACAACAACGATAGTGTTAGCTAGCGCGCCGTGCTCTTCTAGTTTGCGAACTACGTTAGCGATAGTCGATGCTTTCTGACCGATTGCTACGTAGATTGAGAAAATACCAGAGTCTTTCTGGTTGATAATCGCATCGATCGCCATCGCTGTTTTACCAGTCTGACGGTCACCGATTACTAGCTCACGCTGACCACGACCGATTGGGATCATTGAGTCAACAGATTTGTAACCAGTTTGCACAGGTTGGTCTACCGATTTACGGTCGATTACACCTGGTGCGATTACTTCTACAGGCGAAGTCAGTTTCGCTTCGATTGGACCTTTACCATCAATTGGCTCACCTAGCGTGTTTACAACACGACCAAGCATTTCAGGACCAACTGGTACTTCAAGAATACGACCAGTACCTGTAACTTTCATGCCTTCCTTAAGGTCAGCATATGGGCCCATTACTACCGCACCAACCGAGTCACGCTCAAGGTTAAGTGCTAGTGCATAACGGCCACCCGGTAATTCAATCATTTCACCTTGCATCACGTCCGCTAGGCCGTGAATGCGGATGATACCATCGCTTACCGATACGATAGTACCTTCGTTGCGAGCTTCACTAACAACTTCGAATGACTCGATACGTTGTTTGATTAGATCGCTAATTTCCGTGGAATTAAGTTGCATGCTCCAATCCCCATTAAGACTGCAATGCATCGCTCAGGCGGTTCAAACGACCACGCGCTGAATCATCGATGACTAAGTCTCCGGCTCGAATTATAACCCCACCAAGTAGGGTCTCATCTACACTGCAATTCAGCTTTACTTTGCGCTCAAGGCGCTGCTCAAGTTTGCTGCCGATATTTGCAAGCTGTTCATCAGAAAGTTCTGTTGCTGAAGTAACTTCAACATCGATCTCTTTCTCATGCTCTTGTTTAAGAGCGAAGAACTGTTCACATACATCAGGAAGGGTCGTTAGACGACCATTCTCAGCCATAACCTTTAAAAGGTTTTGGCCATGCGCATCAACTTGATCGCCGCAAACTGCAACAAACACTTCAGCTAGTTTCTCAGCTGAAACAGAACCCGTTAAAAGTTCTTTCATTTGCTCGTTTTTGGCAACTTCAGCAGCAAAAGACAACATTTGACCCCATTGGTCTAGTTGGCCTTTATCTACCGCAAAGTCGAAGGCTGCTTTAGCATAGGGGCGTGCGATTGTAGTCAAATCAGACATATGCGCCCCCAGACTTAAAGTTTTGCAGTAATGTTGTCGAGAATATCTTTTTGCGCATCTTTATCGATAGAACGCTCAAGGATTTTCTCAGCACCAGCTACAGCCAGAGTTGCAACTTGTTTGCGCAGTTCATCACGCGCACGGTTGCGTTCGGCTTCAAGTTCTGCTTCTGCTTGAGTAAGGATTTTCTGACGTTCAGTCTGAGCTTCCTCACGAGCTTCATCTAGAATTTGAGCTTTACGCTTGTTCGCTTGCTCGATGATCTCAGTTGCTGTGCGCTTCGCTTCTTTCAACTGATCAGAAGCGTTTGCTTGTGCTAGATCCAAGTCTTTTGCAGCACGTTCAGCTGCTTGTAGACCGTCAGCAATTTTCTTCTGACGTTCTTCAATCGCTTGCATCAACGGTGGCCATACATACTTCATGCAGAACCACACAAATAGTGCAAACGAGATTGCTTGACCTAGCAGAGTTGCGTTCATATTCACAACAGCTACCCCTTCTATTCGGACTTAGTGTTAATCAATGACAAACCGAAGTTTGCCCACAGTTAAAAGTGATTAACCTAGTTGACCAACGAATGGGTTCGCGAAAGTGAATAGAAGTGCGATTACGATACCGATCATTGGAACCGCATCAAGTAGACCAGCGATGATGAACATCTTAACTTGTAGCATAGGAGCCATTTCTGGTTGACGTGCAGCACCTTCAAGGAATTTACCACCTAGAAGTGCGAAACCAATCGCTGTACCAAGAGAAGCAAGACCGACGATAATACCTACGGCGATTGCAGAAAAGCTCAGTAAAGTTTCCATTACTATCTCCAATTTATAGTTGTTGGCTAGTGCCCAAATAAAAAGCTTTAAAAATAAAATTAATGATCACTGTCTTCGTGTGCCATTGACAGGTAAACAATTGTCAACATCATGAACACGAAAGCCTGAATCGTAATAACCAAGATATGGAAGATTGCCCACGGTAGTGAACCCATCCATTGTAAGTACCATGGTAGCATTGCCGCACAAAGAATGAATACAACCTCACCTGCGAACATGTTACCGAATAGACGCATACCAAGTGATAGAGGTTTCGCTAGTAGCGATACAACTTCAATCAGTAGGTTAAACGGAATCATCACTGGGTGATTAAATGGATGTAAAGCAAGTTCTTTTGCGAATCCACCTAGACCTTTCACTTTGATGCTGTAGTAAATCATCAGAGCAAAAACGCCTAGAGCCATAGCCATGGTGATATTAACATCAGCTGACGGTACAACCTTAAGGTAAGGAATACCAAGCCAATGCTCTGCTGGGTAAGGTAAGAAGTCGATCGGAACTAAGTCCATCACGTTCATCAAAAATACCCAACAAAAGATAGTCAGTGCTAAAGGCGCGATCAGTGGGTTGCGTCCATGGAACGTGTCTTTGACGTTTTCCGCGACAAATTCAACGATCATTTCAACAAAACACTGAAGCTTACCCGGTACACCCGCTGTAGTTCTCTTCGCTACTTTGTAAAAAATTCCTAAGAAAATTAAACCAGTAAACCAAGAAAAAAACAGGCTATCGATATGTACGTTCCAGAAACTTGCTTCATCCGCTACCAAGCCTAACTTAGCTAAAGAAAGGTTTGATAAGTGGTGGGCAATGTATCCGGATGACGTTAGCGCTTCACCTGGCGCAGCCATAACTCATCCTATTTTTTGTTGTTAATGAATAGCACTGGCGCACAGATATTAATACCTAGAGCCAGCAAATAGGTTAGCTTAAGGGGAACAAGTTCCACCTGCATATACATGTAGGCAACGGTAAAAAGAACTACCGTTATGAGGATTTTTAGTACTTCACCAGTGTAGAAAGAGGCCGCGATGCGCTTTGCAGCACGAGCTCCACTAAACATAAAAGCACACAGCGCAAAAACCGTATTCGCAATGACAAAAATGCCACCACCAATCAGCGCCGAAAGTCCCCATTCAGCATTCACAGCAACCGCCATTCCTGCTGCCAATAGTGTAACCGCGCTAAGCTGGATCATTAACAATTGCTTTGCAAGCTCTCGTCCTGGTCTAGCTAACGCAGCTACCATGTATTCGTACCTCTAGTAAAATCCACAGCTTAACTACCTCAGGGCTGGGAAATTGGCGAAAATTATACGGTGAGCCGAACTGATTGCAATTAAAACACCGCAAAAAGTTACAATTTTGTTTACAAACCGACAACTTTCGCACAAAAATTCGTTTTTTACATATATTGACTGAGATCAATTATCTCATTTAGCTTTCGAGCTTGGCAATTAGTTGCTCTAATTTGTGAGGTTCATCAAGACTAATCGTCACTTTCGACTTCCCGTTGCTACCTCTCACAATTGCCACTTTGCCACCAAGCATTTCACTCAATTTTTGTGACATTTGTTGTGCCTCAGCGTCTTGGGGCTCAGTTTTTGCCTCAGGCTCTGGCTGTAAGCACTTTTTAACTAATTGCTCTGTCTGGCGAACCGTCATTTTCTTCTTAGCAACCAGCTGAGCAACTTCAACTTGCTGCTCACCTTCAAGCGCCAATAGGGCTCTAGCATGCCCCATATCGAGCTGATTACCCGATACCAGACTCTTTACGTCACTTTCTAGCTGATTTAGACGTAATAGGTTACTCACCGCAGCACGGGACTTACCGATAACGTCAGCCACCTGCTGGTGGGTAAGACTAAATTCTTCTTGCAAACGATCCAAAGCGATCGCTTCTTCGATAACATTCAGATCTTCGCGCTGAATATTTTCGATCAATGCCATAGCGATCGCTGCACGATCTTCGACATTTTTCACCACACACGGCACTTGCTTTAAGCCCGCCTTGCGCGCTGCGCGCCAACGACGCTCACCTGCAATGATTTCAAACTTATCGTTTTCAACCTGACGCACAACGATAGGTTGGATAATTCCCTGAGATTCGATAGAAGCCGCTAACTCTTCCAACGCTTCAGGCTCCATCTCTTTACGAGGCTGATAAATGCCAGGCTTAAGGCAATTAATGTTTAAATCGGTAAGATTACCATCCGATGACAGTTCTTGACTGTGCAAGGCGCTCTGTTGCTTTTCACGCGCCAGTGAACTGGTTGAAAGCAGGGCATCAAGCCCTTTACCTAAACCACGTTTAGACATGAGACGGAATTCCTTTGGTTGTCGTTATGCAGGGACTTCTTCGCGGCGAAGCATTTCTCCCGCCAAGGCAAGATACGCTTTCGCGCCCGCGGAGTATTTGTCGTAATACATCGCAGGTTTACCATGACTAGGCGCTTCTGCTAAGCGAACATTACGCGGAATAACGGTGCGGTACACCTTGTTGCCAAAGTGCTTTTTAAGTTGATCTGATACTTCGTTAGATAGTCTGTTGCGAGGGTCATACATAGTACGCAATAGCCCCTCAATTTTTAGATTTTCGTTAACAACAGCAGCTAGCTTACTGATCGTATCCATTAGCGCGGTTAAACCTTCAAGTGCAAAATACTCACACTGCATTGGAACCAAAACCGAATCGGCTGCGGCCATAGCGTTGATTGTAAGAAGGTTTAGAGAAGGAGGACAATCGATAAAGATGAAATCATAGTTATCGCGAACTGACTCCAGTGCATGTTTTAAACGCACTTCACGGGCAAAGACTTCCATCAGTTTGATTTCTGCAGCAGTGACATCACCGTTTGCGGCAATCAAATCATAGTTGCCGGAGGTCTTGCGACACACCACTTCATCAAACGGTACGTCTTCAACCAATAATTCATATGCGGTGGCATCGACCTGATATTTGTCGACGCCACTAGCCATAGTGGCGTTACCTTGCGGGTCGAGATCAATCACCAGGACTTTACGCTTGGTTGCAGCCATTGATGCGGCCAGGTTGATACATGTTGTTGTCTTACCAACCCCGCCTTTCTGGTTGGCGATTGCTACAATTTTTCCCACAATGAACCTCGCTTTTATTCCTTGCGCGATAAGATTACTAGATGACGCTCGCCTTCCAATTGAGGAACAGTCAAAGCTTTGATGTCGGTCACAGAACACCACTCAGGTAATTGCTCAATCTCACTCTGTGGTAATTGTCCCTTGAGAGCAAGAAAAAGTCCGCCGTTAGATTTTGGCAGATGATGACACCACTCGACCATGTCCGTCATTGACGCAAATGCTCGGCTTAGTACAGCATCAAACTTATCTTCAGGTAGATACTCTTCAACTCGACTCTGAACCGGCGTCACATTTTCAATCTTAAGTTCGTGAAGAACCTGTTTGATGAATCGAATTCGCTTACCCAAGCTGTCAAGCAACACAAATTGCTTATCAGGATTCATGATCGACAGCGGAATACCAGGTAACCCTGGTCCAGTACCTACGTCGATAAAAGACTCACCCTGTAAGTGAGTGCTAACGACTATGCTATCCATAATGTGTTTCACTAACATCTCTTGCGGATCGCGAACAGAGGTCAGGTTGTAAGCTTTGTTCCACTTGTCGAGCATTTCGACATAGCCAACCAACTGAGAGCGCTGTTGATCGGAAACCTCAAGTGAAGTCTGAGCGATCAATGCATCAAGTTGTGTTCTTAGTTGAGACATTACTCTTCCTCACCTTTTTTCAGCATGCCGTGCTTTTTCAAATGAACCAGCAAAATTGATATTGCTGCCGGAGTAATGCCTGAAATACGCGAAGCAATACCTAAAGTTTCTGGTTTCGCCTCTGATAGCTTAGCCACTACCTCGTTAGACAAACCTTTCACTGCACTGTAGTCCAGCTCAGCAGGCAACTTAGTGTGCTCATGACGAAGAGATTTTTCGATCTCTTCCTGCTGGCGCTTGATGTAACCTTCGTATTTAACCTGGATCTCAACCTGCTCCGCTGCCTGTTGATCTTCCAGTGCAGGGGCAAAGGCTTCCAGCTCTGTTAACTGTGAATAACTGATCTCGGGACGACGAAGAAGATCTTCACCACTTGCTTCACGTGCCATTGGTGTTTTCAGTAGCTGGTTAAGTGCTTCAACGCCATCAGATTTAGGATTCATCCAAATCTCTTTCAAGCGTTGACGCTCAGTTTCCATGTTGTCGATTTTCTGGTTAAAGCGCGCCCAGCGAGCATCATCAATCAGGCCCAACTCACGAGCTTGAGCTGTCAAACGCAAGTCTGCGTTGTCTTCACGTAGCAACAGACGATATTCGGCACGAGATGTAAACATGCGGTACGGCTCTTTAGTACCCATCGTTGACAGGTCATCGATAAGTACGCCCATGTAAGCTTGATCACGACGAGGGCTCCAGCCTTCTTTGTCCTGACTGTACAAACTCGCATTAAGACCAGCCATCAAGCCTTGTGCTGCAGCTTCTTCATAGCCTGTCGTACCATTGATTTGGCCAGCAAAGAACAGACCATTAATAAATTTGGTTTCGTAAGTCTGTTTCAAATCACGCGGATCGAAGAAGTCATACTCGATTGCGTAACCAGGACGAACGATATGGGCATTTTCAAAGCCCTTCATAGAACGAACAATCTGTACCTGAACATCAAATGGTAAGCTGGTAGAGATGCCATTCGGGTATAGCTCATGAGTATCAAGGCCTTCAGGCTCGATAAAGATCTGGTGACTGTTCTTGTCAGCAAAACGCATCACTTTGTCTTCGATAGAAGGACAGTAACGAGGACCAATGCCTTCAATCACGCCTGCATACATAGGGCTACGATCGAGGTTATTGCGGATAACGTCGTGAGTCTGCTCATTGGTATGAGTAATAAAACATGGGATCTGGCGAGGATGCTGAGAACGGTTACCCATAAACGAGAATACCGGAGCAGGGTTATCACCGTGCTGAACCTCTAGCTCAGAAAAATCAACGCTACGTGCATCGATACGTGGAGGCGTACCTGTTTTTAGACGATCGACGCGGAAAGGCATTTCTCGTAAACGATCCGCCAGTGCGATCGATGGAGGATCGCCAGCTCGGCCGCCTGAAGAACTTTCCATACCAATGTGGATCTTACCGCCAAGGAAAGTACCTACTGTGAGCACAACAGCTTTGGCATAAAAGCGCAGACCCATTTGAGTGACGACACCTACCGCTTGATCCTGTTCAACAATCAGATCATCGACTGACTGCTGGAACAAGGTTAGGTTTGGTGTGTTCTCTAAAGCATGACGAACATAAGCTTTGTAAAGAGCTCGGTCAGCCTGTGCACGAGTGGCACGAACGGCAGGACCTTTAGAAGCGTTCAGTGTTCTAAATTGAATACCCGCATGATCGATAGCCTGAGCCATTAAGCCACCCATAGCATCGACTTCTTTCACCAGGTGACCTTTACCGATACCACCAATCGCTGGGTTACATGACATTTGACCAAGCGTATCAATGTTGTGAGTAAGTAAAAGCGTCTTTTGCCCTGTACGAGCAGATGCGAGTGCGGCTTCCGTTCCTGCGTGACCGCCACCAACAACAATGACGTCAAATTTTTCGTGATAAAGCATGAACCGACCTCAGGTATTCAATAGAGAGTTGGACAGATAAAAAAGAGCGTTATTCTACCTTCTTTCACGAAGAGAGAAAATGCTTTTGACGCTTTTCATTCAAAGGAGCAAAGACCTTATATATATAAGATCTATATATATGATCT
>NZ_AEVS01000058.1 GCF_000189255.1 Vibrio brasiliensis LMG 20546 | reverse complement strand
CGATAACATCAAGATGACTGTTGAACTAATCGCTCCAATCGCGATGGACGAAGGTCTACGTTTCGCAATCCGCGAAGGTGGCCGTACAGTTGGTGCTGGTGTTGTTGCTAAGATCTTCGCTTAATTCTTAAGAATTATTTGAAGATTTGCACGCTTCTTCAATTTTGAAGAACACGCATCTGAAAAAGGGAAGCTTCGGCTTCCCTTTTTCGTTTTAGTTATAAGCAAACTCATCTTAACGTTTTACATAATTGTCTGATAACAATAAGCAATTCTTATGTAGCGTTAGAGTATATCGGCCTTGTAGCGATAAGTTATTGAAATTTTGGTCTGGCAACATCAGCGTTATAACCAAATATTCTGGGACACTTGTCAATACAACTGGTAACGATAACAATTCTTGTTTATATTTAATCTCTGTTAAGTAGTCTTGGAAAATTAAGATATGTACGTTTGTCTTTGTCACGGTGTCTCGGACAAGAAAATTAGACAGTTAGCCATTGATGAAGGCATTACAGATATTAAAGGAATTAAGAAATGTACAGCACTAGGCACCCAGTGTGGTAAGTGCATTAAACCGACTAAAGAAATCTTAGCTGAAACTGAGTACCTGCAAATCAAGCAAGCCAGCTAATTTATAGCTGAGCCTTTTTGACAGCTTCTCATTTGGTTCTACATTTAAAAGAGCCAAAGAGGAGGGCTTATGTCATGAAAGGCGATCCAATCATTATCCAACATCTCAATAAAGTACTCGGCAACGAACTCATCGCAATCAATCAATATTTTCTCCACGCTCGTATGTACAAAGACTGGGGCTTAAAGCACCTGGCAGAAAAGGAATACCATGAGTCGATTGATGAAATGAAGCATGCCGATCATCTCATCGAACGGATTTTGTTTTTAGAAGGGCTACCTAACTTACAGGATCTCGGCAAACTTATGATTGGCGAAGATACTAAGGAAATGCTTGAGTGTGATTTGAAGCTTGAGATGGCCGCGATTCCTGATCTTAAAAACGCTATTGCCTACGCAGAAGATACTCACGATTATGTCTCGCGTGATCTGTTCCAGGATATATTAGAAGACGAAGAAGAACATGTAGACTGGCTTGAAACTCAGTTAGGTCTGATCGATATGTCTGGTATCCAGAACTACCTACAAGCTCAGTATGTTGACGAAGATGACTAAACGCTAAATGCGTCTTATCGGCGGCGAAAATCGATCTAATAAGCTCAATAAATTTCGCTGCCGATCCCTATCACAATTTCTCTTGCTTAAACTGCTTTCTTTCTGTACTATTCGTGCTCCTTAAACTCGGTCAATTATCTTTAGTTCCTTGCTTCCTCTGGACGACCGGGCCATTTGTGGAAGCTGAATAATCCGTAAGGAGCAACCAATGCGTCATTACGAAATCGTATTCATGGTGCACCCAGATCAAAGCGAGCAAGTTGCTGGCATGATCGAGCGTTACACTGGTTCAATCACTGAAGCTGGCGGTACTATCCACCGTCTAGAAGACTGGGGCCGTCGTCAACTGGCTTACCCAATCAACAAGCTTCACAAAGCTCACTACGTTCTAATGAACGTTGAAGCTGACCAAGCTGTAATTGATGAGCTAGAAACTGCTTTCCGTTTCAACGATGCAGTTCTACGTAACATGATCATGCGTACTAAAACAGCGATCACTGAGCAATCTATCATGCTTAAGCAGAAAGAAGAGCGTGCTCCTCGTCGCGAAGAGCGTGCTGAGTCTAAGCCAGAAGCAGCTGCTGAGTAATTTTTCTTATGACCAATCGAATGGAGCTGAGTGGCACCATTGCCAAGCCGCCCATTCGTAGTAAAAGCCCTGGTGGTATTGAACACTGTCGATTTTGGTTAGAGCATCGCTCTACTGTTATCGAAGCTGACTTACCGAGACAAGTTTATTGTCGTATGCCGGTAGTCGTTAGCGGGCAAAGGTCACAAGCAAACACTCAGAATTTAGTACAAGGCAGTAGCATTAAGGTAAGTGGCTTTGTCGCTTATCAGACCGGCCGAAATGGCGTTGGTAAATTAGTGCTTCATGCCGACAACATTACTCAAATTTAAGATCAGGAGATAGCCCATGGCTCGTTTCTTCCGTCGTCGTAAATTCTGCCGTTTCACTGCAGAAGGCGTACAAGAGATTGATTACAAAGACGTAGCAACTCTTAAAAACTACATCACTGAAGCTGGTAAAATCGTACCTAGCCGTATCACTGGTACAAGTGCTAAATACCAACGTCAACTAGCTCGCGCTATCAAGCGTTCACGCTACCTAGCTCTACTTCCGTACACTGACAAGCATCAGTAATCGGTTCGTTTTATAAAGAGGAATTAAACAATGCAAGTTATTCTACTTGATAAAATCGGTAACCTAGGTGGTCTTGGTGACACTGTAAACGTTAAATCTGGTTACGCTCGTAACTTCCTTATCCCTCAGGGTAAAGCAGTTATGGCTACTAAAGGCAACGTTGAGATGTTCGAAACTCGTCGCGCTGAACTAGAAGCTAAAGTTGCTGAGCAACTAGCTGCTGCTGAAGCACGTGCTGAGAAAGTTAACGCTCTTGAAGCAGTTGTTATCGCTTCTAAAGCTGGTGACGAAGGTAAACTATTCGGTTCTATCGGTACTCGCGACATCGCTGATGCAATCACTGCAGCTGGCGTTGAAGTAGCGAAAAGCGAAGTTCGTCTTCCTGAAGGCGCTCTACGTAACATCGGTGAGTTCGAGATCAGCGTTCAACTTCACTCTGAAGTTTTCGCTACAGTTACTCTACAAGTTGTTGCTGCTGACTAATTCAGTATCAAGACGTATTTTAAAAGCACCTCTTAGAGGTGCTTTTTTTATGTCTGAAGAAAGGTCGGTTTTAATTAACAGCTAGTCGCTTTTTTAGAACACAAACAGCAGATTGACCGAGAAGATACTATCGGCTTTCTCTAGCCCTTCTGGAACCTTGTCGTGGTACTGACGAGAGTGAGATAGCTTAAGCGCTATGTCTTCAGTGATGTTGTTCGTCACACTGATGTCGGTATCGGTACGGACGTTGCTGTGACCCGCGACGACAGTGACATCTGCTGAGAGAGCTAAGTTGTCGAGTGCTTGCCAGCTACTATTGATATTGCCGCGAAAGATCCCTTCACGAACAGTCTCAGGGAAGATGATGTCATCGTCATCAATCTCATCCAGGTTTGGTTCCTGATAACGAAAACCCGGGCCAAATTCCGCTTCCAGCACAAAGCTCTCAGTATTTGAGAACTGATAACCGAGACCGCCTGACAGGGTGTAATCCTTAAAATAGGCGCTGTAGCGCGAATCGACGCCTTTGAAACTGCCATACAGGTAGGTTTTAGGTCCTAACTTGTAGTCACTTTGAGCCGTGTAGTTAGATTGACGCTTATCCTCTTCGCCATCTTTATACAGCAGGTAATACTTCCATTCACCATAGGTACGATGACGTCCCTCAACGTACTCAGCACTGAGTCGAGAGTTAAGTGAACGTGAGTCTGAGTTACCAGTATGAGCCTGATAGCCAAATTCAACTTCAGTGTTCCATGGAGAAGGAACCTCAATATCCGTGTTACTTAGTCCATTATCATCGGCATAGACAAACATAGAGCTCATTAAACTAGCACTCATTAGCCAAATTTTAGACACTAAATACCTCGGAATTGATGAATTGAATGGCGCAATAGTAGATTTAAATGGGGTTAATACGGTCAGCAAGAGGTTAATTCTACATTAGAAGCCGACAAACTCACGCAAGGCTACAGACAAAGGCTTCATTCTCGTTATAATTAGCGATCTATAGCAAGTTGTTGAGCAGACCCATGGCTGAAGCGAAAGTAGATAATCGAAATAAAAAGTTTAGCGACGCACAAGTCGACGCGATCAAAGTCCCTCCCCATTCGTTAGAGGCTGAACAGTCTGTAATTGGTGGTCTTCTTCTAGATAATGAACGCTGGGATACCGTTGCAGAGCGCGTTGTGGCTAAAGATTTCTACAGTCGCCCACACCGACTCATCTTTGAGGCGGTCAAAGCCACGTTAGAAGACAACAAGCCACTCGATTTAATCACCCTATCAGAGTTTCTGGAACTGCGTGAGCAGCTCGAAGAGGTAGGTGGCTTCGCTTATCTGGCAGACTTAGTAAAAAACACCCCAAGTGCCGCTAACATCAATGCTTACGCCGATATCGTCGCGGAACGTGCTCTGGTACGAGACTTGATTGGCGTGGCTAATGAAATTGCCGATGCGGGCTACGATCCACAAGGGCGTAACTCAGAAGACTTGCTCGACCTTGCTGAAAGTAAAGTTTTCGCTATTGCTGAATCTCGTACTAACGAGAATGAAGGCCCTCAGAACGTTGATAACATCCTTGAGAAAACGCTTGAGCGTATCGAGCTACTGTATAAAACACCGCAAGATGGTGTAACGGGTGTTGATACTGGTTTTACTGACCTCAACAAGAAAACGGCAGGTCTGCAAGGTTCTGACTTAGTTATTGTCGCGGCTCGTCCATCGATGGGTAAAACCACTTTTGCGATGAACTTGTGTGAAAACGCCGCTATGTCGCAAGACAAGCCGGTACTTATCTTCTCACTAGAGATGCCTTCAGAACAGATCATGATGCGTATGCTGGCGTCATTATCACGCGTAGACCAAACCAAGATTCGTACTGGTCAGCTTGATGATGAGGATTGGGCGCGTATTTCTTCGACTATGGGTATTCTGATGCAGAAGAAGAATATGTATATCGATGATAGCTCAGGCCTGACTCCGACCGAAGTTCGTTCCCGTGCTCGTCGTATCGCACGTGACCACGGTGGTCTGTCGATGATCATGGTCGACTACCTTCAGTTAATGCGTGTACCTGCGTTATCTGATAACCGTACTTTAGAAATCGCAGAGATCTCTCGCTCGCTTAAGGCGCTGGCTAAAGAGCTTAACGTGCCTGTTGTTGCACTATCTCAGCTTAACCGTTCCCTGGAGCAACGTGCGGATAAACGTCCGGTAAACTCGGACTTGCGTGAATCGGGCTCTATCGAGCAGGATGCTGACTTGATCATGTTTATCTACCGTGACGAGGTGTATAACCCGGACAGCTCAATGAAAGGAACGGCTGAAATCATTCTGGGTAAGCAGCGTAACGGTCCTATCGGTTCAGTGAGACTGACGTTCCAGGGACAGTGGTCTCGCTTTGATAATTACGCTGGTCCAGCGTTTGATATGGATGATGAGTAACGCCATGAGCTACATGAAAGCGGCGACAGCGTATATCGATTTAGAAGCACTGCAGCACAACCTTCAGCAAATTAAACTTCAGGCGCCAAGCAGCAAAATCATGGCGGTGGTTAAAGCCAACGCCTATGGTCACGGGCTGCGTCATGTTGCCAAAAGCGCCAAAGGGGCCGATGCATTCGGTGTAGCGCGAATCGAAGAGGCTTTGCAACTACGTGCTTGCGGGGTGGTAAAACCTATTTTGTTGCTTGAAGGCTTCTACTCGCCAGGCGACCTGCCAGTTTTAGTCACCAACAATATTCAGACTGTTGTTCATTGTGAAGAGCAGTTAGTCGCACTTGAGCAGGCCGAACTTGAAACACCTGTTGTCGTGTGGCTCAAGATTGATAGCGGTATGCACCGTTTAGGTGTGCGTCCTGAACAGTACAGTGACTTCGTTACTCGACTGAAAGCTTGCGACAATGTTGCTAAACCTCTGCGCTATATGAGCCATTTCGGTTGCGCTGATGAACTCGACCGTCCAATTACAAACGAGCAGACTGAACTGTTTATGACCTTGACTGAAGGTTGTGAAGGTGAGCGTTCACTCGCCGCGTCAGCCGGTCTGTTAGCATGGCCTGACAGCCAGCTCGACTGGGTACGTCCGGGTATCATTATGTATGGTGTTTCTCCATTCAATGACAAGACAGCCCAGGACCTTGGCTATCAACCTGTTATGACTCTAAAGTCGCACCTGATTGCAGTAAGAGATGTTAAAGCAGGTGAAAGCGTCGGTTATGGTGGTGTGTGGACGAGTGAGCGCGACACCAAAGTCGGAGTGATAGCGATTGGTTATGGCGACGGTTACCCGCGAACAGCGCCTAACGGTACTCCTGTGTTGGTAAATGGCCGCAAAGTACCGATTTCAGGCCGTGTCTCTATGGATATGCTGACCGTTGATTTGGGGCCGGACGCAAAAGATCAGGTTGGTGATGAAGCGATTCTGTGGGGAAGAGACCTTCCAGCTGAAGAAGTTGCCGGCCATATTGGCACCATTGCCTATGAATTAGTGACCAAGTTGACCTCAAGGGTCGACATGGAATATTCGAAGTAAACCAATGTCGTACAAATCATTAATAAGGCTGGCATTTACTGCCAGTCTTTTTGTTTCTGCTCCTTCATTGAGTGCAGAGAAAGATTCTGCATTCCTGCCTTTCTATTTCAGTACTGAGACCTTAGGTCATACTTTTGGTGTTGCCGGAGTGGCTAAAGGTGTCGGTCAACCACAAGCTGCCTTGTTCGGTATGGCGCTCTATTCAGATAAAGACAGTTATGTTGGATTTGTCTCAGCTTTTAACTATGCGCTCTCCGAAAATCTGCTGTTTAGTACTCAGATGTATCAGGCGCAATTCAATGACAACCCGTATTACTTAGGTGAGCAGGGTAGTAACGACTCACAAACTGGTCAGCAAACCATTACTAACGGGTTTGAGCAGAATTATCAGGTCGAGTTTAAATACCTGCTTCCTTGGGGCAATGTTAAAGACTATGGCTTGATGGGGGCATTCCAGCCAATTCGCGATGTTGCGTTTGCTTCACCTGTTGAATCGGGCGTGAGTTCGGTGATTATGACCCCGTTCTACTCCTCACGAGAGTTGGATATCTACAATAAAACTGAACAGGCAACAGGGCTTGAGCTGACGTTAGATTGGGATAACCGCGATAGTGTCAGAAACCCTACCAAAGGCTCGCATACCTCGTTGGAAGTGACTCTGGGCGCTGACAGTTGGCAGAGCGAAGATATCTGGACTAAATGGGAATTTCAAAATAGCCAGTATTACGCGTTAGGGCCGTTAGGAGAGTTATTCGATCAGCAAGTATTGGCGTTCGACTTTTACACCGCAGATACTCCCAGCTGGAACAGCGCAAAGCCACCGGAGCAAGATCAGGTTCGATTAGGCGGTTTGTATCGTCTGCGAGGCTATACCAGTGGCCGATATCACGGTCGCTCAGCGATCCATTACTCGGCGGAATACAGAGTTCTACCTGATTGGCAGCCTCTGGATGATATTCCAGTGATTAACTACTATGACCTGCCATGGTGGCAGTGGGTGCTGTTTACTGAGGTAGGGCGTGTCGCTGATGAATACGATGCTAAAACCCTCCATAGTGATATGAAGTGGAACGTAGGTGGTGCGGTACGTTTTCAGGTAGAGGGTATCGTCGTTCGTGCAGAAGTGGCTAAAGGAGCCGACGAAGGTACTTTTCGCGTAATGATAAACCAACCTTTTTAAGTGTAACTAAATCCAGTTACATTTGATTTGAACAAGGCCCTGAGTGTTAGGGCTCTTGCTATAAACATCTGCAGATAACAAGCAGGTCAGCCAGACATATCATTTGTCCAGACCTGCTTGTCACAGAGCTACTGATAGTGCTCCCCTTGAACCGTCGCAATGATAGTCCTTGAACCACCGTAGTCACGGTGTTCACCTAAGTAGATACCTTGCCACGTCCCTAGCGCCAATCGACCATTCGAGATCGGAATCATCACACTGCAACCTAGCGTTGACGCTTTGATATGCGCAGGCATGTCGTCATCGCCTTCATAAGTGTGTTTGTAGTAGGGGGCACGCTCTGGAACAAAGTGATTAAAGTGCTTCTCCATATCGTGTCTCACGGTTGGGTCTGCATTCTCATTGATGGTTAAACTGGCTGAAGTATGTTGGATAAATAGCTGTAATAATCCGACGGAATAGTCGCGTAGTTGCGGTAATTGTTGTTCAATTTCATCGGTTATCAAATGGAACCCGCGCTTTTTAGCCGGGATCTGAATGGTTTTTTGCGCCCACATATTTACACCTGTTACAGATTGATGTTGCTCTAGTGTTAAGCTTGGTAAAGGTTAATGGTAGAATCTTACTTGCAATGACGGTGTTTGATTAAAGTTGTAGCAGGGAACGTGACCTAACTCAAAGTGAGTGAGAAGCCCCTGCGCCATAATGTGCACCTGAAAAAAAATTACAAAGTCTTGTTTTGTGGCATTTTGCCCTAACATACCTAATATTATTATTTGCTAAATCGGGGATTCCACCAGTTTTCGCTAGGCTGTATGGAATAAAACCTACTGTAACATCGGGATAGTAACCATGTTGAAAAATATCAATCCAACGCAAACACAAGCTTGGAACGCGCTAACTGCGCACTTCGAATCTGCACAAGATATGGATCTGAAAGCACTTTTTGCTCAAGACTCAGCTCGCTTTGAAAATTTCTCTGCTCGTTTCGGCAGTGACATTCTGGTTGATTATTCTAAAAACCTAATCAACGAAGAGACCCTGAAACACCTATTTGCTCTGGCAAATGAAACTGAGCTTAAAGCGGCTATCGAAGCGATGTTCAGTGGTGAAGCGATCAACCAAACAGAAGATCGTGCAGTACTACACACAGCTCTGCGTAACCGCAGCAACAAACCAGTTATGGTTGATGGCGAAGACGTAATGCCGGCTGTAAATGCAGTGCTAGAAAAGATGAAGTCATTCACTGACCGTGTTATCGGCGGTGAGTGGAAAGGTTACACAGGCAAGGCAATTACAGATATCGTAAACATCGGTATCGGTGGTTCTGATCTGGGTCCTTACATGGTTACAGAAGCTCTGGCGCCATACAAAAACCACCTAAACCTTCACTTTGTTTCTAACGTTGATGGTACGCACATCGTTGAGACTCTAAAGAAAGTTGATCCTGAAACAACACTATTCCTGATTGCGTCTAAGACGTTCACAACTCAAGAAACCATGACTAACGCGCACTCTGCTCGTGATTGGTTCCTGGAGTCAGCTGGCGATCAGGCTCACGTTGCTAAGCACTTTGCAGCACTGTCTACTAACGCAACAGCTGTTTCTGAATTCGGTATCGATACAGACAACATGTTCGAATTCTGGGACTGGGTTGGCGGTCGTTATTCGCTATGGTCGGCAATCGGTCTTTCTATTGCGCTTGCAGTAGGTTACGACAACTTTGTTGAGTTACTTGATGGTGCACACGAGATGGACAACCATTTCGCGTCAACTGAACTAGAGAGCAATATCCCGGTAATCCTTGCTTTGATTGGCCTATGGTACAACAACTTCCATGGTGCAGAGTCTGAAGCGATTCTTCCTTACGATCAGTACATGCACCGTTTTGCTGCTTACTTCCAGCAAGGCAACATGGAATCTAACGGTAAATACGTTGACCGTGACGGTAATGCAGTGACTTACCAAACAGGCCCAATTATTTGGGGCGAGCCTGGCACAAACGGCCAGCACGCGTTCTACCAGCTGATCCACCAAGGTACTAAGCTGATCCCTTGTGACTTCATTGCTCCGGCAATCAGCCACAACCCAGCGGGAGACCATCACCAGAAACTAATGTCTAACTTCTTCGCTCAAACTGAAGCGTTAGCGTTTGGTAAATCAGAAGAAACTGTAAAAGCTGAGTTTGCTAAAGCAGGTAAGAGTGAAGAAGAAGCGGCAACCCTTGCACCATTTAAAGTGTTCGAAGGTAACCGCCCAACTAACTCTATTCTGGTTAAGAAGATCACTCCGCGTACTCTAGGTAACCTTATTGCGATGTACGAACATAAGATCTTCGTACAAGGTGTTATCTGGAACATCTTCAGCTTCGACCAGTGGGGTGTTGAGCTAGGTAAACAACTAGCGAACCAAATCCTGCCTGAGCTTGCTGATGATTCTGAAATCAGCTCGCACGATAGCTCGACTAATGGTCTGATTAATGCGTTTAAGGCGTATAAAGCCTAACAGCGTCAGAGATCGCTAAATGTAAAACGCCAACCTCAAGGTTGGCGTTTTTGTTTTGGGAAGCTGGAACGCTTCGCTCCGAGATTGAGAAATTAGAACGCTGCGCTTCGAGAACGGACTTCGTCCTTCGAGAGGAGCTTGTGGTGAGAGAGTCGAAAGTAGCAGGCAGCGCTGGCTAATATTTAGGTTTAATTGTCTGAATTTAAAAGAAAAGGGTTGACATG
>NZ_AEVS01000059.1 GCF_000189255.1 Vibrio brasiliensis LMG 20546 | reverse complement strand
GAGCAAATCCAGATAGAGATCGTAACCACGCTCAAAGTGATTAAACATATCTGGCAGAGAGGTGAACGTCGCACCTGCAATTGATCTCGCCAGCAGCGACTCTGGCAAGCCCTGACGAATATCCTGCTGCTCTAATGGCGTTTGCTGAGACGCGAGCAGATCCAGCCCTTTGCTGATGGTTGCCAACCCCTGCTCGGTATACTTCATTTTGTTCCATGGCATGAAGGCATCACGTCCCATCAGAGTCTGAGTGCTGCCTAAATAAACCAGACTAAGCGGGTCAGCTCCCTGCTGCGCAATTTGCTGTTCAAGCTGAGCATAAACCCATTCCACTTTGTCTTGATCCCCTTCTGCTGCCAGATTGTACTGAGCAATGACCGCTTCACTGGGTGAGGCCGTCACAGGTGAAGAGATAAGCAGACCACATACGATTGCACTGAGGAGTTTGGCTGTTTTCATGTGATTATTCCTTTCATCATTTGATGGTCAAAGATTACGTACAAAGAGAAAAGCGTGCAGAGCAATGCGACGAATGGGGCTAATCTGGCGTGAATGGTCGAAAATCGGATTAAATGGCGAGCGGTTGTTGCCGTGGCACTGTGCAGTAGTAGATTTTAAGCACTATGATCGTTAAAGTAGCGGCAAAATAGACACCACTTTCCTGAGTCGACGATACATCAGCGAAAGTAACGAAATAGAGAATACTCAAATGATCAGTGACGACAAAATTATTGCAGACCTAGCCGAGCTCGAGGCTTTTCTTATCGCGGTAGAAAGCGGCGTGTTAGAGCTTAACAATGCCGCAGGTGTGGTTCTGGCAACCAACAACAGCGACGGTCGTCGATTCGTCGCTGTTCTGGACGACAAGCATCAGCTTGTTCTTGGCCGCTGGGTGACAGAAGAAGTATTCCAGACAGGTCAGGACTTAGTACGTAACGGCCCGAGCCGTAAACACTAAATAGAGTCACCGCTGAGGGGGAAGAGAGTATGCTCACCCCTTCAAGGCGAAAAGGCGCAGCTGGCCGTCAACAGGCCAACTGCGTTTCATCCGTTCTGGCATAAAACGGGTGTACTTCAATGACCGTGCTTAACTCATTAAGGCGCTTTAATAGCTTCTTATTAAGCTTCGTTCCGGCCTTTAACAGACACCCTCCGGTTGTAACGAAGATATCATCCAAAATCGTCATCCCATCCTGTAACTGTGACAGCTTCTCTATTTGAGTTACATGGGAGGACACTTCTCTGATCCGCGGCTCACCCGCCGGTGCTTTAGTTTTATTTGCCGGAATATGCACCTCAGTACTGACCTGCTTGTAAAGGTGTTGCTGATACAGTTTGTTGGGCTCTGACACCGCGTTTTTTATCTGCTCCTGCGCATTCTGCACCGTAATGGGTTTGACCAGAAATGCGTCCACTTCCAGTGTCATGCTCGACGCAATCGTGTCAGTATCTGATAGCGTCGTTACCGCAATTATACTGGTCGTACACGGCGCATTGGTTCTGCCTTCACGTATGTGCTTGATCAACTCTAAGCCGTTGACAATCGGCATATTAATATCAGTCACCACTAAGTGAATGTCGTTATTATTGAGCTTTTCTATCGCTTGCTGGCCATGTTTGGCGCTCAACAGGTTTTCATAGCCCGCCTGAACCAGCATATTGAGCAGAGCTTTTCTGGAAAATTTATGGTCTTCGACGACCAAAATAGTGAATTCGCTTGGATCAAACATACTCATAGTCAAACTTCCGTGTTTTCAATGATCGAGTTTTCAATGAGATAGCCTCTAAGACGCTCTATCTCGTTTTTACTTTGCTGTAGAGATTTCGCTAACAACGGCCAGTCTTTTTCAATAGCGGTGTTTTGTATTGACTCAAAGATAGAGGCAATGTCTTCCGCGCCCGCCGATCTGGCCGCACCTTTAGCGGCGTGGGCAATCTGCTGAAGATTATGTTCGTCCTGCTGCTCAAGGGCATTTTTTGCCAGAGTAAAGTCTTCAATGACGGACTCCCAATACCCCTCCAGCAAGGGGGCAACGATGGTGGGTTCAGATGTGCCAAGAATTTTTTCCAGATTGTCCATGCAGATTGGCGCACTGGTTTCTACTGGAGCGCTACAAGCCGCTTCAGGTTTAGCGACTTGCCCACCAATAGCCAGCTCCATCCATTTTTCCAGCGTCCGGTTTAATGTCGACAGTTCCACAGGCTTGGTCAGATAATCATCCATGCCGGAGATCATACATTGCTCTGACGCCTCCACCATAGCATTCGCTGTAATAGCAATAATCGGGATATGACCTCTGGCTTTGTCCTGATTTTCTATTTTGCGAACCTGCTTACTGAACTCGTAACCGTCCATCACCGGCATATGACAATCAGTCAGGATCAGATCAAACTCCCCGGTCTGCCACATTTGCAGCGCCTCCTGGCCCTGCGTCGCCATTTCGCATTGATAGCCTAAATAGGTCAGCTGTCTCTGAAGCACGTCTCGGTTGGTCACCTGATCATCGACAACAAGAATGAGACCGTGTTTCTGCTCAGGCTCGCTGCCCGCACGATCCTTATGTTCAATCTGCTCGACATCTGGGCTGACGAAGCCTCTCAGTACACTGATAGCATGAGTGAGCAAACTTGGCTTGAAAGGGCTGCAGTTCACGACGTATTTGTTGTCATCCAGACTGCCGACTTTCTCTCCCGGGTCTCGGGTCATCAGCAGCAGTTTATGCAAGCTGAATGGGTTGCCCTCTAGCTCCGCACAATTCCCAGCCAGATAGCCATCGTAGATATCCGGACCGAGCAGGAGCAGGTCAATGTTGACATCGATATTGTTGTGCTTCGCCTGATTGAGCACCTCAACAGCACGTTTGAAAGAAGAGACATAATGCAGCTTGCAATCAAAGCGGGAAAGGTTAATGTCGCAAAACGTAGCCACGTTTTGATCGGCCGAGATAATTAAGATTCTTGAGCCTGAAATATAGTCTGCAGTAAGGTCGACTGGCGGCGACTCGACCGCAATAAAAGGCACTTCGATTGAGAAACGGCTACTCACACCAAATTCACTTTCAACAGAAATGGTGCCCCCCATCAGATCAAGCAGCGACTGGGTAATCGACAAACCAAGCCCGGTGCCTCCATACAGTCTTGTGGTACTGGTATCGGCTTGTGTGAAGGACTTAAACAACCTTTTTAGTTGCTCTTTGGTCATACCGATTCCGTTGTCTTCGACAATCAGGTCAATACATGGCGCAATCCCATTAGAGCCCAGCGACGCCGATACCCAGATTTTACCGACACGCTCGTCCGTACTCTCGGTGAACTTCACCGCGTTACCAATCAGGTTTAGCATGATCTGGCTTAATCGAACGCTATCACTCATGATCATCTTTGGCAGGCTAGGATCGTACGTCAGATACATTTCAATGCCCTTGTTACGCGCCTGCAAGTGGAGCACATCAAGTGTCCGCTCTAATAAACTTTGCAGTTCAACAGGGACACTCTCCAGAGACATTTTGCCTGCCTCAATTTTAGAGAAGTCCAAAATATCGTTGATGATATGCAGTAGCGTCAACGCCGAGTCTTTAATGGAGCTGACCATGGTACGTTGATCTGACTTGAGTTCCGTTTCGCTCAGCAAACTCAACATGCCAACCACGCCATTCATTGGCGTTCTGATCTCATGGCTCATGTTAGCGAGGAACATCGATTTGGCTTCGCTGGCTGCGTGAGCGGCTTCGCTCTCATTGCGCAGGACGTCCTGAGTATTCTTTTCCTTACTGATATCAATGTTGACCCCACCCATCCCGATCGCTTCGGCGGTGTCCTGAGCAAAAATCACATCGGCCGCCGCTTTGATCCAACGGACTTTTCCGTCAGGTAATACAATGCGAAACTCTGAGTTGAATTGTGTCAATGTCTCTCGGGCGTGCAGCAACGACTGTTCTGCATGATCGAGATCATCCGGATGAACCCGCTCTTGCCACATGGCGTAGTTGTTATCGCATAAGTCAGGGTCAACGCCGTACATCTGGTACATTCGTTCATCCCAGGAGACTTCATTCGAATCAAAGTCCCAGCTCCAGATCCCAATTCCCCCGGCCTGAGTGGCCAGATTAAGGTTTCGAACCACCGCCTCCAGCTCCGTCTGGTTTCTCTTGAGCGCCATTTTGGCGCTGTACTCTGAGCTGGTGTCACGCAGTGTGATAAGAATGTAGCGCTGGCTCTTGATCGAAATATAACGAATCGCCCCTGACAGGGCGATTCGGCGGTTATTGTCATTGAGGTGCAGAGGCTGAGTCAGTAACACCTCCTGAAACATGGGCACTTCACTGAGCTGCTCGTAGATTTGTCCCGGTTTTAAATCGGTCACGACTGAACCTATTTCAAGGCCGAGCAAATCTGTGCGTTCCATGTGAAAAAGCGCCAGCGCCGCATCATTGGCATCGAGGATCTGATTGCTCTCATTAAGCAGAACCATCGCATCCATCGCTTGCTCAAAAATCACCCCTATCTGCAGCTCATGTTCATTGATGGTCTGATGTTGGCTCGATACCAGCTCTTTAAGTCTCTGATTGCTTTGATGAAGCTCTTGTTTGGTCTTCTCCGCATCGGTAATGTCTGTCTGAGTGATGACAAGATATTGAATCGAGTCGTCCTGATGCAGAATCGGCTCTATTCTGAGCCGGATGATCCTGGTTGCTTCTTTACCTTTGATGTCGAGAGAAATCTGTGCAGACTCCTTTGATTTCAATGATTTTTGTAACTGATTAAGTTGTATCGTTGAAAGGTAAGGCGCAAACAGGTTTAGCACTTTAAGGCCAATCAGTTCCGAGTGGTTGCGCTCATAAAATTGGCAGAAAGCGGGATTAGCGAAAAACACGCTATGGCTGCCAACCACACCATCGCAGATCAAAATGCCATCAGGCATGAAGTTTAAGACACTCGTCTTGAGTTCACTCTCGGGTAACGACGAAGAACGCACCGGCAGTAACGAGGACAAAGATAGTTTCATGGCGCCAACCTTGATAACGGTATTTATACTTGTTATAAAATATCAACCTTGTTTCATACTTTAGATTAGTATGGATTGCAAAGTTCAGCAAATGACCAAATTGGGTGACGGTAATTTTAGGTAGGGATATGAACAGCTTGCAAGCAGGTTGCTCAGATTGAAGAGGCTCAGTTCTGGCTTAAGCCAGTATGGGAATACACGTATCCGATAAACAACTTAATTCTGTGGTTGTAATAGAGGTGAGATGTGATTCTTGAAATAGCCGAAAATATATCTTTTAACATTCAACTAAAAATTTAACTATTAAAGATATTATAAATAAAAAGAAAAAAATCATCTTTAATATAAGCGAATTATTAATAAACAACCTCACGTAAAAATAAAGGCAGAACCCATTATTGATCTTTATTAAGTCAATAAATTTATTCTGCCTTAATTAAGCCTTAGATATTCTGGTTACACCAGCTAACCATTAATGTTGTGGAGGTGTCCCTTCACCATTTGAAACCACAGCATCGATCTGAACCAGGGCGTCTTGCTCGATAACCGAAACACCCACGACCGTTCTGGCGGGCAACTCGCCGTTAAAGAAACGCGTATAAACCTCATTCACCGCATCAAGATCAGCGATGTCTTTGAGCTGAATATTGACCTTAACGATATCGTCCATAACGTGATTCACGCTTTCAACAATCGCTTTAATATTGGTTAAACACTGCTCTGCTTGCTCTGCCACTCCACCACTTACCATCTGATTTGACTGTGGATCAAGAGGCAACTGAGCCGCAATATGGTTGTAGTGCGAGAAAGCGACAGTTTGTGTATGCAAAGGATTCAGCGGCGCGGCTTCGGTGTTGTTTGCGCGGATCACAATACCATGTCTGTCTTCAACTTCTTGTGGTGGTGTACCATCACCATGGGAAACGACAACATCAATCTGAACCAAAGCTTGCTTCGGCAAATCCTTAACAGCCGCTACCGTGCGCGCTGGCACGTAAGCGACAGTACGTGCGATCGCCGAGTCTGGGAAGAAGGTGCTGTAGACTTCGTTCACGGCAGGTAAATCGCCAAGATCTTTCAGGTAGATGCCCACTTTTACGATGTCATCAAACGGTACGTCGATGCTTTCCATGACTGCCTTAATGTTTTGTAAACACTGACTTGTTTGTTCTTTGATACCACCAGCAACCAACTCGCCTGTTGCTGGGTTTAACGGCAACTGCGCAGAAATATTGTTGTAGTGAGAGAAGGCAACTGTCTGAGTAGACAATGCACTCACTGGGGCCTTGTCGGTATTTCTCGACAGCTTAATCAGCGGACAAGGCTCTTGTGGCGCAGTACCTTCACCATTTGAGATCAATGTATCCATCTGAACTAACGCATCACCTAGCGGCAGTGCGTTAACCGCAACCACAGTGCGCACCGGCAGAAGATTTGGGAAGAAGGTCGCGTACACTTCATCAATCAAGGCTAAGTCATCGATATTCTTAACAAAGACATGGATCTTAACCACATCATCCATAACGTGATCGATACTTTCCACAATCGCTTTGATGTTTTCAAGACACTGTTTCGCCTGCTGTTTAATATCACCTGCGACAATATGACCGGTTTTAGGATCGATCGGTAATTGCGCTGAAATATTGTTGTAGTGAGAAAACGCCACACTCTGTGTTGATAATGGGTTAATTGGAGCCAGTTCAGTATTTCTTGAAACCTTAATAATTCCGCCACTCATTTCGATGCTTATCCTCTATTTAAATTAGAAAACTATTTATATTTGTAGGGTTGAGTTTTTATAAATAAGTGTCGAGATAGTAGGGAAATAAAATAGAAGTCATTGTGACTAAAATCAAATTATGTGGTCACTAGCACAGCGATGAATTGTGGATATTTAAGCACTGGCAGACTAATTATCCATCCATTATCAATGAAGTGTTGAAACCATCCAACTATTTCAATGTAGTTTTCCGGTAATAGTGCATAGATACCCAACCAAAATCTTCTCAACACTGAAGGGTTTCGTTCGTTTCTGATATCGGCCTCACAACATACTCCCCTTTCGACAAGACCAAAGTGGATTTGAGCGCGATTTCACTCGCCAGAAGTGCATAAAGTTTTGTGGGTCTGCCAGAAGGCCTCGCTTCTCAAAACGATTATCTTCCCCAGTGCAGTCATCACTAAGTGCTATCCTTTTGTATTCAACACGCGATAGCCGCGATGTTGGATGACTCATAAGGAGCGTGCATGTTTTCAGACTATAGCCCAATCGTCGTCACACCTGACAATAAGTCTTCGACTCTTCAACGGGTCAATTTAATGGATAACCACCAATATGATGAGAAATGGCTGCAGGCGATGATTTTCGATAATGCCAGTTTGCTCCCCTTTTATGACATCGAACCGGATTATGTCGGTACAATCCCTGTTTGTATGGAATTCCCGACACGTTCCGGTCGCATTGATTGCCTTTATGTCACGCCAACCGGACGTCTGGTGATCACAGAAGTGAAATTGTATCGCAACCCTGAATCAAGGCGAGAAGTCGTGGGGCAAACGTTAGACTACGCTAAAGATCTCACCTCTATGGACTATACGATGCTGGATAATGCGGTCCGGAAACGCTCACAAGGACGTGGGCTGTTTCAGATGATCTCGGAGGCGACAACCGGCCTTTCGCAAGCCAGCTTTATCGACGCCGTGCAACGCAACCTGCGTCAGGGGCGATTTTTGCTATTGGTGGTTGGAGATGGCATTCGAGAAGGTGCCGAAGATATCAAATCCTTCCTAAATCGACATGCTTCCATGGAATTCGCCTTTGCAATGATTGAAATGCGTGTCTATCACATCAACCATGATCAATTGTTGGTGCAGCCTCAACTTCTGCACAAAACAGACATCATCGAACGACGTGTTATCACACTAGATAACCATGCGCAGGGAGCATCCATCAACCTTATTGAGAGCGTCCCCCCACAAGATGAACAAGCGTCCACTCAGCCAAACGAAAGTGCGATGTTCAATCGGAGGTTTTGGCAGGGCTATCTCGAGAATGTCAGCCTGGACGACAAAAGCCAGCCTTTACCTCTTGCGACGAGCCAAAGTCATCTTTTTTTCCAGCTCCCTCCTTCCACGTCAGTCGCATGGATGACGGTCTACAAACTCAGCAATAGGGAAATTGGTTGCTTTGCCCGTTTTGCCAAAAGCTCTAAAGGGAGGGAGCTTTACCAGATATTACGTAGCGCTCGGCATTCCTTTGAAGACGAGTTGGTGAACATGGCCGTTTGGAACGATGAGCAAGGCAAAGTGGTGTTGCCCAACACAAAAGTCGACCTCACCAGGCAAGAAAACTGGAGCCAGGCCTATGACTATTATCAGAGGCATTTAAACAGCCTGATCAGTGAGTTCAGACCGCTGTTATTACGAATTCTCAGGGAAGGAAAAGAGACATGATGTCCTCTAAAAGGGACAGAAATAAACGCCGAACACAACGAGATACACAGTGATAGTAACGAGTGGTCTCTAAACAGACTTGCTGTTTTCGCGGTGTAGTCATGACTTACCCTCCTTGTTCTGTTGGATAAGAATGAGTGAAGAAACATCACAAGAAAACAGGTAAAGTGAGAAAAATGCAGTGATAGGGGTAATGTATGTAATTGACTTGTCTGTTACTTTTTAATGGTGCCTGTCCTTATAATTTTGTTCCCGAAGCTGTTATGGACTTTTCTCACAAGCCGCCTGTAACAGAGTTGAAGTTGAAGTGAAGGATGTAATGAATGGGTAAGTATTACGAAGAAGTACCTTTTGATTATCCTACTGATCCGAAATCCTCAGACAATGAGTTTTTCGGGTCTGGTTGGAGTGTTAAGCGAGATGGGACGAAATACTATTTTTGCTATATCTCAGGGCAGCTCCAAGGGGCTTTTCAGAAAGTTGAAATAACAGCATCGGACTTTGAAGACATTAAGAAGGGCAATATGTCTTTTGATGAAATCTGTAGGAAGTATCAAGTCCATTGACAATGGAATCAAACTTATTGTAAATAACGCCACTCATCCGAGTGGCGCCCCTTCCCTGAACCACCCAATCCACTCACAGAACCCGCTCTCGCCACCAGAAACAGCAAATTCCAACGGTATCAGCCACGGGAATATATCACGTAATAACAAGGACAGGCACCATAAAGAATACTGACTAGCAACTCATTGCCCTCTCCTTATTTTCAGCCTACATAACCATCAATCATGAACCTACTGATGGTTTTGTTGGCTATCGTAACGAAAAATACGAAATGAAGAATTGATGAGGCGTGACGCTATGTAAAACACATCCCCAAAAACCCAAAACCAATACTGTTTAATCTATTGATTACAAAGGATTTTCAATACACCGATCGGTAAGGGTAATTGCAATTTTATTAATAGAATTTCGCTCAAACTTTGGCAGAAAAATATGCCTCGCAGTGAGATCTCAAACCCAAAACATTAATTAGACGAATGATATTCAAGTTGTTGCAACTTATCTTCAGTGCGCTTTTTAAGCACAATTATAAAGGATGTAACATAATGAAAAACGGATACAAACTTTCCGCTCTAGCTATCGCTATCATGGCTTCTTCGTCAGTTGCTGCAAACGTCAACCCTGAGCCAGATCCAGTAAACTCACCTTTCATCAAAGATGCTAAAGGCAACATCATTGAGGACTACTCACCTCAACCCGTTGAGCCTGCGGTATTCTCCATGCGTCTGTTTGGCGCACCGGCTGAAGATCGTGGTGATTGGTTCAACATGTCGGCTAATTATTCGAACATTCAAGGGGTAGGTGCCGACATCGTTTATGATTTCATGCTCCCGCCCCTTAAGCCACAGCCTATTATTGTGGCGGTGTTAGACTCGGGTGTCGACATTGATCATGAAGATTTGAAGAACAAACTTTGGGTCAATGAAGATGAGATCCCAGGCAATGGTATCGATGACGATAACAACGGCTACATTGATGATGTCCACGGTTGGAACTTCTTAGGTAACTCACTAGGGATTAATGTGGATCAAGACACGCTTGAAGTGACCCGCGAGTACAAGAAATACCTGGCACTAAAAGAAAACAATGACTGGATTTCACCTAAAAAGCGTAAATACTACCAAGGTGTTGAAGCCGACTACCTCGAGAATGTGGAATATTACACCTCGGCTCTGGAGCAAGTGACCGAAGCCACTGAGCAAGCCAACGACTACAAAGCGCAGATCCTGGACTTGGTTGATCATAAGGACTTTACGGTTGCAGGTCTGCAGACTTTACTCGACCACTCGAACCCTGATGTAAGCGCGGCGGCGCAGGGTCTGATCAGCCTGTTTGATTCTTGGTACTCTTTTGATTACCTAGAGTCTCGTACCAAGCGCTATAAAGAGTCGCTGGACTATCATTACAATCTGGACTTTGATACCCGCAAAGATATTGTGATGGACAACATCAATAACCCGTGGGAGAAAGGTTACGGAAACAACGACGTAAAAGGCCCTGTTGGCGCTCACGGGACACACGTAGCGGGTATCATTGCCGCGCAGCGTGGCAATGGTCTAGGTATTGATGGTATCGCCGATCACGCCCAGATCATGGCGATTCGTATGGTGCCAAATGGTGACGAACGCGATAAGGATATCGCCAATGCCGTGCGTTACGCGGTAGACAATGGTGCCAAGGTCATCAACATGAGTTTTGGTAAGAGTTACTCGCCGCGCAAGCACATCGTTGATCACGCCTTCCGCTACGCTGCGCGCAAAGGTGTTCTGATTGTTCACTCCGCAGGTAACAGTAAAACGGACAACGATATTAAGCCAAGCTTCCCGAACCGCTTTGCCAAGCACAAGTGGTCGCGCCCAATCACGACCTGGATGGATGTCGGTGCATCGGCCAAATATGCCGATGACTCTATGGTCGCAAGCTTTAGTAACTTTGGTCAGGAGACCGTTGACGTCTTTGCACCGGGTTACCGCGTGTTGTCATCCACACCAGGCGACAACTATGCGGCCTACAGCGGCACGAGCATGGCAGCGCCTGTGGTATCCGGTGTCGCAGCGCTGGTCTGGTCTCACTACCCAGATTTGTCTGCGCAAGAGTTGAAACAGTTGCTGATGACTCAGTCACGCACCTATCCAGAACTATTGGTTAAGAAGCCGTCCAGTCCTGAAGATCTCGTGCCGTTTAGCAGCTTGTCTATTTCTGGTGGCATTGTCGATGCCGAAGCGATTTTCGCTGAGCTGGAAAGTCGATAAACGTTTATTGACGAAGTAATGAGAGGCCGCCTGACGCGGCCTTTTTTCTCACTCATTGAACAGCTTTCAGAGAAAGGCCGAAGCGGTAAAGCCCCTACCCTTACTCTATTACCGGGCTCTTTGCGTATAAGAGGTCTTTACCACAAGACCGATTAAACGATGAAAGGTTTCAAATCCACTCTGCCGATAAAAGTTTGCCCGGTGTGTCAGCGACCATTTTCCTGGCGAAAGAAATGGGCCCGGCAATGGGATCAGATCCTCTATTGCTCTGAGCGCTGTCGAAGAAGCAAAAAATAACCGACCATCAACCTGTGTCACTCGCCAGTCTGTTGCACTACCAGGGCAGCACACTGCCATCGTAGGCCCAAAATGCGCCACTATCTTCAGGTGAGGCTTGTTCTATCAAACCCACCAAGTCCCTGGCCACTCGCTCCGGGGTGAACAGTTTCTCTGGCCGGACATTAGCTTGAAAAGGCGCCGATAAGGGTGTGTCGGTGGTTCCGGGGTGAAGCGCGAGTACAGCGCCATGCCTGACCCTCCGTTGCCATTCAATAGACAGGGTTTTAAGAAACATGTTCAATGCTGCTTTCGATGCCCGATAGCTATACCATCCCCCTAAGCGATTATCGCTGATGCTACCGACTCTAGCAGAAATCGTGGCGAATCTGGGGGCGACGCTGCGTTTGAGGAGCGGGGTGAAATGTTTTGCCAGCAGCAGGCTAGGTAAAGTATTCACTGTGATGACATGCTGGAAAAACGCCGCGTCGAGCGCATTGAGGTTCTTTTCCGGCCCCTTATCCTCGGTGTGAAGCATTCCAACACAGTTAATCAGCCAGTCGACATGCTCCAACTGCTCACCCAGCGCCATCACCTGCTCTTCTTGGGTGATATCCGTGTGATACCAGATAAGGTTAGGATGTTGCCAGTTCGGCGGCTGCTTATGGTAAGTGGCATGAACGTTCGCGTGAGGGAAACGCTCGATCACCTCTTGTACCATCGCTAGACCAATCCCGCCGGCAGCACCTGCGATCACGATCTCCATTACAAGCTCTCCATATGCTTGATGTAGTACTCTGCGGTATCGAGGATCGCCTGTCGCTGCAGCTTTTCCATATTGTCCCAGGCGCGATAAATCATTGCGATGCGTGGATTGGTCGCGAGGCGCTTATCGTGCTTGTCCATAAAGCGCCAGTAGAGGCTATTAAACGGACACGAGCCTTCGCCGCTGCGCGCTTTGTTGTCATAGTGGCAGCCTTTGCAGTAGTCGCTCATTTTATTGATGTACGAACCACTTGCCGCGTAAGGCTTGGTACCGACGATCCCACCATCAGCGAACAGCGCCATGCCTCGTGTATTGGGCATTTCGACCCACTCGATCGCATCGACATAAATGCCGAGGTACCACTCATCGACCTGGTCGGGGTCGATTTCGCTGAGCAGGCAGAAATTGCCTGTTACCATCAACCGCTGAATGTGGTGCGCGTAGGCGTAATCAAGCGACTGCCCTATCGCATGGCGCATGCAGGCCATCTTAGTCTCACCTGTCCAAAAGAACTCTGGCAGCTTTCTTCTGGCGCCGAGTTCGTTCTTGTCCGAATACTGTGGCATGTTGGCCCAGTAGACGCCGCGAATGTATTCCCGCCAGCCTAAGATCTGGCGAATAAAGCCTTCCACCTGAGAGATCTCTATGTCTGGGTTTGACTGGAAGGCCTTGAGTGACGCCTCAATCACTTCTCGCGGATGCAACAGCTTACTGTTGAGCGAAAACGACAGTCTGCTGTGATATAAGCTCCATTTGACCCGATGCTCACCGGTCATCGCATCCTGAAAGCGGCCAAAAAGCGGCAGGCACACCCGGCAAAAGTGAGCCAGTAGTGACAGGCTCTGCGCCCGGTTAACGGGCCAGAGTAATTCGCCCTTCAGATGACCGATTGTCGGAATGCCCTGTCGGCTCAAACGGTCAACAATCGCGCTGACATCAGTACTGAACATTAAAGGCTGAGGCAGGTTCTCGATGTCTTTCGCCTTGAGTTTGTTGCGATTGTTTGCATCATAGTTCCACTTGCCACCCTCAGGCTTCCCATCCTGCATTAAGATGTCGAATCGCTTGCGCATACGGCGATAAAAATGCTCCATCATAATGTGTTTACCTGGCGTAAACTGAGCCTCTATTTCCTCAAACGGCAGCAAGAAGTGCTCAGTATCGACGCAGCGCGTCACCACACCTTTAAGCTTTAGATTGGCTAACTGCTGTAACAACCGGTATTCGTCCGGGCGTTGATATTCAAATTTGCTCGCCCCAACTTCAGCCACATAATGCTGCAGCAGTTGCTCTAAGTCATCGAACGCCTGAGTATCATCTAAGGTCAGATGCAACACTTGATGACCCTCGCTTTGGCGTTCTTTAGCGAACAGCGCCATGGCAGAAAAAAAGGCGCACACTTTCTGGATATGATGCGTCACATAGGTGTTTTCCTGTTTCAGCTCCGCCACCAGATAGAGGATGCGGTCATCTGGCTCGCAAAACCAGGAATGTTCACAGTTAAGCTGATCGCCTAAGATAAGTCTGACGGTTTCAAAGCGCATTATGGCTTCCCCACTGCCGACGGATCGCGGCGCCCTGTCAAAACTGGCCAGTCGACCATATCGACACTGTCCAAAGGCGAGGCGTCGCAGCGCCCTTGCCAGCGGTCAATAAACTCCTGATAGGGATCGTACATCTGGGTCTGTTTTTCGAGGTTGAACTGTCTCGAGCCACGCGGATCTGCCCCCACTCCCGCTAAGTACTGCCAGTTGCCCCAGTTGGACGCCACATCGTAGTCAATCAACTGAGATTCAAAATAGGCTGCGCCATAGCGCCAGTCTAAACCCAGCTCGTGGATCAGGCAGCTCGCCACCAGTTGCCTGCCTCGATTGGACATGTATCCGGTCTGATTAAGTTGATGCATACAGGCGTTAACAATAGCAAACGGCGTTTGACCGTTTTTCCACTGCTGGAATCGATGGGCATAAAAGCTGGTGAGAGGTGGTTGATTGCGGATCCCTCCAAAACGAAACAGTTTCTGCCGGTATCGCCTTGCATACCAGTAAAAGTACTCGCGCCATAGCAGCTCAAAGTAGATCCAATACGTTGACTCATTAGCACCGTTGAGACGCTCATAGCGCTTAAGCATGGCATAGATGGTTTTCGCCGAGAGGCAGCCATGTGCTAACCAGGGAGAAAACTTGGTGGAATAATCCAGACCGTCGAGAGCGTTACGTGTCTCTTTATACTCACTCGGACAGGCAGAAGAGAAGTAGCGCCGACAATGAGCTAACCCCGCCTGCTCTCCCCCCTCAAACAGCGCCGAGCCCCCATGATGAGTGAGGCTGATGCCCGGTAACGAAAGCGTGTCAGGCAACGAAGGTAGTCGCTTAACCCAGCTAATGGGCAGTGGCACCACTAACGGTTCGACCTGTTTGCGGAATTGAGTAAAAGTATCAGGCAGCGCACTGAGCTCAAACGGTAACTGCTCGAGAGTAAACAAGGTGCGCACCTCTTTTTGCGCCACGTCGAGAGCGTCAAATTCAGCCTTGAGGCTATCGATAATCGACTGCTCATCGCAACCAGCTACCGCATCGACATACAGATGTGATACCCCCAAACCATAAACCAGATCTTTGATG
Source organism: Vibrio brasiliensis LMG 20546 (assembly GCF_000189255.1). GTDB lineage: Bacteria > Pseudomonadota > Gammaproteobacteria > Enterobacterales > Vibrionaceae > Vibrio > Vibrio brasiliensis. The sequence continues at coordinate 20,040 of NZ_AEVS01000059.1, read as the reverse complement.
GCGTGGTAAGGGTGACTATCCACCACCAGCAAACGCTGATTTAGAGCATTCAATGAGAGATTGAGGCAATGCAATGACGCATCAAGAAATTGCAGTTTTGGCTCACTCCATTTAGCCTGCTGCGAATATCGGGCAAGGTAGGGACTGACGCTCGGGTAGCAGTATAAGCAGATCAGCTGATCAACTTCCGCGGCCGCTTTGCTGAGCAGCGGGTTATCATGCACTCTTAAATCGTTGGTAAACCAATACAGCCCGATGACTTTACTCAAAAGAACCTCACTTAGGTGAGTTGGTGTGACTTGTATTGATTTTTACGCAGTAAAAGGCATCGCGATCAGCGATAAGAACCAGAAGCTGGCGAGCTTTTCAGCAAAGAACTACACCACCAACCATGGTACTTTCGGCGAAGCTGCTGTCTCTCTGAGATTGCCGCGTTCAACTGGGATCAAGAAGATGAGCCGAAAGATATTGAGCTAATCTCGAAAAGCATCATTAAAGACTTGGTCAACGCCGGTTCTTAACTGAGCCTATATGGACTGACACCATAAAAACAAGGTGAAGTCGAAGCGAGTCATACTCAAAGGCCCCATATCCTTCAATGAATATGGGGCCTTTTTCAAGTCGAGACTATTGAGGTCTTTTCAGCGGTTTAACCACACTGTCGAGACCTTCAATCTTGAGCGCTAAACACAGCTGCATAAGCTCGCCGAGCTCCCCTTCAGGAAACTGCTTTTTGTTGGCGAACCAAAGTAAGTACTCTTCAGGAAGATCAATTAACACGCGGCCAGCGTACTTGCCGAAAGGCATCTGCATGCGCGCAAGTTTTAGCAGGTTTTCTTTTTCTAACATGATATTGGGTAGCCTTGCGATGAATGGCGTTAGGTTACCACTGAATGTTGAACTCGAATAGCAGTGGATAGATTAAGCGCTTGGATACACGGTATGCGCGTACTCTACAATCACCTGATTGCCTTCAATGTAAGCATTCTGGATCTCACCATCGACACTCATACGACTTTGCAGGTAGACGATTTTAGGTCCATGCTGATTATCTTCCTTCAGTGAAGGCACCGCGCTCTGAGGTTCAATGCGCAGTAGGCGACAGAACTGGCTGATAAATGACATGGTTAACGGCGTCTCTCCGCGCAGCACCTGAGAAAACGTCAGCTGATTCATCCCAAGTTTCTTAGCAAACTCCATCTGCGTCAGGCGCATTTTCGATTTCTGAGACATCCAGATTTGATACAGCGCCTCGCGATCTCTGTCTGTGAATTCCATGTTTGGTCCTTGTATAACTCTATTTAACTAATTGTCAGCCTTTTCATACATGGTGTTGTCAGCGCGGAGTTAGCGAAAATCAAAGGTTCTGTTTCGTCTAGGGGTATGGCGCTGTTTAATGGGATCAGGTACACCCCTGAATTCATTCACAAAACAAATCAATCACTCATGATAAGTTGTTATTTTTAATAGGATTAAGTAGGTAACAATCACATAATTCGCAAGTCAAATTATCGACAACTTATTCAATTCGAGAATGTAATTCCATATTCGTTCGTCTGCGTAGATTTTGCCAAAACCTTTGGCTACATTCTCCCTGCTCAAACTGCACTTCAGGCAAACTATCCGAAAGGTTAGGACGCAAAGCCACCGGTCTGTCGACACTCGATGTCTATGATAGCGGGGCCGCCGCTTGGCATGACGCCAAGTGTTATCGCGTGCCGGGGTGCCATCTTAAATGTCAGTCAATAATTAAGGACAAACGATGCGCAAACTCCCAAACAAATCCCTCATCGCCCTCGCTTTGATTAGCGTCAGTGGCGCGAGTTACGGTCACGGTTATGTCTCTGCATACGAGAATGGTGTCGCAGAAAGTCGCGTTGCACTGTGTAAATTCCCAAGCAGTGACACCAATGAGAAGAACACCAACTGTGGCGCCATTCAATATGAACCGCAAAGTGTCGAAGGCCCAGACGGCTTCCCAGAAGGTGGGCCTGCGGATGGTAAGATCGCCAGTGCTGCTACATCACTGGCAGCGGCTTTAGATGAGCAGACAGCTAACCGCTGGGTTAAGCGCCCTATTAGCTCTGGCTCTCAGCACTTTGAGTGGACTTTTACTGCTAACCACGTGACGAAAGACTGGAAGTACTACATCACTAAACAAGGATGGAATCCGAATCAGCCACTTGCCCGTGAATCATTTGATTTAACCCCTTTCTGTGTGGTTGATGGTGGCATGGTTCAACCTCCAAAACGTGTCAGCCATCTTTGTAACGTACCTGAGCGCGAAGGCTATCAAGTGATTCTGGCGGTATGGGATGTCGGTGATACAGCTGCATCATTCTATAACGTGATTGATGTTCAGTTTGATGGTGACGCGCCAGAGGTGCCAGACTGGAGTCAGGGTGGCCAAATCAACCCGGGCCTAAACCTCAGTGTTGGCGATAGTGTTTACACCCGAGTATTCGATCACAATGGCGAAAATCCGTCTTACAGTACTGAGTTGGTGATTGAGACGGCTGAGCAGGGTCAGGCAAACAACTGGTCTTACGCGCTCGCAAACAAGGTTAATCAAGAGCAGAGTCAGATCCGTGCAGGTCAGCTTAATGATCAGGGCGACTTTACTCCAGTTTACGGCACTAACCCTGTTTATCTGAAAGCAGGTTCGGGCCTTAACAGTGTGGAAATTGGCTACAAAGTAGAAACACCAGAGCCGGATTACAATTTAGAAGTCACTGGTTTAGAGTCTGAATACATAATTGGCGACTCGCCAACCCAGCTGAACCTGACTCTGGCAGCCAGCGGAGATTTGAGTGCAGAATTGACGGTATTCAACCATCATCGCGAACCTCTGGCATCTTATACCGATCAGATGGCAGATGGCGAAGTCACTACTGCGACGCTGACGCTGTCTAAATCGGAGCAGGGTCATCACATGCTGGTTGTGGTACTCAAAGATCAGCAAGGCAGCGTTGTTGATCAGAACACACTTGATTTCCATCTTACTGAAGAAGCAACGCCACCACCGAGTGACGACTATGATTTTGTGTTTCCTGAAGGAATGGACAACTACACCGCGGGCACCAAAGTGTTGGCGAGTGATAGTCACATCTATCAGTGTAAAGCGTTCCCATACTCCGGTTACTGTACCCAGTGGTCACCTTCAGCCAACCAATATGAGCCAGCAGTGGGTTCACACTGGCCATCAGCTTGGGACAAGCTAAATTAATCAAAAAAGCGGATGCTCCGGCATCCGCTTTTGTTTTTATCCTTCAGTACTCAGACTTAAAACCATCCCAGAACGAGTCGCTTTAACCAATCCATTAGCTTCTTGAACAGGCCACCTTCTTCCACCTCTTGCTGCGCAATCAGCGTCGCCGTTGCCACTTGTTTATCGTCAATGCTGTAAATAACCTGTCCGACTGGTTGTCCTTTTTCAATCGGCGCTTCTAGCTCACCAGCATACTCGATTTCAGCCTTGAGTTTCTTAGCGTCACCTTTAGGTAAGGTGATCAGCACTGGCTCTTCAATCCCCACTGGTACGGCATCCACAGTCCCCATCCACACTTTGGCTTCAGCCAGGGTGTCGGTTACCTTGGTCGGTGAGACCGTATCGAAGAATCTAAAGCCATAAGAGAGTAGCTGCTTACTTTCAGATTCGCGGCTCTTGGTACTGCTAGAGCCCATTACCACAGAGACTAAACGCATGTCGCCGTTAGTGGCAGAAGTTGCCAAACTATAGCCCGCACCACTGGTGTAACCGGTCTTCATGCCATCGACATTGAGGCTGCGGTCTCGCAACAGGCCGTTGCGGTTGTATTGAGTAATGCCGTTGTAGGTAAAAGCCGTTTCACTGTAGAGAGGATAAATATCCGGTAGATCACGAATAATGGCCTGGCTCAGGCGCGCAATATCATGAGGCGTGGAATAGAGTCCCTGACTGTCCAGGCCATGCGGATTTGTGTAGGCCGTATTTTCCAGACCCAGCTTTTGCGACCAGCTATTCATCAGGCTGACAAAAGCATCTTCACTGCCCGCGACGTGCTCAGCGATCGCAACACTGGCATCATTGCCCGACTGAACGATAAGTCCGCGATACAAGTCCATCAGTTCAACGTCTGTACCCACCTCAATGAACATTTTCGAGGAATCTGGGAAGTTTTTTGCCCATGCATTGCGACTGATGCGAACCTGATCATCAAGCGAGATGTTGCCGCTTTTCACTTCCTGACCGGCGACATAGGCGGTCATCAGCTTAGTTAGGCTGGCTGGGTTTAACTTCTTGTCGGCATTTTTTTCTACCAGCACGGTGCCCGTGTGGTAATCAAGCAGAATATACCCTTTCGCCCCAAGCGCAGGGGGATCTGGAATAATGGTCGGAGCGGCAAACGCGCCGAAAGAGAGAGAAAGTGTCGAAAGAAGCGCTGTCGATTGTAATAAACGCGATGTCATGATGTGCGACGTCTCACTGTAGTTAAACATGGTCGAATTCAGTATAGACAACCGCCTGTCAGTTTCAGCCGCTTTGAAATCAATCGTTACTATTCAGTGAGTTTTTTCGTACTTAACTCACTTTTAGCCACAATTTGAGACAAAAAAAACCAGCGACGTTAACCGCTGGTTTTCAATCTGTTCACTTTTAATTAAGCGGCTTTCAAAGCAGCCTGCTTGTTCATCTTGCGCTCACGGTGCGAAAACCAAAGGTAAGTCGCAGCGATTGAGAAGAACAGGTACGAAAGCGCAAACACGAACGGGGAGCTAATCAGCTCTTGGGACATACCCCAGCTCACACCCGCTACCGTGATAGCAATTTTTGAGAACAGACCACAGATAAGCAGTAGCAAAGCTAATTGAGGGAATCGGCTGCTTCTGAACGCAAACCAGTAACAGCTGCCTACCGCCATGGTCGAAATGTAAAGGCCTAGCAAAAATGAATGGAGATGTTCTGCTGATGCTACGCCTGCAGAGATAGATACCATAAAGAGTATGAATAGTTTCATGTTTTGCCTCGCTTTTAAAACTTAGAAAAAGCTTCCTTTCATTATTGAAATCTCATTTTGCGCATATTTTCATCATTTACTTCATCAATTACAAGCACAATTTTGTTGCAAAACTTGTTCAATATTTGATCAATCCGCATTTGTTAATATACCGTTAAGAGCCCTAATTCAAAGGCGTAAGAAGAACAAGGGCTTGTTCGGTATAAACTGAAACACTCACTTACAAAAGTTACAAATAAATAACATTTAATTATTTTAAAAATACCTTCACATTTGTGACCCAAAACAAGACGTGAGCACATTTAAAAGCAGATTTTTGACGAGCAAAACGTAAGATTGCAGAAATCAACATACTTCCGCGACATACCCGCGTACATTTTAAGTGTGAGCTTAACCACTGTTCCTTATATTTCGCCTCGAATCGCATCAGGGGGTTTGATACCTTTGCGCAACAAATCCCTAGTTCCAACACGCCATGCCTTCCCAGTACCGAATAAACAAGATTGTCGAGATAGGTGACACCCTTCACCGCAGCGGCTGCGCACCGTACAAACTCGAAAAATACACCCAGTTCTACGCTCGTAAACACGGTGTAGATGTGATGATCCAAGCGACCCCCACCACAGTGAACTACCAGTTCCCTGACGATAACAACGCAGTGGTAATGAAACGCCACCAGCCAGCTTCAATTAACTTAAGCTTGTTAGCTAATACCATTATTCGAATCAATCAGCCGAGCAGTGAGCCAGTCCCTGAGCCTGTCGGTTACCCGAAATGGATGACAGCACTGGCTAACATGGCGATCCCGCCTGCGTATTTAATGCTGGTCGGAAGCACGATGGACGCGATCCTTTTCTCGGTCTTTTTAGGTCTTGTGGTGTGGCTGACACAACAGGTGTGCCGGGGTCGCCGCTCGATAGCTGTTGAGTTTATTGCCGCGCTGCTGACAGGTATTCTGGTCGCACTCTTTGCCAGTACAGGCATGGCTATTCCAATATGGGCGCTGTGTATTGCTGCAATCGTGCTGTTTGTACCCGGCCTCTCGATCGCCAACTCACTGGAGTGTCTGGCGTTCAATGATTTAGTCTCCGGAACCAGTCTGCTCGGGCAGAGTGCTCTGAGCTTAATTAAGCTGTTTGTTGGCATCGTAATGGGACTGAACATCGGTGAAGCGATATGGGGTCACGCGGAAACCATTGAATACGTCAACGAGGTGCCCCTGTGGCTACATGTCTTCGGCCTGTTTCTGATCTCCGTGTCACTGAGCATCATCTTTAATGCTCGTCCTGCAGATATCTTGCTGGGTCTGCCTGTTGCCGCACTCGGGATGTGGGGACCGTTTTACCTCGGCTTTGATAGTGGTTGGGTAGTGGGCACCTGGGTGACGACCGTATTGATCACCTTATACGGCACCTGGGTTGCAAAGAAAATGGATCTGACTGGCTCTATCTACATCGTTCAGGGCATCATTATCCTGGTACCGGGCAGTCGCGTGTTGGTCAGCGCCAGCCAGTCCGTCTTTGAGCAATCTATCCTGCCTATTCCGAGTATCGGGCTTTCGGCGCTGTTCATGTTTTCGGCAATTGTTGCTGGGCAGATCACCGCTTATTCGATTTACTCGCCAAGAATCGAACGCTAAGCACAACTCATGTCGCTTGCAGAAAAAAGCCCTATTCAAACTTCGCTATCTAAGCGGCTTTTGAATAGGGCTCTTTACCCTTGTGCTTGTTGTTTCTTCTGAAACTGCCTTTGCCTTTTTTCGCTTTCTCAACCTTAGCTCGATAGAGCTTACTGGTGACCATTGCTTTGAGCGCGTTGTCTTTGATTTGCCCTCTTCCAACATCGACTTGAATGTCGGTCTCCTCGGGTAAAGAAGCTGGATTACTTCTCTTCGCCATAATGCGTTCCTCTGAATTATTGTTTACAAACTGCTGGTCAACGTCGTGTTTCTACTCAGATTTTTATCGATAAGCAGAACAATTAACCAAGCGTTCGAATGTTACACTATTTATGCACTAATCAGTAATATTTTCGAAATTATACCTAGCGCAAATTTTCCAATGAAAACCCTTATTTATGGTGTGCAAATGCCCCGATTTTTATTGACTTAGTTGCACTTCTCTTTAGACTGGTTGCCAGCTAGAAAACGGTTCTTGTTTACTTTCGCCGTTTCGTTGGATTGATGAATATCTACCGTAACGTCGTACGCATTAGCAATCTCCTTTTCCACGCTATCGGTGCCGTATGGCTTTTACAAGATTTATCAAGGATATACATTATGTCTAACACTGTTACTGGTACAGTTAAATGGTTCAACGAAACTAAAGGTTTCGGTTTCATTCAACAAGAAAACGGCCCAGACGTTTTTGCACACTTCTCTGCAATCACTGGCGACGGTTTCCGTACTCTAGTAGAAGGCCAAAAAAGTTGAGTTCGTAGTATCTCAAGGTCAAAAAGGTCCTCAAGCTGAGAACATCAAAGTACTTTAATTCTTAAGTACTCAAGTTTTACAATAGCCAGCTCTTAGCTGGCTATTTTTTTGTGTAACTAACACTGTAGGTCTGAAAACGACGATTCATAAGTTACACTGCTCTCCCCCTTTCCTTGGCATGCCTTAACCTTTCGCCTTTTGAAAATGTATTCAATTACTTTTGCTACTTTTAGCATTCGTCCAAACATAGATGAGTTTCGATACGAAGAACGCTTTAGAGAGAAAGAAGAGCGACACAAAGAGCCTGAGATTTATTTGTAAGGAGTCGGGTTAACCATCAGTTATGCTCCCGTTTTTCCAGGGACTGCGGTATAGTGAGTTTAATAAACGTTGGTACTATAAGAAAAACCTCAGCGGTATATCTATAGTACATCTCAATCACTTGGAACCCTTGAAAATACATGGCTCTAAAACCAACCATCTATAAGTTCAGAATTTCCCTTTCTGATACTAACCGCGATCTGTATGACTCGACTCAGTTGACCGTTGCACAGCACCCTTCTGAAACCGTGCCGCGCATGATGGCGCGTATTCTGGCATTCTGCGTCAAATGGCAACCTGACTTGGCTTTGACTAAAGGGTTATCGACCACTGAAGAGCCTGATCTGTGGGTCAAATCTCTTGATGACCAAATTCAGCTTTGGGTGGATATTGGTGAGCCCTCTTTGGATCGCATTAAGAAAGCGTGCCGCCTTGCTCCTCAAGTGGATGTGTTCTCTTTCAACAGCAAGTCAGAAGTATGGTGGGAGCAAACCAAAAACAAGGTTCACCAATACGATGCCAGCATCTACCGCTTTAACTGGGATGCAATCGAAGCCCTATCTGACGTGGTAGAGCGCAGCATGGATCTGTCAGTGATGATCACCGGTGAAAGCCTGTTTGTCGACTGTGATAAAGGCTCGTTTGAAATCTCGCTAGAGACGCTACAGTCCAATGACTGAGCTTGAGCAGCAGCTTAGCGCCATTGAGGCCGATTCGATTCCGGCTATCACGGTGCCGGGCAGCGCTTGGGAGCAATTTTGCCAGCGCCACGCTCCCCTATTTGCCAAGGCAGTAAAGCGCAACCCGGATAAGCCTGCCACGCATGGGCTGCTCGGAATTCTGACCAAAGCGCATATGGAAGAGACCGCTTCCCTTGAAGCGCAGATAGCGCCCATTCAGGCGATGCAGGATGTGCTGGTGTCGAACCTTGGTGAGCAACACGCCGCCAAGTTTGAGCAGCAAGGCGCTGAACAGTTAGTACTCGTCACACACCTTTGGCTCTATCTGCAAGGCTATCTTAAGATGGATTTTAGCCTGGCTAATGATCATGCTGACAATACCGCGCAGCTTATCGCGAGCCTGAACAAACAAGATCCTCAGTGGCTAAGAACTCAGTTTCTTGAAAGCTTCTATCACGGAGTCGAACGCTCAGGGGGCAACAATCAAGGCTCTTCTGGTCTGTTTGGTTGGATAAAACGAATGTTTTCTAGCTAAGCAGTTCAAATAAATGGCCCTCACAGAGGGCCATTTCGTTTATAGGTAAGTATGAGGGCCAAACACCTCATAGTGAATACGATCTCGCGCAACCCCTAATGATTCAAGCTGGCGAACAACGGATTCCATAAAGCCCACTGGACCACACAGATAAAAGTCACCACTGTTAAGTGGCAGCTCATCCGCAATCAGGCTGACATTTAGTTCGCCCTGATAGTCGGCATTGGACTCTTCAAGATACCAAGTGAAAGACTTCCAGTTATTGTCACCAGCAATACGCGCCGTATCCGCTTTGAATGTATGCTGTTGCTCGCTGTTACACGCGTAGAGAACGCTTACGTCTTGCTTGCCCTGCGCTGCTAAGGTTTGCATCATTGATTGGATCGGTGTCGCGCCAACACCAGCAGAGATCAACACCACAGGTTGCTGCTTTTCTTGATAGAAGAAGTCACCCGCAGGTGGGTATAAGCTGACTACGTCACCTTCGTGCACTTCATCATGCAGATAGTTAGACACTAAGCCTTTATGTTCACCCAACTCGCGTTTCACAGAAATACGGTACTCAGAGCCATTTGGCTTTTGCGACAAGGAGTATTGACGAATTTCGTTGTATTCACCTTGTGTCGGTTTCAGTTCAATACCGATGTACTGACCTGGTTGATAATCAAGAACCTCACCACCGTCTTGTGGCGCCAATACAAAACTGGTCACGAATTCTGATTCTGGCTGTTTAGATTTAACGACAAAACGACGAGCGTTTGCCCACCCACCAACGGCTTGCTTACGCTGGAGGTATAGTTCACCTTCGCGGTCGATAAACACCTGAGCAAGGAACAGATACGCGGCGGTCCATGCTTCTTCCATTTCTGGCGTAAAAGCATCACTGGCTAATTCACGTAAGGTTTCAATCAAGTGGTGACCAACAATCTGATAGTGCTCAGCCTGAATGTTAAAGCTGGTATGTTTATGAGCGATTCGCTCGACAGCAGAAGTCAGTACCTGCAGGTTATCGATATTCTTGGCATACGCCGCCACCGCCTCAAACAGAGCAACGCCTTGACGGCCAGTTTTCTGGTGCGTCATGTTGAAGATATCTTTTAACTCAGGGTTGTGAGTGAACATTCTCTGATAGAAATGCTGAGTCAGTGCCGGGCCTGCAGATTCAAGAAGCGGGATGGTGCTTTTTACGACTTCAATGTGCTGGTTGTTGAGCATGTGAGTTTTCTCCTCAATATTTTAATTTTATATTTTTGTTCACACCTAACTTTGCAGGAACAATGCCAATATCAGAAACGCAGTTAACTACTTGGTTTTCTTGCCGTTGAACGCTGTAAAACAGTCAATTTAACTCACTTAATAAATGTCAAAATGACTCACTTAGATTGTAATTACTCTCTGGTTGTGGTTAATTCAACATCATTGGAATACATTTTATTGTTCAACACTTTTTTCGTTTGGTAAGTATGCAAGATATCTCTGTTTCAACTCTGATCGATATGACCATCGGTCTGGCACGTGGCGATAACGATCAGGATCGTTTCAACAACCTACTTGATGCCATTCGTAAGGCTATTCAGTGTGACTGCGTCGCGCTACTCTCCCTACAAGGTGACACGCTGGTACCGCTTGCTATGCAAGGTCTGACCCGAGATACGCTTGGTCGTCGTTTTAAGATAGACGAACATCCGCGTTTTGCCCGTATTTGTGAATCAAAAACCGCGGTAAGATTTGATGCAGACAGCGATTTACCCGATCCCTTCGATAACTTACTGCTCGATTACGAAGGTGATCTACCGATGCACTCATGCATGGGGCTGCCACTCCTTTATGCGGATAAATTACTCGGTGTTCTGACTCTCGATAGTTTAACCCCTGGTGTGTTTGAGCAGTTCCCTAAACGTAGCCTTGACGCACTCTCGGCTATTGCTGCATCGACACTGAAAGTGGCACTTACCGTTAGCCAGCTGGAGCAGCAGGCTAAGCAGACTCAGCAACGATTCGAAGAGCTCAACGAAGAGGCCTGGGATCGCGATGGCGGTGAAATCATTGGCGATAGCCTGGCAATGCAAGCACTCAAAGCCGATATTGAGGTCGTTGCTCCTTCTAATTTCAATATCTTGATCCATGGTGAGACAGGTGTTGGTAAAGAGCTGGTTGCTCGTAGCCTGCACCACTTATCACCCCGTAAGAAACAGCCACTGGTGTATGTCAACTGTGCAGCGATCCCGGAGAATCTGGTGGAGAGTGAGCTATTTGGCCATGTAAAAGGGGCGTTTACCGGCGCAGATAAATCGCGTTTAGGTAAGTTTGCCCTTGCCGATGGCGGTACCCTGTTTCTCGATGAAATTGGCGAACTACCACTTGCAGCGCAAAGTAAAATTCTCCGCGCACTGCAAAATAACGAGATCCAGCCGGTCGGTCAGGATAAGGTCGAGACCATTGACGTTCGCGTACTGGCGGCTACCAACCGGGATCTAAAAGAAGAAGTATCGGAAGGCCACTTCCGCTCAGATCTTTACCATCGCCTGAGTGTTTATCCAATTACAGTCCCGGCTCTGAGAGAGCGCGATGGCGATATTGTACTATTGGCTGGCTATTTCCTAGAGCAAGCAAGACGAAAACTCGGTATCGTTCAAATCAAGCTCGGCAGAGATGCTCAACTGTTACTCTCTCGCTACAACTGGCCGGGTAATGTTCGCGAACTTGAGCATGTGATCAACCGTGCTGCACTGAAAGCCCGTGCCCGAGGTCAGGGTGGCAAGTTAATCACCGTATCTGTCGAAGATATCGGTCAATTGCAGTCAAGTGAAGAGCTCAATCACTTTAGCCAGCACAATGATACGACCGGTAAGCCTGAGCTCGATTTATCACTTGGTCTGCGCGAGTCAACCGAAGAGTATCAGCGTCAGATGATCGTTTCCGCTCTGACTCAAGCCGATTTTAACTGGGCCAAGGCAGCGAGGCAGCTGAAAACCGACCGCGCAAACCTCACTCGGTTAGCTAAGCGATTAGGCATAGAAGTCACCAAAAAGCATCAGGTAAGAGTAGGCTGAGTTTAAGATTCAACATTGATTACATCTCAGTTACAATGCGCAACGTATAAGTCATCTACTAATAAAATTATTATTCAAATAGGATTGTTATGAAGTTTATCCGCTGGTTTTTAGGACGCGTGATCCTACTGCTCAACTTTGTTTTCTCACCAAAAGGCGTTAAACGCTCAGCTGACGAACAGCAAGCGGTTGATAGTAAAGCGCAATCATTGGCACTGTACCAATTCGAAGCTTGCCCATTTTGTGTCAAGGTTCGTCGTGCTATGAAGCGTCAATCAGTAAAATTCGATCTACGTGATGCAAAAAATGATCAAACACACCGCGCAGAATTGGAAGCCGGTGGTGGTAAAGTGAAAGTTCCTTGTCTAAGAATTGAAAAAGACGGTGACGTACAATGGATGTATGAATCTTCAGATATCGTCGCTTACTTAGAGAAAGAGTTCGCCTAACACAAGGAACTGCCCATGTCATGCAAGCCACTGAATATTAGACATATCAAAGCGATCGTTTTTGATTTAGACAATACCTTAGTGAGCTCGGATATGGACTTTCGTTGGTTAAGAGAGCAGATTGGCTGTCCGTTAGACTCCGACTTGCTCTCTTACGTCGACCAACTTGAATGTGCTGACGCCCATGCCGATGCACATGCGCTTATCCTTCAACATGAACTTGAAGATGCTCAAAGCTCTCAGCCGATGCCCGGCAGTCAGTCTCTCATCGATTTCATCCATCAGAATCAGCTACTAACGGCGATAATCACCCGAAACTGCGCTCAGGCCGCCGAGCAAAAACTGGCTCATAATAACCTCAATATTCCGCGCCTGATCACCCGAGAACACTTTCCACCTAAGCCTAGTCCTGACTCGCTGATTGCTTTAGCTCAGGAATGGCAGCTAGAACATCACCAGGTGCTTTATGTCGGTGATTACCTTTACGATCTTCAAGCCGCATTTAATGCCGACATGCCTTCCTGTCTTGTGACTCATGGAAAGCCATCTCCCTTTACAACGCACGCTTCCCTTGTCATCGGGCACCTTGATGAACTTGAGTCCGCCCTCTCTGAACATCACAGCTAGCCATTTAGCCCGCGTCTAACAATCACGACAAAGTCGGCTGTGGCGAATCTCGCAGCAGTGTGTAACAATTAATTTCAATAACTTGTGTCGACAAATGATTCATCAGTCAGCGAGATATCTATGCCTGAAAAAAGAGTTCTTGTTCTTTATGCCCATCCCTCTCCTCATCGCTCTGAGGTTAATCAACAACTGATCCGTGCTGCAAAGCAGGTCGAAGGTGTCACCGTGGTTGATCTCTACCACGACTATCCCACTTACCAGATCAACATCGACCTGGAGCAGCAGCGACTGCTTGAACATGATGTGATCATCTTTCAGTTTCCGCTCTACTGGTACTCAACACCAGCGATGCTCAAAGAGTGGCAGGATCTGGTACTGGAATACGGCTTCGCCTATGGTCAGGAAGGCACCGCTCTGCACGGTAAGGTCTTTTTCTGCTCGCTGTCTGCCGGTGGTAAAGCAGAGGCTTACCAGACCGACGGCTACAACCACTTTACGATTCGGGAAATTCTTCACCCGTTAGAGCAAATGGCTAAGATGACCGGAATGCAGTACCTTGCCCCGCTCAGCCTGTTTTCAGCCCGAACAGCCCGTGACGATGGTCGGGTAGCTTCGCACGTTCAAAAGTGGCGCTGGCTACTGCAACAACTGGTGGCTGATAATATCGACTACGATCAGGCGAGCACGCTCGCCAAGCTCAATCACTACCCAGCCCTACAAACCATTGAGGATGATGCATGACCAGCTATTTTCTCCAAGCGTTTATTTATCTCGCCGCCGCTGTGATTGCCGTTCCCATTGCCAAGCGGCTTGGCCTCGGCTCGGTACTCGGTTATCTGATCGCAGGTGTGGTCATCGGTCCAATTATCGGACTGGTTGGTGAAGAGACAACGACCATCCAGCACTTCGCCGAATTCGGCGTGGTGATGATGCTATTTCTGGTCGGCTTAGAGCTGGAACCTAAAATGCTCTGGTCGATGCGCAATCGCCTGTTAGGTCTCGGTGGCCTGCAGGTCGGCGGCACTGCGGCAGCGGTGATGGCAATAGCCCTCTATTTTGAGCAGCCGTGGACCATTGCGTTGGCCATCGGCCTTATCTTTGCCTTATCGTCAACGGCCATCGTATTACAAACCTTTAATGAAAAAGGGCTGACCAAAACGGAAGGCGGACAGAATGCCTTCTCGGTGCTGCTGTTTCAGGACATCGCCGTTATTCCGATGCTGGCATTTATTCCTCTGCTCGCTCTGCCAGATTTAGTGGCGAAGGCACAGTCTGCCGTCACCACCGCCGCCGATCATCATGAAGAACTGAGTTTAGTCGCGGGTCTGCCAGGCTGGGCTTACGGGTTGGTGATTGTCGCTTCGATCACCGGACTTGTGATTGGCGGGCATTACTTAAGCCGACCTCTGTTTCGCTTTGTCGCCAGCTCTGGTCTGCGTGAGATCTTTACTGCCACTGCGCTGATGCTGGTTGTTGGTATTGCTGCGTTGATGAGTCTGGTCGGGCTCTCTCCAGCACTCGGCACCTTCTTAGCTGGCGTGGTGCTAGCGAACAGTGAGTTCCGCCACGAGCTTGAGTCCAACATCGATCCGTTTAAAGGATTGCTACTGGGACTGTTCTTTATCACTGTCGGCGCTGGGATCAACTTTTCAATTCTGTTTGATGATTTTGCCTTGATCATCGGGTTAACCATTGGAGTCATGTTGCTTAAGGCTCTGGTACTATTTGCTCTGGCTTTTGTTTTCAGAATTAAAAACAGTGACCGCTGGTTGTTTACGTTGAGTCTTGCCCAAGCCGGTGAGTTCGGTTTTGTATTGTTAAGCTTTACGGTGCAAAACCACGTTATCCCACAAGAGATTGCGCAAACCTTGTCGCTGGTTGTCGCTCTATCGATGTTCCTCACCCCTGCGCTGTTTATCCTGTTTGATAAAGTCATTCTGCCGCGCTTTGAGCAGCAGTCTAATGAGCAAGAGGCGGATACCATTGATGAGAAAGGTACCGTCATCATCGCAGGTATTGGTCGTTTCGGTCAGATAGTCAACCGTCTTCTGGTTGCCAACGGCATTAAAACCGTGGTGCTCGATCAGCAAGCGGCTCAGGTTGATGTGGTTCGTCAAATCAATACCAAAGCATACTTTGGTGATGCCAGCCGACCAGACTTGCTCCATACCGCAGGGATTGAAGAAGCGGCGATGTTGGTCATCGCTATCGACAACCGTGACACCAGTGTCGAGTTAACTAAGTACGTCAAACATAGCTATCCGCAGGTTAAAGTACTGGCCAGAGCCTTCGACCGTGGCCACGGTTATCTGCTACGTCAGGCAGGAGCCGATGTGGTTGAGTTAGAAACTTATCACTCAGCCCTAGAGCTCGGTGCGCACGCGATGCGCCAGCTTGACTACCATCCGTTTATGGTTGAAAAGCAAAAATCCGCCTATAAGCGAGTCGAAGACAAGAAATCAGACACTCTGTACCATGCGTGGGAAGATGACTCTGAAGGTGAACGTTTTGACAATAACTACCGCAAGCTGTTTATGCACCTCGAAGAGCAGATCAAACTGGCGATTCAGAGTGACCGTACCGATCGCCATCAGACGCTTGATCGCGAATGGACACCACCGCCAAGAGATTATGCCGATAAAATCGATCACTCATAATTAAGACAGACTTACCCTTGAAAACTGTTCATCGAGTAACGATGTTATAAACACAACAAATCAAACCGAGGTCTGGCACCTCGGTTTCTCTTTTAATTGGTTCTATAACCTTCACAAACGAATTGGCTATGACTGAAAAAACTCTCGAACCATCCCCTTCTTTAGGGCAACAGCTGTTTAAAATGACCTGGCCAATGCTGTTTGGCGTGCTTTCTCTGATGAGCTTTCAGCTTGTGGACAGTGCGTTTATTGGTCAGCTTGGTATTTTGCCTCTCGCGGCTCAGGGCTTTACCCTGCCGATACAAATGATCATTATCGGTATTCAGGTTGGCTTAGGTATCGCAACAACGGCAGTGATTGCCAAAGCGATTGGCGCTGGTGATTCCAGATATGCTAAGCAGCTTGGCGGTTTAGTCATCGTCATGGGCAGTGTCGGCGTTGCGGTATTTTCAGTACTGATCTATCTATTGCGCGAACCAATTCTGGCGCTACTCAGTGCACCACCTAGTGTCCTGCCTATCATTGATAGCTACTGGCTGTTCTGGCTAGCGAGTTCATGGACAGGCGCAGTGCTCTACTTCTTATATAGTGTTTGCCGGGCAAACGGTAACACCATGCTACCTGGAACCATGATGATGGTGACCAGTTTACTCAACCTGATCCTCGACCCAATTTTCATCTTCACGCTGGATTTAGGTATTAACGGCGCAGCCATCGCGACCATCCTCGCCTTTGGTATCGGTATTCTGGTCGTGGCGCCTAAAGTCACTGCCAAGCACTGGATGAGCTTTGACTGGAGTGACCTAAATGTGACAAAAAGCGTTCGCTCGATTGGCCATATTATGGGACCGGCGATGATCAGCCAGTTGCTGCCACCTTTGTCGTCTATGCTCGCGACTAAACTGCTTGCTAGCTATGGTACCGCAGCCGTTGCAGCCTGGGCGCTCGGCTCTCGTTTCGAGTTTTTTGCCATTGTCTCGGTACTGGCCTTGACCATGTCGATGCCACCTATGGTGGGCAAACTGCTTGGAGCAAATAACCTCGCTGACATTCGTAAGTTAGTGTCCATTGCCACTAAGTTTGTGCTCGGTTTCCAGATGCTGATAGCAATCATTACTCTGTTTGCATCACTGTTCCTCGCCCAGTTAATGACCAGTGAAACAGAAGTGGAGAGCATTTTGAACTATCACCTGATGATCGTTCCATTCAGCCTTGGTCCACTGGGGATCTGTATGCTGATGGTCTCGATTTCAAATGCACTTGGTCGCTCCTACACCGCACTGACCATCTCAGCATTGCGACTGTTTGCTTTTTTCCTGCCTTGTCTGTGGTTAGGCGCTCAGCTTGGTGGCATTGAGGGGCTGTTCTGGGGCGCCTTTGCAGGCAACATCCTAGCGGGTCTCTGCGCTTGGGCAATGTTTAATAAAACGCTCGGTCAAATTGAACAGCGCGCCGCGACGCAGTGATTAAGGTTTGCAATCTGAACGCAACACCGATAGTCTAAAAATTCATCACTTTAGGATAGATTATGAATTTCGTGTTTACTTACCTCTGGCTTGTTCTCTTTAATGCCTGTAGCCGGTAGGTAACACTCTGTCTGGCTGCGAGAAACGTAGCCAGAACCTCCCTTTCTCGTAGCCTTAAACCACCCCAGTAAGGATACGAGTCAAATGACTGAAGAAACGCACATATCACCCTCTGCCCCCTATTCGACGGCTCAAGTCGGGATTTTTCTCGCACTGGCTGGATGTATACTCTTCTCGATAAAGCCCATTCTGATCAAAATCGCTTACCAGTATGGTGGTGATGCAACGTCGATAATGACATTGCGCGCGTTCAGCTCCCTGCCTCTCTATCTGGTGACCTTCATCTTTCTTTGTCGCAGTGCAGATAACCGCTCAAAAGTCAGGCAGCATGGGGTTAAGGCTGCATTGGTCGGTGTAATGGGCTATTACCTGGCCAGTTTTCTCGATATCTCTTCGCTGGCGTTTATTTCTGCGCAATTAGAACGTCTGCTTATTTTTCTGTTTCCCACCTTTGTTGTGTTGATCAGTTGGTTAATCTATGGGCAAAAGCCAAGTCGAAATATCGTTTATTCCGCATTGCTTGGTTATGTCGGTATCAGCTTGATAGTGATCCACGATTTCAACAGCGCCGGAAACGCGGTAGTACTTGGCAGCTTGCTCGCGATCGCCTCAGCGCTGGTGTTTGCGTTTTATTTGGTTTGGAGCAAGCCGTTGATCACCCAGCTAGGCAGCTCGCTGTTTACCAGCATCGGGATGGGTTGCGCAGGCATCGCTATACTGGTTCACCTGCTGGTTAGCGGCAGTGAAGTTTCACAGTGGTCACCTGCGTTAATCGTAACCGGGATCATTCTTGGTATCTTCTGCACTGTGCTGCCTTCGTATTTAATCGCGGCGGCGATGGCACGCTTAACACCAACGACATTGAGTCTGACCAGTAACATTGGCCCAGCGGTCACGGCAGGACTGGCCATTGTGGTCCTCGACGAGCTATTTACCGTGTGGCACGCGATAGGATTAATTCTGGTTATTGTCTCGGTGTACGCACTCAATAGAAAGTAACCCCAACACCTCCAGAGGCTGAATTAACGACTCGATCGCAACACCTTGCGTATTGCGCAGATGATCTTAACGTCAGAAAGTCGTATGATTCAGCCTATCAATTTTTCAGATAGTTACATCATGACCACCCACAACCATCACCCTATTCAAGGCGCGAGCTGGATGCTGACTGCCGGCCTTGCGTTTGCTATCGTCAACAGCCTGGCTCAGATTGCCAGTATCAATTACGGCCTCTCTTCAACCACCGTTGCTCTGATCCAGTACGCTATCGCTCTAGTTGTTATTCTGCCTTACCTCAAAACACTCGGGATCCGTAAATCGCTGCGAACCGAAAACCTGGCAATGCATGTTTTCCGTGTCTTCCTATCCGTGATCGGCATTCAGTTATGGCTATGGGCATTGGCTTATCCGGTACCAATTTGGCAAGGCATTGCACTATTAATGACCTCGCCACTATTCGCCACCGTCGGCTCTGGGCTATTTCTCAAAGAGAAGGTCGGTGCAGCGCGCTGGGGCGCAACGCTTACTGGCTTTATCGGCGCGATGATCATTCTAGAACCATGGGCCGATGACTTTAGCTGGGCGACACTACTACCAGTCGGTGCGGCATTCTTCTGGGCCTGTTATTCGCTGATGGTTAAAAAACTCTCTTCACAGGACTCGCCTTCGACCATGGTGGTCTACTTGTTGGTACTTATCACACCGTTCAATATTCTACTTGCTGTGCCAGACTGGCAAACGCCAACCGGTGGCACGCTCTGGTTGGTCCTGATTGCTGCAGGCGCAATGACGGCTCTCGCGCAATGGGCTATTGTTAAAGCGTACTCGGTCGCTGACGCGTCGTTTGTTCAGCCCTTTGACCACGCGAAACTGCCACTAAACGTTCTGGCGGGCTGGCTGGTATTTAGCTGGGTACCACCTGGTAGACTCTGGTTAGGAGCGGCGATCATTATCGCTTCAGTGGCCTTCATTACCCGCTGGGAAACAAAAAAACCTCGCTAGCTGAAAGAAATATCTGACCGAACCGTTCTTATCAGTCATAGGTATTTATGGGAGACACCTTCATGACAGAACCAATCAAATTGACGCTTTATCGCTGGGCCGGCAGCTGGGGACCATTTAAGGTCAACATTCCGTGTGGCGAATGCACTTTGACCAAAGATATTCTTACCGACACCTTTGAAAATGAATTAGCAGGTGTGCCCGTCAAACTTGAGGTTAAAGATTGGTTATCTCACTGGTGGGAACCACTTAAAGTCGGCGCCTGGCATGCGCCTATCTTGATGGTGGAAGGAAAAGTCGTCAGTCAGGGTGAAGCGCTCAACCGAGGGGTTCTGGTTCAGTCTGTTATTCAGGAGTGGACCAAACGCGATACGCTGAAAGGTAATATTGTTTATGGCAAAGCGACTTGCCCATACTGCGTCAAAGCAAAGAAAATGCTTGATGATGCCGGGATCGACTACCAATACTTCGATGTAGTCAAAGACAGTGCTGCTCTGTATCGAATGATCCCTGAAGTGAAAGCGATCATTGGTGAAAAAACACCGGTAACGGTGCCACAGATCTGGCTTGATGGTCATTACATCGGTGGTGCCGACAACCTAGGTGCGTGGATCGAGGAAAAGGGTCTTCATACTGTGCCTGACAATGTTGTGGCGCTGTAATCTTGGTTAAGCATCGGTAGCTCCGGATACAACAAAGCCTC
>NZ_AEVS01000060.1 GCF_000189255.1 Vibrio brasiliensis LMG 20546 | reverse complement strand
GTGAAAGCGTCAACCTTTTTTCTGGATTTTAGACGTAAGTCCCTAACAATAACCTCTGTATCAGATACCTACTCAGCATCTATAACGTGCACCTCTCGAAGGGCGCAGCCCGTTCTAAATTCTCGTAGGACGAAGCCCGTTCTCGAAGCGCAGCGCTCTAATTTCTCGCCTCTCGCAGCGAAGCGTTCTTATAACCCAGCTTGCTTAAACACCTGATTAACGATCTCTTGAGCTTCCGCCTCGATCTGTTTCAGGTGCTCAGTACCTTTAAAGCTTTCGCAGTAGATTTTGTAGATATCTTCAGTACCTGATGGACGAGCCGCAAACCAGCCGTTATCCGTCGTTACTTTAAGGCCGCCAATTGCTGCACCATTGCCCGGAGCATGGGTCAAACGCGCAGTGATAGCATCACCAGCCAGAGTCTCAGCAGTCACCATCTCTGCAGAAAGTTTCTTCAGAACCTCTTTCTGAGGGCCGTTCGCCACAGCTTGAATACGGTTGTACTCAGAAGTACCGTGCTTAGCCGCAAGCTCTTCGTAGTATTGCTGAGGGTTTTTACCCGTTACAGCAGTGATCTCTGCCGCTAACAGACATAAGATAATGCCATCTTTATCGGTTGCCCAAGGTGTGCCGTCTTTACGCAAGAAAGATGCGCCTGCACTCTCTTCGCCACCAAAGCCGAACTTACCTTCGTAAAGGCCATCTACAAACCACTTAAAGCCTACTGGAACTTCGCACAGTTCACGACCTAAGTCAGAAACGACACGGTCAATTAACGCACTTGATACTAGTGTCTTACCAACCGCAACGTCTTTACCCCAGCCTTCACGATGACGATATAGATAGTCAATACACACGGCTAAGAAGTGGTTCGGGTTCATTAAGCCTTTCGGTGTAACAATACCGTGGCGGTCGTAATCAGGGTCATTACCAAACGCTAAGTCGTACTCATCTTTAAGTGCCAGTAAGCCTGCCATCGCGTATGGTGAAGAACAGTCCATACGTACAACACCATCTTTATCCAGAGACATGAACTGGAAAGAAGGATCGATAGCTTCACTAACCAAGGTCAGATCCAGGTTGTAAGTCTTAGCGATCTGACGCCAGTAATCGATACCACTGCCACCGAGTGGATCTACGCCGATCTTAAGGTTTGCTTTCTGGATAGCTTCCATATCGATAACATTCACTAAATCATCGATGTATGGCTTAACCAGATCTTTTTCTACGAATAATTCAGACGCTTTAGCCTCTGCTAATGGCATGCGTTTCACACCTTGAAGACCTTCAGCAATCAACGCATTAGCACGATCTTGGATAGCCTGAGTCAGTTCACCCTCGGCAGGCCCACCGTGTGTCGGGTTATACTTGATACCACCATCTTGCGGTGGGTTGTGCGATGGCGTGATAACGATACCGTCGGCTTTATCCTGATTAACAAGGTTGTGAGTCAGGATGGCATGAGAAATACCTGGAGTCGGCGTATAGCCATTCTCTTGTTGCACAACCACTGTCACGCCATTGGCAATCAATACTTCTACCACTGTAGAAAACGCCGGCTCAGACAATGCGTGGGTATCTTTACCAACAAATAGCGGCCCGGTTGTTCCTTTTTCTGCACGAACTTCCGCTACAGCCTGTGCTATTGCCAGGATGTGATTTTCATTGAAAGTCACTTTATCCGCAGTCCCACGGTGACCAGAGGTTCCGAATTCGACTTTGTGTGCTGGATTAGAAGAGTTAGGTTGAAGAAGGAAGTAATTAGAAACTAGGGCTGGAATATTGTGAAGATCTTGCTGCTGAGCTTTTTGTCCCGCTCGTGGGTGCATCGCCATTTTGACATCCTTTCTTAAAATACAGAGAAATAAAAAAACCTCATAATACGATAACTATATTACGCATTATGAGGTTTAAATCAGATATTTTCGTTTTTTAAATCGAGTTAGTCACTTTCTCGATCAAATCTGATGGGAAACTCATACGAGCCATCAGTTGCTCAACCATCTGTCTTTTACGACTGGTGTTGTTGTTGGTAATCACCCAGAACGGTGAACCAGGAATTGCTTTTGGTTTAGTTGTATTACCATTAGCAAGCAAGGTCTGCTCATTATCAGCGAAGTAAACGCGCTTACGCCCTTTAACCTGCGTTGCTTCAGAGAAACCATTTGGATTAATGTGATGCAGTGTCGATAGGACAAGCATAAAGCGATCAATCGCTTTTTTAAGACCAGCAAACTCATCAGAAATAAGCAAAGAACGCATCTCTTTTACACTGTCTACTGTCTCTTCTTTAATTGCATCTTTGCTAACCACCACACCCTTTGGTTGCGCCATCACCTGCGGCTGGCTTACTACTGGAGTCTCTGCTGCGTCTGTCATTAACAGACGACGCAAGATATCCGAAGCACTTTCGCCAATATGCTGGGTTTGACTTGCGATGTAACGGTATAGATCCTCATCAACCTCAATTGTTTTCATTCGCTTTTCACAATCTCTATGTTTAAACTCTGGGGGATTATAGCGAGATCTTTAAAGAGACTCTACGGTTAACCGGTAACGAATAAAATAAAATGTCACATCTGCTCAACTACAAAGTCGAAGGTGAGGGTCACACCATAGTTTTGATCCACGGTTTATTTGGAAATTTAGACAACTTAGGCCTTCTGGCGCGTGATTTACGTCAAGATCATCAGGTGGTGAGTGTTGACTTACGCAACCATGGTCAATCATTTCAGAGTGAAGAACACAGTTATGAGTTAATGGCTAACGACGTCTATCAGTTACTCAACTCCCTAGAGCTCGATTCCTATACCCTGATCGGCCATTCAATGGGCGGTAAAGTAGCCATGAAGGTTGCCGCAATGGCTGGACCAAAGGTGACCAAGTTGGTTGTACTCGACATGGCGCCAGTTGCTTATACGCAAAACCGACATGACAATGTATTCCGAGGGTTACAAGCTGTTATTGCTGGTAAACCAGCCAACCGCAAGCAAGCACTAGAGCTATTAGCCGAGCACATCGAACTTGAAGGCGTGCGACAGTTCCTTGGTAAATCCTTATACAACAATGGGACTCATCTTGCCTGGCGCTTCAACGTAGAGAGCTTACTCGCTAACTACCAACAAATTCTTGGCTGGAACCCAATTGAAGCGACCGACACACCTACCCTATTTATCAAAGGTGGCGATTCGGACTACCTGACCGGGGAGCACCAGCAACAGGTCCAGCAGCAGTTCCATAATGCTAAGGCGCATGTAATTGCCAATACAGGTCACTGGTTACACGCAGAAAAGCCAGCAGAAGTATTGCGTGCAATACGTAAGTTTGTTGCTTAAAACAGAATGAGAGGTCAGTTACGCTCTGACCGTTAACTTTATTCAGCAACAGTGGTATAGTGCGGCGCAAGTAATTTGGCACAAAGGGATTCCATGCTTTACGACTACATGAACATGCTCGAGTCTATTGGTCTCGATCTACTTTTCGCGTCTATCTTTTTCTTAATTGGTATGGCGATAAAAGATGTCTTAAAAGCGGGTAATGTCCCCCCTTTCGGTCGTCGCATTGTATGGTTAGTCCTATTCCTTGGCTGCGCTGGCTTTATTGCTAAAGGCATTATCCAGCTGAGTTGGGAAGGTGGTGGTATCGGCTGATCAAGTCGAACCACAACAGATAATAGTTAAAGGTAACGAATCTATGGCAAGTGTAGGCATCTTCTTTGGTAGCGACACAGGTAACACTGAAGCTGTTGCAAAGATGATTCAAAAGCAACTAGGTAAACAACTAGTACATGTTCAAGATATTGCTAAAAGCAGCAAAGAAGACATCGATAACTTCGATCTTCTTCTTCTTGGTATCCCAACATGGTACTACGGCGAAGCACAGTGTGATTGGGATGACTTCTTCCCAGAGCTAGAGCAAATTGATTTCTCAACTAAGCTGGTTGCAATCTTTGGTTGTGGTGACCAGGAAGATTACGCAGAGTACTTCTGTGACGCAATGGGTACTGTACGTGACATCGTCGAAGCGAAAGGCGGTACTATCCTAGGCTACACTTCAACAGACGGCTACGAATTCGAAGCATCTAAAGGTCTGGTAGAAGGTGATGATAGCCAGTTCGTTGGTCTATGTATCGATGAAGATCGCCAGCCAGAACTGACTGAAGAGCGCGTAAACAACTGGTGTAAGCAGATCCACGAAGAGATGTGCTTAGCTGAACTAGAAGACTAGTCGCTACTCAAATAGTAAAAACCTCCCAATGGGAGGTTTTTTTATGCCGTTTGCTTTTGCTCTTCTTCTCGGAACTGAGGCTTTTTACGCACATACAACTTACGTTGTACTTCAGAAACAACATTGCCATCCTTATCTTTGACATAAATGATAAACTCAGGAAAGCACTTCTCCCCTTCTGCTGTTTGAGACAGGATACTTTGTAACTGATCATCGGTAACACTGAACTCAGCGTACAGGTCACTCTGACCCGGCTTAATGAAGTTAATGCTCGCCTCTTTATCCCACACGTAATAACGCTCACCTAGTATCCCCATCAACATCAGTGAGTAGGTTGGATCAGTCAAAGAAAAAATACTGCCACCATATTGGGTGCGATTAGCATTCTTATTCCACCAGCGAAGCTTGAGCTTCATATTCACTTGACGAAAATCTTCACTGATCGACAATATTTTGATTCCCGCTCCCCAGAAAGGAGGCCAGGAGTTGAGTGCGAATTTAACCACACCTGGTTTATAAATTTTCGCCAAAGACTTATTCATTGCTCTTCCCTAACCATGTCCAATTGCGAATTGTTAACCAATTGTAACTGGTCGGACAACCATTATCAGTGACTTTGCACTAGTTTATAAAAAAATACTAGTAACCCCTTGAAGTTCGTGGTTTATTGTTGATGTCTACTACCCTATAATGATAGGAATAATGAATTCTGTTAATTACTGCAGATCATCAACAGGAAAGTATATGTCAGACAATAACCAAGCGCTTAAGGATGCAGGTCTAAAGGTAACCCTTCCTAGACTAAAGATTTTAGAAGTCCTACAGCAGCCAGACTGCCAACATATTAGCGCTGAAGATTTATATAAAAAGCTGATTGATCTAGGGGAAGAGATCGGTCTAGCTACTGTATACCGCGTATTGAACCAATTTGATGATGCAGGTATCGTAACTCGCCACCACTTTGAAGGTGGTAAATCAGTATTTGAACTGTCAACTCAGCACCACCATGACCACTTAGTTTGTCTCGACTGTGGTGAAGTGATTGAGTTCTCTGATGACATCATTGAAGAGCGTCAGAAAGAGATTGCGCAAAAGTACAATGTTACTCTTACCAACCACAGCCTTTACCTATACGGTAAATGCACGGATGGTAGTTGCAAAGACAATCCAGACGCACACAAAGCAAAATAAACAAAAGGCGCTTATTAAGCGCCTTTTTTATTATCTGGTTACAA
Organism: Vibrio brasiliensis LMG 20546; assembly: GCF_000189255.1. Taxonomy (GTDB): domain Bacteria; phylum Pseudomonadota; class Gammaproteobacteria; order Enterobacterales; family Vibrionaceae; genus Vibrio; species Vibrio brasiliensis. The sequence continues at coordinate 16,196 of NZ_AEVS01000060.1, read as the reverse complement.
AAAAAATGCCAGTCATTCGACTGGCATTTTATTGCGATTATTTGGCTTCGATCTTAGCCCAGGTATCACGTAGACCTACAGTACGGTTAAACACCAAAGCATCCGCTTTAGAGTCTTTTGCATCCGCACAGAAGTATCCCATACGCTCAAACTGGTAGCCTTTCTCAGCTTCTGCTGTCGCTAGGCTCGGCTCTACATAGCCGTTAAGTTTAACCAGTGAATCTGGGTTGATTGTCTCAGCAAAGTTATCAGCCGCTGCAGGGTTAGCCACAGTGAACAGACGGTCGTACAAACGAATCTCAGCTGGCAGACCTTTATCTGCTGATACCCAGTGAATTACACCTTTTACTTTACGGCCATCTTCTGGGTTCTTACCTAGCGTATCTGCATCGTAGCTACAGAAGATAGTAGTGATGTTACCTTCAGCATCTTTTTCAATGCGTTCAGCTTTGATCACGTAAGCACCACGCAGACGGACTTCTTTACCTAGTACCAGACGCTTGTACTTCTTGTTTGCTTCTTCACGGAAATCTTCACGCTCAATCCACACTTCACGCGTGAATGGTACTTCACGCTCACCCATTTCAGGCTTGTTTGGGTGGTTAGCAACGGTCAGAGTTTCCACTTTATCAGCGTCGAAGTTTTCGATAACGATCTTAACTGGATCCAGCACAGCCATAGCGCGTGGTGCATTCTCGTTAAGGTCATCACGAATACAAGACTCTAGCGAACCCATCTCGATCATGTTGTCTTGCTTAGTTACACCGATACGCTTACAGAATTCGCGGATAGATGCAGGCGTAAAGCCACGACGACGTAGACCTGAGATAGTTGGCATACGTGGGTCATCCCAACCATCAACCAGTTTCTCAGTCACAAGTTGGTTCAGCTTACGCTTAGACATCACTGTGTATTCTAGATTCAGACGGCTGAACTCATACTGACGTGGCTGGCAGTCAATAGTGATATTGTCCAGTACCCAGTCGTATAGACGACGGTTGTCTTGGAACTCAAGCGTACAGATAGAGTGTGTAATGCCTTCTAGCGCATCAGAAATACAGTGCGTGAAATCGTACATTGGGTAGATGCACCATTTGTCGCCTGTCTGATGGTGCTCGGCAAAACGAACACGGTAAAGAACAGGATCGCGCAGTACGATGAAAGAAGACGCAAGGTCAATCTTAGCTCGTAGACACGCTTTACCTTCCTCAAAACCACCATCACGCATCTTTTCAAATAGCGCTAGGTTTTCTTCAGGGGTACGGTCACGGTACGGGCTTGGCTTACCTGGTTGAGTAAGTGTGCCACGGTACTCGCGGATCTGCTCAGGACTTAGCTCTTCAACGTACGCTAAGCCTTTGTTAATTAATTCCACTGCGTAGCCGTATAGCTTATCGAAGTAGTTCGATGAGTAACAAACGTCACCATCCCACTCGAAGCCTAACCAGCTCACATCATTCTTAATTGACTCAACGTATTCAACGTCTTCTTTTTCTGGGTTGGTGTCATCAAAACGAAGGTTACACTTACCCTGGTAGTCCTGAGCAATACCGAAGTTCAAGCAAATTGACTTAGCGTGACCGATATGCAGATAACCGTTAGGCTCTGGCGGGAAACGAGTATGCACGCTTGTGTGTGTACCATCCGCTAAATCTTTATCGATGATTTGGCGAATGAAATTCGATGGACGAGCTTCAGCTTCACTCATCTATAGCACCTCAATTGTTGTAGTATTGTCAGAGAAAAATTCATCTTTGAGCGGCAATCAGCCTACTCAAAACATATAACGACTAATGATCCACAATTCTTCACCAATACACAACTACAACCGCAGCTTTATTCGCAAATAATCCCTCTTTTAGCTTGATAACAATCAAAAGCTGGTTAGCTTTTCAGCGAATCTGATTTACCAGACCCTAAATGCAAAAAAGCCTCCCGAAGGAGGCTTTCATCACTTACCAGTTAACCAGAGGCTATTATGGCAGTTTTACATCAGATAGGTCTTCGTTAGCACCGATTGCTTTCATTTCGCCAGCAACGATTTCAGCCAGAGGACCAAGGATAACTTGAAGGTTGTTCTCACCTAGTTTCACAACACCCTTCGCACCAAGCTTCTTAAGTACAACTTCGTCAGCTACAGAGCGGTCTTTTAGAGTAAGACGTAGACGAGTGATACAAGCGTCGATTGAAGTTAGGTTGTCGTGACCACCTAGAGCTTTTAGGTATTGGCGAGCTAGGTCACCTTTAGCAGCGTCACCTGACGTTGCTTCTACTGCTTCGTCGTCATCTTCACGACCTGGCGACTTCAGGTTGAAAGCGCGGATTGCGAAGCTGAATGTGAAGAAGTATAGAGCACCGAAGCCTAGACCAATCAGTAGTAGAGTGAATGGTTTAGTTGCCAGACCCCAGTTCAGTACGAAGTCGATTAGACCAGCAGAGAAACCGAAGCCGTGTAGCGTACCAAACATGTTAGCAACAACTAGAGACAGACCAGTAAACACAGCGTGCATTGCGTATAGAGCAGGTGCTAGGAATACGAACATGAATTCTAGTGGCTCAGTGATACCTGTAAGGAATGAACAGAAACCTACTGAGAATAGTGCACCACCAACTTGGCTACGTTTTTCAGCTGGAGCTGCTAGGTACATTGCTAGTGCAGCACCAGGTAGACCAAACATCATTACAGGGAAGAAGCCGTTCATGAATACGCCAGCAGACTTGTCGCCGCCGAAGTAACGGTGTAGGTCACCAGACTTAACTGTTTCAGTTACTTCTTTAACAGTTGCAGTGATTTCTGGAGTTACAGAGTTAGCGAATTCAAACGTGTGAGTTTGACCAGCAACAAGAGTCTTAGCTAGAGCTGGGTCTACACAAAGCTGTTGTAGAGCAGGTAGAGCCTGACCAGCAGCTTGAGCACCAGTTACGATGATTTCTTGACACGTGCCCATACCGAACCAGAAGTATGAGTTCAGTACGTGGTGAAGACCTACAGGGATAAGTGCACGGTTAAGAGTACCGTAAACGAACTGACCGATAGCGCCAGAAGTTGATACAGCGTGTGCTAGTGCGTCAAGACCACCTTGGATACTTGGCCATACTACGCCTGCAACTGCACCTGCAACTAGCGAGAATAGACCAGCCATGATTGGTACTAGACGTTTGCCAGAGAAGAATGCCAACCACTCAGGAAGACGTGTTGCATGGAAAGCGTTGTAAGAGTGACCTGCAATGATACCAGCGATAATACCGCCGAAGAATGACATGTTAATGTCAGCGTTAATTGTTGTTGCTGTTGCTGTTAGTACGAAGTACGCAACTGCACCAGCCAGGCCAGCAGCACCTTGACCGTCTTTAGAAAGACCGATCGCGATACCCAGACCAAATAGAAGCGGAAGTTGACCGAAGATTGCTCCACCAGCTTGCGCCATGAATGGAATATCTAGAAGGTCGCCTTGACCTAAACGTAGTAAGAGCGCCGCAACAGGAAGCGTTGCGATAGGAAGCATAAGAGCTTTACCTAACTTTTGCGCATATCCAAGAATATTCACCTTAAGTTCCCCCTATAGGATTTTGTTTTTGGTTGAGCTACTTTTTTTAGTCGCTCAATTTAGTCCTGCTCAGTTTATGACATTAATTTTGCTCCGCAAATTAAAACCTCATCATTTGTGATCATAATCACCAGAAACAGCCAATATCCAAGGTTTTTGCTAGCGAGATCATAAAACTTATTTTACAATCCAAAAAAATAGCATTCATTACCCCATATTCGCGGTATTCTTACATTATAGATAAGAGCTACGATTACTGTCAGATAAGGCATCGTCTACATTTTGCGATTCGATATGACTAGTATGCTCCACCAGCCCTGACATAAGCAGCTGGTGTAATTCAGAAGCCCCGATTATCCGTTTGCTAAAGATATTTTGCGATCTAATTGAAGAGTACGAATAAAGTACCAGCCTATGACGAGATGGCCTCATTTAGATGACTAAAAGTATTAAGAATCTAACCTATAAGGATTAGCTAACTATGTATGCGCTAACTAACTGTAAAATCTACACTGGCAGCGATGTGCTCGTTGACCATGCTGTAATCATTAATAACGACGTTATTGATTCAGTGTGCCCTGTTTCCGAGCTTCCTCAAGGCATCGAAACTCGTGACCTTAACGGTGCCAATGTCAGCCCTGGTTTTATCGATCTACAGTTAAACGGCTGCGGCGGTGTAATGCTTAACGACGAAATCACTGCTGAAACAATGCAAATCATGCATCAAGCTAACCTTAAGTCTGGTTGTACTAGCTTCCTACCGACACTGATTACCTCTTCTGACGAAGATATGCGTCAAGCGGTTGCAGCTGCGCGTGATTACCATGCTCAGTACAAAAACCAGTCTCTGGGTCTGCACCTTGAAGGGCCTTACCTTAACGTGATGAAAAAAGGTATTCACAGCGTTGACTACATCCGCCCTTCAGATGACAGCATGATTGATTTTATGTGTGAAAACGCTGATGTCATTGCAAAAGTAACTCTGGCACCAGAGCACAACGACGCAGCCCATATCGAACGTCTTAAGCAAGCGGGTATTGTTGTCTCTATTGGTCACACCAATGCAACTTATGCTGAAGCACGCCGCGGCTTCGATGCTGGTATTACTTTCGCTACTCACCTATTCAACGCAATGACGCCTATGGTAGGTCGCGAACCAGGTGTTGTTGGTGCGATTTACGACACTCCAGATGTCTATGCGGGTATCATTGCTGATGGCTTCCACGTCGATTATGCAAACATTCGTATCGCTCACAAAATTAAGGGCGAAAAATTAGTATTAGTGACCGATGCCACAGCTCCTGCAGGCGCTGACATGGATTACTTTATTTTTGTTGGCAAGAAAGTATATTACCGAGATGGTAAGTGTGTTGATGAAAATGGCACACTAGGCGGCTCAGCACTCACAATGATTGAGGCAGTTCAAAATACTGTAGAGCACGTCGGTATCGCTTTGGACGAAGCACTGCGTATGGCTACTCTGTATCCAGCAAAAGCTATCGGTATGGCAGACAAACTTGGCCTTGTGAAAAAAGGCATGGTTGCCAACCTGACTGTTTTTGACCGTGACTTCAACGTCCAGGCGACGGTTGTTAACGGACAATACGAGCAAAGTTAAGAATGAATGGCGGACAAATAGGTAACGTAGATTTAGTAAAACAACTAAATAGTGCAGCAGTTTACAGGCTGATCGATCAACAAGGTCCTATCTCCAGGATTCAGGTTGCCGATGTCAGTCAACTGGCTCCTGCCAGTGTTACAAAAATCACCCGCCAACTTCTCGAGCGCGGCCTAATCAAAGAGGTCGCGCAGCAAGCCTCTACAGGGGGACGTCGAGCGATCTCCCTGACGACCGAGGTCGAACCCTTCCATTCGGTCGCAATTCGTCTTGGACGTGACTACATCCAATTCAGTTTATATGACTTAGGCGGTAAAGAACTTTCTTCTGCCTACAACGAATTCTTCTACACCACGGAAGAAGAGCTGGTTGAGGGGTTACTGTCACATCTGAAGTCATTTATTCAAACCAACCAGACAACCATCAATCAGTTGATTGCCATTGGTGTCATTCTGCCTGGCCTGGTTAACCCAGAGACTGGTGTTGTTGAATACATGCCTAACATCACGATTGATAACCTGTCTCTGTCTGACGTCATCGAAAAAACCTTCCATGTACAATGTTTCGTTGGTAACGACGTGCGTGGTATGGCACTGGCAGAACACTACTTTGGCGCGAGTAAAGATTGTCAGGACTCTATCCTGGTCAGTGTGCACCGCGGTACTGGTGCAGGTATCATTGTTAATGGGCAGGTGTTCCTTGGTTTCAACCGCAACGTCGGTGAAATTGGTCATATTCAAATCGATCCACTCGGCGAGCAGTGCCAGTGTGGTAACTTCGGCTGTCTGGAAACCGTTGCTGCCAACCCTGCGATTGTCGAACGCGTTAATAAGCTGATTAAACAAGGTTACGAATCTAGCCTTACCTCTCTGGAGACAATCGGCATTGCTGACGTATGTGAGCACGCAAATCTTGGTGATGAGCTGGCGAAACAAAGCCTTGTTCGTGTTGGTAACCAGCTAGGTAAAGCGATTGCTATCACTATCAACCTGTTCAACCCACAGAAGATCGTCATTGCCGGTGATATCACTCAGTGTGAGGATATCGTCTTCCCTGCTATTCGTCGTAACGTTGAGAACCAGTCACTGACTACTTTCCACAGTGGCTTACCGATTGTTGCTTCAGAAATTGATAAGCAGCCAACTTTAGGTGCTTTTGCGATGGTCAAACGTGCCATGCTTAACGGGGTTTTGTTACAAAAATTGTTAGAAGATTAATCTTCTCCCCAGTAAGCAACTAATTGAGTTAGAATAACGGGCTACGAATATGTAGCCCGTTTTTTTAGGACGAAAACACAATAATATGGAACTCATTTTAATTTCAGCGGCTTTTTTAGCTGGCTTTATTGCGCTCAAATGCAACCTCCCCCCTCTTGTCGGCTTCTTGCTTGCCGGATTTGGTTTACACGCATTTGGCTACCAGTCGAATCAAACCATCATCACGTTAGCAGACCTAGGTGTCACACTACTTCTGTTCACTATCGGTTTAAAGCTCGATATAAAGACCCTGCTATCTAAAGAGATTTGGGCGGGAGCAACCATACATAACCTGTTATCGACTGCCTTATTCGCCCTTGCCTTGTTCTGTTTTAAGTTCCTTGGCGTCAGCTCTTTAGCAGCGATGTCGGTTGACCAAATCCTGCTACTAGGCTTTGCGCTCTCTTTCTCAAGTACAGTTTTCGCCGTAAAGTCACTACAAGAAAAAGGCGAGATGAACGCCACCTACGGTACCATCGCCATCGGTATTTTGGTTATGCAGGACATCTTCGCTGTTGTATTCCTCACAGCGTCGACAGGTAAGCTACCTGAATGGTACGCGGTCGCTCTGTTTGCACTGCCATTACTCAGACCTCTGTTTTACAAAATGCTCGATTGGGTTGGTCACGGCGAGATGCTGGTTCTGCTTGGTATCTTTTTCGCGCTAGTCGCGGGAGCTGGCCTATTTGAGTTGGTTGGAATGAAGCCGGATCTGGGCGCTCTGATCCTCGGCATGCTGCTAGCCGGACATAAAAAAGCCTCAGAGTTGTCAAAGTCCTTATTTAACCTTAAAGAACTGTTCCTGGTCTGTTTCTTCCTGAATATTGGCTTGTCAGCCGAGCCGACGCTTTCCGGTTTAGCACTAGCGCTACTGTTCTTATTACTGTTACCACTCAAAGGTATTCTTTACTTTCTGGTACTTAACACCTTTAAGTTCCGTGTCCGTACGTCACTACTTGCTTCGTTAAGCCTGTTCAACTTCAGTGAATTCGGCCTTATCGTTGGCGGTCTTGCCTTTAAGATGGGTTGGATGAGCAGCGAAATTATGGTCGCGCTGGCAATAGCCGTATCTATCTCTTTCGTTCTGGCGGCTCCAATCAACCGCCACGGTCATGCCCTATACCAGCGTTCTGGCCGTTGGCTACGCGAACATGCAGCTGAAACGCTGAACACTCGCGATCAGTTGATCAATCCGGGTCACGCCCAAGTGCTGATTCTGGGTATGGGTCGCATTGGTACCGGTGCATACGATGAGCTACGTAAGCGCTACGGTAAGATCAGTTTAGGTATCGAAGTTCGTGATGATGCCGCACATGTACACAAAGCCCACGGACGTAATGTTATTGCCGGCGATGCAACCGACCCTGATTTTTGGGAACGAATTTTAGACACTGCTAACGTAAAACTGGTGCTGTTGGCTATGCCTCACCATCAGGGGAACCAAATCGCTTTGGAGCAGTTGCAGCGTAGAAACTTTCAGGGGCAGATTGCAGCAATCGCCGAATACCCCGATCAGCTTGATGCGCTGATTCAGGACGGTGTCGACGCCGCATTCAACATCTATAATGAGGCCGGTAGTGGTTTCGCCCGCCATGTATGCGAGCAGCTACAGCCAACATTTACCAAACCCAACTAAAAACTAAGGCAGCGAAAACGCTGCTTTTTTATATCCATCGCGCAAAAAGTAACCTTGGTTAGAATTTATTTATCAAAACAACAAAAATGGCGAATAAAATTTAAAGCAATGGCACTTTGTTCATTTTTTTCATTAGTGACGGTTGATTTTTTTAATCAGAATGGCAAATTGAACTCAACAGATTAAATTTATTTTAAAGGGAAGTTGTATGTGTTCGATTTTCGGTATTTTAGACATAAAGAGTGACGCAGAAGCGCTACGCCCAGTTGCGCTAGAGATGTCTAAAAAGCTTCGCCACCGTGGCCCAGACTGGTCTGGTATCTACTCATCAGAGAAAGCGATTCTTGCTCACGAGCGTCTAGCGATCGTTGGCCTGAACAGCGGTGCTCAACCTCTTTACAGCCCAGATAAAAAACACATCCTTGCAGTTAACGGCGAAATCTATAACCACAAAGAGATCCGCGCTCGTTACGAAGGCAAGTACGACTTCCAAACTGATTCCGACTGTGAAGTGATCTTAGCGCTATACCAAGATATGGGCGCAGATCTACTTGAAGAGCTAAACGGTATCTTTGCTTTCGTTCTTTACGATGAAGAGAAAGACCAGTACCTGGTCGGTCGTGACCACATCGGTATCATTCCACTTTATCAGGGCCACGACGAGCACGGTAACTACTACGTTGCTTCAGAAATGAAAGCACTAGTACCAGTATGTAAAACAGTAAGCGAGTTTGCGCCTGGTAGTTACTACAGCTCAACAGATTCAGAGCCACAGCGTTACTACATCCGTGACTGGAACGAGTACGCAGCGGTTCAAGGCAACTCAACCAGCAAAGAAGAGCTGACTGAAGCACTGGAAGCTGCAGTAAAACGTCAGCTGATGACCGACGTACCTTACGGTGTACTTCTTTCTGGTGGTCTGGACTCTTCTATCACTTCTGCGGTTGCTAAGCGTTTTGCTGCAATGCGTATTGAAGATGATGAGAAATCAGAAGCATGGTGGCCTCAACTACACTCATTTGCTGTTGGTCTGGAAGGAGCTCCGGATCTTAAAGCAGCACGTGAAGTAGCCGACCAGATCGGTACCGTGCACCATGAGATGACTTACACCATTCAGGAAGGTCTGGATGCGATTCGTGATGTTATCTACCACATTGAAACTTACGACGTAACCACTATCCGTGCTTCTACTCCTATGTTCCTGATGGGACGTAAGATTAAGGCTATGGGTATCAAGATGGTACTTTCTGGAGAAGGTGCGGATGAGATCTTTGGTGGTTACCTATACTTCCACAAAGCGCCAAACGCAAAAGAGTTCCACGAAGAGACGGTACGTAAGCTGCTTGCACTAAACATGTTCGACTGTGCTCGTGCCAACAAATCTCTTGCTGCCTGGGGTGTTGAAGGTCGCGTACCTTTCCTAGACAAAGAGTTTATCGATGTAGCAATGCGTCTTAACCCAGAAGACAAGATGTGTGGCAACGGTAAGATGGAAAAACACATCCTGCGTGAGTGTTTCGAACATTACCTACCAGAATCTATCGCATGGCGCCAGAAAGAGCAGTTCTCTGACGGTGTTGGCTACAGCTGGATTGATACGCTTAAAGAAGTCGCTGAAGCCAAAGTTACTGACCAACAGATGGAAACTGCGGCATACCGTTTCCCTTACAACACGCCAACGACCAAAGAAGGCTATGTATACCGTGAAATCTTTGAAGAGCTGTTCCCACTACCATCGGCAGCTGAGTGTGTACCTGGCGGTCCTTCTGTAGCATGTTCTTCAGCGAAAGCGATCGAATGGGATGAGTCATTTAAGAACATGGCGGACCCTTCAGGTCGTGCTGTACAGAGTGTTCATAACGACTCTTACTAAGCAATCATTCCCTTTACAAAGGCACCTAATCAGGTGCCTTTTTTATTGCTATCATAACAATCCATCCAAGCCAGTGATGGCTGTAACATCTTCGAAAAGCCACCTCAGTTTTGCAAACTAAGTTTGTAGCACGACCCAACCCCGCAAAACGCCCAAACTTTATCCATTAAATTCAATAACTTAAGGGCTAAAAACCACATATTTCACTTTCAACCCCATTTGCAGATGATCAGCCTAAGGAGTATATGTAGTTAAAAATAAAAAACTGTAATAACTGAAATTAGTAAAACTTATGACAAACCAACATCAACAATTTTTTGGACACCCAAGAGGGTTGTTCCTACTTTTCGGCACTGAGCTTTGGGAGCGTTTTTCTTATTACGCGATGCGCGCAATTCTGGTGCTTTACCTAACAGATACAACCCTCAACGGTGGTCTGGGCTGGTCGACTAAAGATGCTCTCGATCTCTACGGCATCTATACTGGACTTGTCTACATCACCCCTATGATTGGTGGCTACCTGGCTGACAACTTCCTGGGACAGCGTCGCTCAATTCTGATCGGTGGTGCGTTAATGGCAATTGGTCAGTTCACTCTGGCTCTGCCTGCCGACATGATCGGTATGAGCGTTACTCACAGCTTCTATCTTGGTCTTGCGCTGCTCATCATTGGTAATGGCCTGTTCAAGCCAAATATTTCAACTATGGTTGGTGACCTTTACCAAGAAGGCGATAACCGTCGCGATGGTGCCTTCACTATCTTCTACATGGGTATCAACCTTGGTGCTCTGATCGCAGGTGTGGTATCTGGCTCTGTAACCAACGAGTTTGGCTGGAAAGCCGGCTTTATGGTCGCGGGTTTGGGTATGATTATCAGCTTGATCATGCAAATGACTCTCGCAAAATCCTGGCTGGGTGACATTGGTGTCGTTCCTGCTGCTGCTCGTGACCTTGAGAAGAAAAAATCGGCACAAAAACAGCCTCTGACTAAACAAGAAGTTGACCGCTTGAAAGTTATCTTGGTTATGGGTCTGTTTGTGATTGTATTCTGGGCGGGTTTCGAACAAGCCGGCGGCCTGATGAACATCTACACTCAGCAGTACACTGACCGTATGATCGGTAGCTTTGAAGTACCAGCGGCCTGGTTCCAGTCACTGAACCCGTTCTTCATCATTACTCTGGCACCTGTACTAGCAGCCCTATGGGTGAAACTTGGTCCTAAAGAGCCAAACTCTCCGGTTAAGTTTGCCCTTGCTCTGTTCTTCCTTGCGTTAGGCTTCCTATGTATGGTGGGCGCAGTTATGGAACAAGGTGGTGACACGACAGTTAAAACATCAATGATGTGGCTGGTTGGTGCATTCTTCTTCCACACACTTGGTGAGCTTTGCCTGTCACCAATTGGTCTGTCAATGGTAACTAAACTGGCTCCTCTTCGTTTGGCTTCCCTTATGATGGGTGCATGGTTCGGCTTCAACGCTATCGCTAACTACGTAGCGGGTATGATTGGCTCACACGTTGGCGAACTTGGTGCTCTACCTATCTTCGGTGGTATTGCTATCGCTGCAACCATTTCTGGTGTGATTCTACTTATGTTCTCTAACACACTGGTTCGCTGGATGCATGGCGCTGAAACACCAATCAGTAATGCAGAACAAGTGGAACAACAGCAAGCCCAGGTTGCTTAATCCCAACTCTACTCTGTTATAAAAACGCCCGGCCAATTGGCCGGGCGTTTGTCCCTTTTCTCAGGGAGGGGGAATTACTTCACGCTAGTAATGCGACTCACTCTTTCACCCGTTGCAGAGACTGAACGGATAAACACCTCTCCTTCTACAGCCGGACGAGCATCGTTAGCATAAGTCAGCCAGTTTTCACCATCGAATGAGTATTGCATCTCAACGCCTGGGAACTGAACGTTCATTGCTAATTGACCCTTTTCAACTTTCGCCCCAGGTACTGGTAGACGGTAGTCAATACCTGACTTTTCTAACTTCGCCAGCTCACGTTGACCGAGCACGTTAGCAAAACGGTTGTAATCTTGGTTGAGTGCCGCTTTGTTGACCAGATTAGAGTTCTGCGAATACTCAACGCCTACCTGATAATCATTCTCCCAGTCTGCACGATGCCATGCACGCTCTGCAGCAGCCAGAACGCGAGGGAAGACCATGTACTCATACTGCTCGTCGTTACGCACTGTCTCAGACCAAAGCTGTGCTGATAAGCCGTAGAATGGTTTCGCTTCGATCTCACCTTTGCCAGTGAAGCCATTACCGTCACGATCTAGCGACGTTTCAGCGTTCTGTGGCATGTTTTCTGGTGCAAAGCCAAACATCTTACGTGTATCCGTTGCTCGCGTAGCCCAATAGTAACCACGCTCTTTCGGATCCGCTTCGTAAGGCATATCCATGTAGACGTAATCTGGGTTTGATACGATCACGTCGTAACCTTTCTTAGACCACTCGTACACAGACGATGTACCGCCCCAGTAGAGTACGTCCCAGAAGTTAACGCGAGTATTCTCAGTGGCGAATGCTTTCTCACCTTCGCTGTACTTCAAACCATCCTGCCAAGCCTGGAAGTTGGCAATACCCTTCTCAGCCACAATCTTAGATACTTGCTCAGCAAAATGACTTGGTAGGTGACCAAAGTCACTCACTGTGCCGTCAGCAATTAATGTCTGACATTTTGGCGACTGTGCAAATGGCTTATCTTGTTCAGAGAGGTCAATCGTCCCTTTCCAGCTTACCTTGTCTTGCGCATCAACGTCTTGGAAACCTGCACCCAGCTTGATGTTCTTCGCTTCATCGCCACCGAAGTGCCATGTTGTTAACGGAGCGCCTGCTTCTGCGTGCATAGCAGCGACTTCAGAAATCACTTTGTCGACAAAGCGAGTCGAAGACTCCATACATGGGTTGATAAAGCTTTGCTTATTGTAGAACTGAACCGTCGTAACATTCGATTGGTCCTGTGGGTCCATCAAACGGTATTCATTAGCTTGCGCTTCTTTACCTGCTGCCATTAATCGGTCGTAACGAGCTTCCATTGAAACAACAGCTGCACGGGCGTGTGCTGGCATATCGATTTCAGGAATGACTTCGATGTTACGCGCTTTGGCATATTTTAAGATTTCCACGTAGTCTGCTTTGCTAAAGTAGCCGGAACCAAAGTTGTCTGTTGTCGGACCTGAGCCAAGCTGAGGCAGTAAACAGCTTTTCTCTTCAACATCGAAACAACGGTTAGCGCCGACTTCTGTCAGCTCAGGCAGACCCGGGATTTCTAAACGCCAGCCTTCGTCATCGGTAAGGTGAAGGTGCAGTTTATTCATCTTGTACGCCGCCATCTGGTCTAACGTTGCAAGAATGGCGTCTTTTGAATGGAAGTTACGAGCGACATCGACCATTACACCGCGGTAGTCAAAACGAGGGGCATCTTTAATGGTGAGTTGTGGTAGAGAATCAGCATTTTGACTATCTATCAGGCCAAAGATAGATTGCACCGCATAAAAAGCACCTGCCTGGTCAAACGCTTTAATCGCAATACCGTCACTCTTGATGCTCATTTCATAAGCACCAGACTTAGCTAGTTCACCAGTGAAGTCTGCTGGAACAAGGGTGATGCTTACAGCAAGCTCACCAGCAACATCCACACCTACCACTTCACCACGTTGTTCAATTGCCGCGTATTGTGCCGCATCGAATACCTCTGCAGGTAATGCGATACCTGATGCGATATCAACACTGCCCTTACCCGCAGTTACCTGCATTGGTGTTGGAAGCAAAGTTGTTGATACGTCCTGTTTTGCCAGATCCTGGTTCTTTTCAAAGCGAGACACAGCGTTAGCAAATACATTGTTATCATCTGGAGTACGTTTTAGCTTTTCGCCTTCCAGACCTGTTACGAAAGAAGCTACGTCTTCCGTATTCAGGGACGCAATCATTTTTGGTTCTGCGTTTGGCGCAGCAACAAATGCACCTGGCATAAAGTCAGTTTCAAATAACTGCCAGTATTCGGCGACTAACGGCAGAGTGACTTCTTCACCTGCGGCAAAACCATCAAACTTCTCTGTAGGTTCGAGTTTATGTAAGTCACCCGTTACGCGAGAAATCTTGAACTGATCATTATCAACATCCAGAATCAGACGAATGCTGTGGAAGTAAATAGCCCAGTCTTTCGAGTCAACCGCTTCACCCTGGTTAACTAAAGTCATGTTGACCTTGTTACAAGATGCCCATTCAGCGCCCATATCCTGACAAGCAAGGCCTTCATTAGCGCCATGGTTAGTCACTACCTGATATTGGACATCGAGGTTATCTGCCAAGGTATTAACGACATTTTGTTCTGTTGACTGAAATGATGCGCAACCCGCTAACGTTGCTAATACTGAAGTAGCGATGAGACTCTGTTTAAACATCTTACTTACCCTTAAAAGTGGAGCGAAGCCTGAAAAGTTAGGCGTCAAAATCAAGATGTGTTCAACATAGCCCGAGTTATTTTTCATCGTGAAATTAATAATTACTAAAGGTGATCATCCTCAAAATTTATATTTAATTATCAAGATTAAACCCAATAAAACAAACACTTAGCAAGAACGTCAAAATCGACAGACTTATTTTGACGAGATTACTGAGAGAGAAATCACATTATCACTGGCAATCTTCCTGTTACAGGTGAATTAAGATCACAATATGCCGTTTTCTATCTTAGAATTAACAGCGAGACTCTAGTTCAAAGTGTGACAAAAGACGCAGTTTTAGCTCGCTAATCTCCGTCAAAAATATTCAATTTAACGATTTTTCCGTATCGCTATAAGGAGCCAAGATGAACAGATTGATGGTGCTTGCTTTACTGGTGTTTTCCACCAGCCTAACTGCGGAGCCACTCTACTGGAGCGTAACCAAAGGCTCGCTTAACTACACCATCATGGGCTCGGTCCATATTGGTGACAAAAGCATGTACCCACTGCCGGACAAAGTATTTGAGAAGTTGAAAACCAGTCAGGCTTTGATTGTAGAAACAGATATCAGCCAAAGTAGCGGCATTAAATACCCTCCGACTAAGTTGCTCAGCAAGGATGTGTTATCAAAGCAACAAAGGGATGAACTGCTTGGTATTGCGAATTTACTTGAACTTAATGGCAATGAGCTGCTCGCCACTCCACCGTGGGCAGCCGCATTAGCTATACAGTTAAAACAGATTGAATATCTCGGCTATTCGTCAGCGGACGGAGTTGATGCTCGTTTAGCTTACAAAGCTGCTTCGTGGAAAGTACCGGTCGTTGGCCTAGAATCATTACAGTTTCAGATTGATCTTCTTACCGGACAGAAACAAGCAGGCAAAGAGATGTTAGTGAGTGCTATCGAAGAGTTCGATCACTCAGAAGGTTCTACTCACTGCTTGATTGATAGCTGGAAAGCAGGCGATATTAATAAGCTTGATGAGTTCGCTGGATTGACGGAAATGTCGCCTGACTTCGAAGCTGCGTTTTTAACTGACCGTAATCTGGACTGGGCTGAAAAACTATCCAACCCCGATTGGCTGCCTGACGATAAGGGCAATTATTTTGTAGTCGTTGGTACACTCCACCTGATAGGCGATCGAAGTGTACTTAAGCTAATGAAAGAGAAAGGCTTCAAAGTTTCGCAACTTTCGACCAGCACGAAAGCACAATGTGAGTTTAAATATTAGTCACTTAAACTTTCAACGATACGGTTTAATTACAAAGTTCTAACATAGTGCTGCCTCAGGGCAGTGCTATACTAGTATGCCTTTGACTCTAGTGAATATCACACCAGCATGAAGTTATCTTTTTTGTCCGCCGCCCTACCCCTGCTGATCTTTGCCTCTCCGGTTAGTTTTGCCAAAAACACTTGTACCATCGAGAGTTTCCAGAGCATTGATATTGAACCAACGACCACTGCAGCAAAGATTGACAGAGAAAACGATCAGATCCAGATTAAACGCAAGCCACCAATGAGGTGTGCAAATATCACCTTCACGACCTCCAATACTCGCAACCGGATTGGACACCAGATGGCAAACAAGTTCGAAGCACAGTTTTTTGACCATACATCTGCGACATCTCACTCAATATCCTTCGATGAGGACAAGCTCAAAGCCGGTTATATTCGTGTCGGACCAAACAATCCCGTTGAAGCCTATGTATGTTTCACTACCGCTGACACACCGATCAAAGAGATTAGTTGTGATGTGAAGTAGCGAGAAACGAGAAACGAGAAACGAGAAACGAGAAACGAGAAACGAGAAAC
>NZ_AEVS01000061.1 GCF_000189255.1 Vibrio brasiliensis LMG 20546 | reverse complement strand
GGCGCGTTGGCAGAGTGGCTATGCAGCGGATTGCAAATCCGTGGACCTCGGTTCGACTCCGGGACGCGCCTCCATTTGCGACACTAGCTCAGTTGGTAGAGCGCAACCTTGCCAAGGTTGAGGTCACGAGTTCGAACCTCGTGTGTCGCTCCAGATATTTAGATAACGGTAAATTGCCGTTGTTCCAGATGGTGTCTCCATCACAAGTTTTAGATTTGTGCCCTGGTGGTGGAATTGGTAGACACAAGGGATTTAAAATCCCTCGACGTTCGCGTTGTGCCGGTTCAAGTCCGGCCCGGGGCACCATCTAGATGCTTTCAGCATCGACAAAATTTGAGGCGCGTTGGCAGAGTGGCTATGCAGCGGATTGCAAATCCGTGGACCTCGGTTCGACTCCGGGACGCGCCTCCATTATTTTCGACAAAAACCAGCCTAGTGCTGGTTTTTTCGTATCTAAGCGAAGTTAAACCTCAGCCAGAGGCTTTAAATCATCCAGTTCGACCAAAGCAAAATCATTCTTACCGTTGTTCTTCACGTCGTACATAGCCTGATCAGCGCGTTGATAAATATCAGCAAACTCATGGGACACGCCACTAAACAGGCAGGCGCCGATGCTGAAGCCAATCTCAGCGTTGTTGTTACTATTTATCGATGGGGTTATCTCGTTTAGTAGGGTAGTACAGAGTTGACGGGCTTGCTCTTGCTTACAATCGCCACACAAAATAACAAACTCATCGCCTCCCAAGCGACCGACTCTGGCATTGTTAGGTGCTACACGCACCAGGCCTTCAGCTATCTCAATTAATAAGCGATCGCCTGCCTGATGGCCGGACTGGTCGTTAACATTTTTAAAGTTATCGATATCGATAAAGATTAACGCACTGGTTTTGTGGTGGTTTTTCTGTAGCTGGTTGTCGAATTCATCCTCAATCGCTATTCGATTAAGTACGCCGGTCAAAGGATCACTATTTGCCAGTTTAGCTAACTGGATTTCGTAGCGCTTTTCCTGAGTGATGTCGATATGAGTCCCCATCATTCTAATCGGAGCACCATGTTCATCGTATTCGACGACACGGCCACGATCAGAAACCCAGCTATCACTACCATCTTTATGAACCATGCGATGAATGACCTGATAGAGGTCTGTTTTGCCGGAGATATGATCTTCGAATGCGCCTACCGCTAAGTCATAATCATCGGGGTGTAAGTTACTTTTCCACGTATCGACTGTCGCGGTCAGCTCGTTAGGTTGGTAGCCAAGCATTTTTCCCCATTCCATATTGAAAATGGTCAGGGTGCCCGATGGAACGTGCTGTTCCCACAGACATAGGCCGTTACCGTCTAAAGCAACGTTAAGTTTCTCTTGTAGACGTTGATTGGCTCGCAGTAATTGCTCGTTCTCACGCTTTAGCTGCTCTATTTGTTTTTTGTAGTCGTCCATTACTATCCCTGCTATAGCGACTAAATCAGCATCAGGAGACTATAACTCATTCTCAGGGTGAATATCTATGAGCGGGTAACTCAACAGCTTAATGAACCAACGACGATTCATCTGATAACGCACCGAATAGAGCCTAGATGCACAAACTTAGTGCAAAGCTATAAATAGACCGTCTATAAGTTACTGAATTATATAGAGTGTAATCTATGGCACTCTAATTGCTCACTAGAAACAGCCCTCCTTGTATGGAGGCTCAAAAAATATAACAACGTCACAGGCAACGAAGCCTCTCTCGTCCGCGAGAGAGGCTTTCGTCGTTTAAGGAGTGAGTGATGACAACGGAATGTACAAAAACTGCCTGCCCATATTGTGGAGTAGGGTGTGGAGTTGAAGTTAATCAATTAGGAATTGTTGGTGATAAAAAGCACCCCGCTAATCAGGGGTCATTATGTGTAAAAGGATCTGCCTTGGCACAAAGTCTCGATATGCCATCTCGCTTGCTTTACCCCAAGTATCAAGGCCAAGAGATTAGTTGGGAACGAGCCACCGATCTTATTGCGGATGCTTATCATCAAGCGATTGAAAGTCGTGGGCCTGATTCGACAGCCATGTACGTTTCTGGGCAACTGTTAACGGAAGATTACTATCTAGCCAACAAGTTTATGAAGGGGGTAGTAGGCAGTGCCAACATAGATACCAATTCACGTTTATGTATGTCCTCTGCGGTTGTCGCTCATAACCGGGCTTTCGGTGAAGACGTTGTCCCCGTAAGTTATAACGATATTGATGCAGCAGACATGATCGTTATCTGTGGCGCCAATACAGCCTGGACACACCCAGTACTATTTCGCCGTATTCAGCAAGCCAGGGAGCGTAACCCTAAATTGAAGATGGTGGTGATCGACCCGCGTGAAACCGTCACGGCTCAACAGGCGGATCTACATCTGGCGATCGAAAATGACGGTGACATCGCCCTGTTCAACGGTTTGTTAAAATACTTGATTGAACACGAACAGTTAGATCATCACTTCATTGCGCAGCATACCGAAGGAAGCAAACAGCTATTTGAACACCTTGTCTCAGAGCAGTATTCGCTTGATTCTCTTAGTCAGCACCTGAGTCTGAGTAGCGAACAACTTACGACATTTTTCAATTGGTTTGCCACGACTAAGCGGGCAGTGACACTATTCTGTCAAGGAGTTAATCAATCGCAATTTGGAGCTGATAAGGCCAACGCAATTATTAATGCGCATCTGGCAACGGGAAAAATTGGTCGCGCTGGTTCGGGGCCATTTTCAATTACCGGCCAGCCAAATGCAATGGGAGGACGTGAAGTCGGTGGATTGGCCAATCAGTTGGCAATTCACAGAGGGTTCGACCACCAATCTATTGAGCTAATCAGTGAGTTTTGGCAAACCGACCGACTTGCCCGAAAGCCGGGTTTAAAAGCAATTGAGATGTTTGAAGCGGTAGAACGTGGCGATATCCAAGTGATCTGGATTATGGCGACCAATCCGGTGGTTTCTATGCCGGATAACAGATTTATTCAGCAAGCACTGAAGAAATGTCCTTTAGTAATTGTTTCAGATGTGACAGCCGAATCAGATATCGCTCAGTACGCGGACTTGCTTCTGCCCGCTGCAGGATGGGGCGAAAAGCAGGGTATGGTAACCAATTCCGAACGTATGCTTACACGCCAGCGGCAGTTTCAAAAGCCAAAGGGTTTAGCGAAGCCTGACTGGCAGGCGATTGCAATGGTCGCCTCCAAGGTGAGCGCACGCCTTGCGATGCAAGATGGATTCAAGTTTTTAACAGAAGCAGAGGTGTTTGGCGAATATGCCGCCATGACAGGCTTGAACAAAAACAGTTCATTACTGTTAGATTTGTCGGAATACGCTCAGATTAGTGAGCAAGAGTACGCAGCGTGGCAGCCAGTCCAGTGGGGAGGTGCCCATCCATTTGCTAATGGCCAGTTTAGTTTTGATGACGGAAAAGCAAGGTTTATCGTTCCGTCCCATTCTCAAGCTAGCGATAAAATGCAGTGGTGGTTAAACACAGGGCGACAGCGTGACCAATGGCATACCATGACTCGCACTGGACACATAGCGCATTTAGCTGCGACGGAAGCTGAACCGACAGTTTATCTTAATTCGCGCTCGGCGGATTGTTTAAACATCAAGCAAGGTCAGTTAGTGTCAGTTTCCAGCTCAGAAAACAACCAAAGCATTGTCGCCAAAGCAGAATTTGACGACGGCTTGAGTGATAAACAACTGTTTATGTCGATGCACTGGGCGGGTAAATACGCACAGTTTAATCAGGTTAACGCTATTTTAAGCCGTAAGTCAGATCTTCATTCAGGACAGCCTGCATTCAAATCGCAACCTGTCGAGCTACAAGCCGTAAGGGTCAATTGCTATGGCATGTACCTGGGTGACCAATTCAGTCACAAGGACTTCATCTATCATTCGTTTCAAACCGAAGAGAGAACTGGTGTGTGGCGTTTTGCCAGCCGCGATTGGCTTGATAAAAGTAGTGCAAGTGAGCTAGGAGGCACTCTTTGCGAGCGTCAGTTAGTTATGGATATCGAAAAAGGATGGTTAGCTATCGGCTACGACAATGCTGGTGAGCAAAAAATCATCCGTTCACTCATACTGATTTCTGGTCAACCGATTACCGTCACTTCAGCTGATCTGGCCCGTTTAATCGGAGCACCACTGACGTTTTCGAGACTCCTTTCCGTTGCCGCACAGCAAGAGAAAGCTCTACTGGTATGCAGCTGTTTACGTGTCAACGATCAGCAGATAATACGTGAATTAGAGAGTGGTGATTGTACTTCAGTGCTTCAGCTAAAAAACAAACTTAAATGTGGCACCAACTGTGGATCGTGCTTGCCGCAAATAGCCGCCTTGGTCGACCAACATAGCCAAACAGTGATAGTGAGCAAGTGATGAAAACAGATCAAAGATTAAAAGACGGTTCATACCGCAACTTGCGCAGTGCAGGCTTCAGTTGCCACCAGTTGAGTCGAAACGACCATAGCAGTCATATCAATTGTAACTCTGCATCATCCGTTAAAGGCAGAGTCTACTTGGTGGGAGCAGGTCCAAATGACCCAGAATTGTTGACGCTAAAAGCACTAAGAGTAATTAAACGTGCGGATGTCATTGTTTATGATCGACTGGTTAATCGAGAGATACTCGATTTCGCTCCTGCTCACTGTCAGCAAGTCTATGTAGGTAAACGTTGTGGTCAGCCGAGTCTGGAACAACAAGAGATCAGTCGTTTACTGGTGGAGTTTGCCGTGCTTGGCAAAACTGTTGTCAGACTCAAGGGCGGTGACCCATTTATATTTGGTCGCGGTGGTGAAGAGGCATTGATGTTAGCCAAACACAATCTCGAATATCAGGTCATACCGGGTATTACAGCCGCAATTGGTTGTGCAGCTTCGTCTTTTATCCCCCTGACGCATCGACAGGTTGCTCGCAGCGTAACCTTAGTGACAGGTCAGGTCGTGACAGGAGCATTACCGGCATGGTCGCAACTGGTTAACGCCGGACAAACTCTGGTGTTTTACATGGGGTTAGAGAAATCTGATCAGATAAGTACTGGTCTGATGGAGTATGGTCTTAGTGGTGATTTTCCGCTGGCCATCGTCACACATGGATGCAGTCCTCAGCAGATAGTCCATGTCACTAGTTTGGATCAGCTTGTTTCCAAAGCGAATGAACTCAAAGGAGTAAGCCCGGCATTGATTATCTTGGGGGAAGTAGTCAAACTGCGAAAAGAACTACAAACAACCGTAGAGTCAGTGATCTCTCAAGAGGAAGTATGAGCACGATATTAGAATGTATTCGCACTGTTGGTCGTGGTGAGCGCGGGCGCAAACCTTTGACTTTTGAACAAGCTTATCGAGTAATGGACGAGTATCTGGATGGTAAATGTGATGACGACCAGATGGCTATGTTACTTATGCTTATACGTGTTCAGAATGAAACCCAACAAGAGATCGCAGGTTTTGTTAAGGCTTTTCAGTCTCGGGTACCAAACTTAGGTGCGGATATTGATTGGCCTTGCTATGCGGGTAAACGTACCAGTGCGGGCCAACCATGGCATTTACTGTCTGCTAAGCTGCTAGCGGGCGCTGGCTATAAAGTACTTCTCCACGGTTACCACGATCGACCTGCAGGGCGTTTACATGCAGAGGATTATTTGGCGGCACTCGGGATACCTCTGGCGGAGTCACCGCAGCAGGCACAAGAGTTATTGCAACAGTTTGGTATCGCTTATCTGCCGCTTAAGCACTTTGCCCCACAAGCTGAAGTGATGATTGGTTGGAAAAATCGTTATGGTTTAAGAACACCAATTAACACGGTCGTTCGTGCACTAAACCCAGGTGGCGCTGCAGTAGGTCTTCGCGGTAGCTTCCATCCCGGTTTTCAGCAATTGCATGCTGAGGTAGAGAGTGAAATCGGTCTCAGCAGTCATGCTGTTGTCTCGTTCAAAGGCCAGTCTGGCGAATCAGAATACAACCCTAAAGTAAGCCAAACAGTGTGGATCAGTACACAGCAAGGCGTCGAGTCTCATTATTGGACGGAACGTATGCTAACGGACATTCCGATGCCGAAGGAATGTCTTTTCAATACTGACACCAATGAGTTAAATATGATGGCGAACACCGTTGTGTCGACGATGGCTGCGGTTCTGTTCGCACAGCTCAACGATTATGAACAGGGATTCGAAAAAGCATACCAGCTATGGTCTGAATACTGTCGATAACCCGCTTAAATCCCAGCAAAAAGCTAATTGGCATATTCCTTGTTATGTCTCTTGTAGATAGAGACATAACAAGGAATGTTGATGAAAGCAAAACTCTCCCAAAACCCCATTGTTATCTGTTGTGATCGACTCGAACAACAAGTCAAATTAACCACTCAGCTCGCTCAGGAATACGACGAAATCTCAACCTGCCAACTCAGTCAGTTTGAGGTGATGATCGAAAGGGAACCTGATGCCTGTGTCGTTATCGGCTGGCAAAGTATCTGTGCTGAGCTCTGTCTGATGATAGATGTTTGTCGCAAGCGAAATACCCCATTACTGATCGTCCTTGAAAAGATTAACGTTAATGATATTAACCGTTTACCTAAACAAGTCGACTATGTAGTGATTGCGTCGGATTGGCAGTCAACACTCAGCCCTTGGCTACAACAAGCGCAAAACTTACGTAGTTCGGTTGTAAAACTAGAGCAAAAAATCGATGGGTTAGAAACTCGTTTGGAGGACAGAAAGTTGATTGAAAAAGCCAAAGGGATGTTAATGAAACTCCATCAGGTTGATGAGCAACAAGCCTATCAGGCGATGAGAAAATCGGCGATGCAATCGAGTCAGCCCCTAGGCCAGGTCGCTAGAAACTTGCTGCAAACGTTAGAGGCATTGAAGTGAATTACCCACCACTTTAGGGTTATAACAAAAAATCCGCAATGGTGCGGTCTGCACTAATAGTAAGCAACTCACTCGCTGCTCACTAACTGATTTTTAATAACTGAATGATTTAAAAGGATTTAATGAATTGGCACACATCTTGGAATAGTTAAACCAGCATTATGACAATTTGTTCAATCGTGACCTTACATTATCAACGGCGGTAATAGACAAGGATGCAATGGCGCTACGACTCTGCGGAGGCGTGGCGCCTTTTTTATTGGAGAAAACTTATGAAATGGAAGACATTAGCCAAGCAGTCATTCTCTGCGGTAACGCTGACGACGCTTTTTTACTTACCTAGCTCGTTTGCCGAGATTGGAGAACCTGAACTTGAAGACCTCAAATTTGGTTTTATCAAGCTGACTGATATGGCGCCGCTAGCGGTTGCCTATGAAAAAGGCTTTTTCGAAGACGAAGGGTTGTACGTCACTTTAGAAGCACAGGCAAACTGGAAAGTATTGCTAGACCGGGTCATTGATGGGGAACTCGATGGTGCACATATGCTATCAGGCCAACCACTTGGAGCAACGATAGGCATTGGCACCAAAGCCGAAGTGATTACCGCGTTCAGCATGGACCTCAATGGCAATGCAATTACCGTCTCGAACAAAACATGGCAGCAGATGAAGCCACATATTCCTATGCAGGCAGATGGTAAACCCGTTCATCCAATTAAGGCTGATGCCCTGAAACCTGTGGTGGAAAGTTATCTGGATCAAGGTAAGCCATTCAATATGGGGATGGTGTTCCCGGTATCAACCCATAACTACGAGATACGTTACTGGTTAGCCGCGGGTGGTATTCATCCGGGATATTACGCACCTGATGCTGGCGATAACAGCGGTCAGATCAACGCAGAGGTAATGTTAAGCGTTACGCCACCACCACAAATGCCAGCAACGATGGAGGCTGGAACCATAGAAGGCTACAGCGTTGGTGAACCCTGGAACCAGCAAGCGGTATTTAAAGGTATTGGCGTACCGGTTGTGACTGATTACGAAATCTGGAAAAACAATCCAGAGAAAGTGTTTGGAGTGTCGAAGAGCTGGGCCGAAAAATATCCAAATACTCACATACGCGTGGTTAAGGCGCTGATCAGAGCAGCCCATTGGCTCGATGATAATAACAACGCCAACCGAGCTGAAGCCGTAAAGCTACTGGCGAAGAGCGAATATGTAGGGGCTGATTTCGATGTTATTGCCAACTCAATGACCGGGACTTTTGAATACGAAAAAGGCGATGTACGTGAAGTGCCGGACTTCAATGTCTTTTTCCGCCATAACGCAACTTATCCTTACTACAGTGATGCAATCTGGTATCTGACGCAGATGCGTCGATGGGGGCAAATCTCTCAACAAAAACCGGATCAATGGTATATGGATGTCGCTAAGAAGGTTTACCGTCCAGACATTTACCAACAGGCAGCACAAGCCTTGGTTGAAGATGGGGTGTTAAGCGAGAAAGACTTCCCTGACTTTGATCAGGAAGATGGGTTTCGTGCTCCACAGACACATTTTATCGACAACATCGTTTATGACGGCCGCACTCCGAATGACTACCTGAAGCAGTTTTCAATCGGCTTAAAAGGCAAAGACAAAGTTTAACCCCTGCCAGGAGGGGAGACTGTCCCCTCCAAATTACAACAATGACAAGGATGTATAGGAGTCGTTATGTCGAGCAATGTAATTTCACTGATGCCGAGTAAGAAGATGGTTGCTAACAAGAGCAAGGCGTTTCTGCTCCCAGCAATAGGAATCTTAATATTCTTAATGATGTGGCACTTTAGTGCGCGTCAGGTAGAGACCTCACTGGGTACCTTACCGGGCCCGGCGCAAACCTATCAACAGTTCAGTAATCTCGTTGTAGAGCACTGGGCAGAAAGAGAAAAAGAAGTCGCCTTTATAGAGCGACAAGAAAAACGCAACGCAGCGAAACTGGCGAAGAATCCCGAAGCTAAGGTCAAAATTCGACCATATACGGGGAAGCCCACTTTCTTCGACCAAATCGTGACCAGCTTAATCACTGTTGCCAGTGGATTTTTGTTAGCAACAGCCATTGCTATTCCACTTGGTATTGTACTTGGCTTAAACCAAGGCGCTTACCAGGCATTCAACCCAATAATTCAACTACTAAAGCCTGTATCACCTTTGGCGTGGCTACCTATTGTCACCATGGTGGTGAGCGCGACTTATGTTAGTGATGACCCGCTATTTGCTAAGTCATTTGTCAATTCATTGCTGACAGTTGCACTTTGTAGCCTATGGCCAACCTTGATCAATACAGCGGTTGGCGTAACCAGCGTTGATAAGGATCTAATCAATGTCAGCAAGGTTCTGCAACTTTCGTGGTGGCAACATATCCGGGTGATCGTTCTGCCTTCTGCAATTCCGATGATTTTTACTGGCTTGCGACTCTCTCTCGGTATTGCCTGGATGGTTCTGATTGCCGCAGAAATGTTGGCACAAAACCCAGGGTTGGGAAAATTTGTCTGGGATGAATTTCAAAATGGTAGCTCGGCGTCACTCGGTCGAATTATGGTTGCAGTCATTGCCATTGGCTTTATTGGGCTGCTACTTGACCGAGGAATGTTACAGCTGCAGAAGTGGTTGTCATGGAATAAACAGCAGGCATTGCGATAAAAGGAGTTTGTTATGTCTAAAGCGCTACTCGATTTAACCCAGTTGGGAATGAGGTTCCCAACACCAAACGGCGAATTTATCGCACTTAAGAATGTGAACCTACAGATTAAACAAGGCGAGTTTATTTCGCTAATTGGTCATTCCGGCTGTGGTAAGTCTACCGTACTCAACCTGGTTGCAGGGCTACATTTACCAACCGATGGTGGAGTGATCGTTGATGGACGAGAAGTGAGTGGGCCGGGGCCGGAACGTGCTGTGGTTTTCCAGAACCATTCGTTATTGCCATGGTTAACGGTTTATCAGAACGTCGAACTAGCCGTTAAACAGATCGCTGCGCAGCATTGCGGTGAACAAAACCTCAAAGAGTGGATTAAGCAGCAGGTCGAACACTACCTTGATTTGATTCAAATGTCCCATGCTGCGGATAAGAAACCCGATGAGATTTCTGGCGGAATGAAACAGCGTGTAGGAATTGCCAGAGCGTTAGCATTGAAACCTAAGGTTCTGTTGATGGATGAACCGTTTGGCGCTCTCGATGCACTGACACGTGCCCACCTACAAGACTCTCTGATGAAGATTCAGTCCGAGCTAAATAATACCGTCATTATGATTACCCACGATGTCGATGAAGCCGTGCTCTTGTCCGACAAAATTGTGATGATGACCAATGGACCTGCTGCAACGATTGGCGAGGTTCTATCGATTGATCTGCCAAGACC
This sequence comes from Vibrio brasiliensis LMG 20546, assembly GCF_000189255.1. Lineage (GTDB taxonomy): Bacteria > Pseudomonadota > Gammaproteobacteria > Enterobacterales > Vibrionaceae > Vibrio > Vibrio brasiliensis. Next base: position 8,225 of record NZ_AEVS01000061.1, on the reverse strand, counting down.
CCGAGATCGCGTTGCACTCGCCGAAGACAGTCAGTACCAGAAGTATCGTCAGAGTGTGCTGCGCTTCCTATATGAAAAACAGTCTAAACAGCTTAAGCCCGCTAAAAGCAAACAACCAGTCGATGCGCCCGCTCAGACGGCGTAAGGAGAAGATAATGGAACATATCGTAATAGTTGGTAACGGCATGGTCGGCCACCATTTAGTTGCCCAACTGGTTGAACGTGGTGCACATTTGCAAAAGAGAATTACAGTGGTTGGTGAGGAGCGATTTATCGCCTATGACCGCGTTCAATTGTCGTCGCTATTTGCTGGCAATAGCCATCAGGATTTGATGTTAAGCAGCGAAGAGTGGTACAGCAAACATGGTATTGAGTTAATACTGGGATGTCAGGTCAGCAAAATCGAGCGAGAAAATAAACGTTTACTGCTTGATGGTGACAGTGTGATTGGTTACGACCAACTCGTGTTGGCTACAGGGTCATATCCTTTCGTTCCTCCAATTCAAGGCAATGACCGAAGCAATATCTTCGTGTATCGAACCCTCGATGATCTATCCGAAATAAAAACGGCCTGTCAGGGAGCCAAAACAGGTGCGGTTATTGGTGGTGGTTTATTAGGACTAGAAGCCGCTAACGCTCTTAAACTACTTGGGGTTAAAACTCATGTCATCGAATTTGCTCCGCGTTTGATGCCTGTCCAGCTAGATGATCAAGCAGGTTCGGTGCTGAAAAGTAAAATCGAACAGTTGGGATTGTCAGTCCATACTGCCACAGCAACGGAGAAAATCTGTGACGGTGAGACGGCTCACCATCGAATGGTCTTTAAAGATCAAGAGCCACTAGAAGTAGACGTCATCGTATTTTCTGCAGGTATTCGTCCTCAGGATACATTGGCAAAAGCTGCGCAACTCGAGGTCGGTGAGCGCGGTGGGGTTGTTATTAATGACCAGTGTAAGACCAGCGATAACAACATTTATGCGATCGGTGAATGTGCATTGTGGCAAGAGAAGGTATTTGGTTTGGTCGCGCCAGGATACACCATGGCTAGAGTGGTCGCTGATGAGTTGTCAGGTCGTGACAGTGCTGGATTCTCCGGAGCCGATATGAGCACCAAACTCAAGTTACTTGGTGTAGATGTAGCTTCGATTGGCGATGCACACAAAGCGACTGAAGGCGCGCAAGAGATGATCCTCAATGATGCTGTGCAAGGTGTCTATAAAAAGCTGGTGGTCGATGCAACAGGCACTCAGTTACTTGGGGCTATTCTGGTCGGTGATAACTCAGATTATGATGCGTTATTACAGTGCTACCTGAACCAGACAGTGTTGCCTGATCACGCAGCAAATCTTTTGTTTGATACTGACATGCTTGGTAACGAGATGGCCGATAGTAGCGTGATTTGCTCATGTCACAATGTCACTAAAGGCGATTTGGTCAGTGCGATTCATGCAGGCGCGCATCAATTGGATGTATTGAAAGCAGAAACGAAAGCTGGCACAGGTTGTGGTGGCTGCAGCAACATGGTTAAAACCGTGCTCGATACCGAACTGACGGCGATGGGTGTAGAAGTGGACAATAATATCTGTGAACATTTCGCGTTATCCCGTCAGGAGCTATTCCACATCTGCCAGGTGGAGGAAATCAAAGACTTTGCCTCTTTGATTGAAAAACATGGTCATGGACATGGGTGTGACCTGTGTAAACCTACCGCTGCGTCAATTTTTGCATCGCTATGGAACGAACACATTATGGAGCCTCAGCACAGCAGCCTGCAGGATTCTAATGACGCCTTTATGGCCAACCTACAAAAGGATGGTTCATATTCAGTTGTTCCACGTGTTGCTGGCGGGGAAATCACCCCTGATAAACTCATTGCATTAGGGCAGGTGGCAAAGAAATACGATCTTTACACCAAAATTACTGGCGGGCAGAGAGTTGATCTGTTTGGTGCTCAGGTAGAGCAGTTACCGGAAATCTGGCAAGCGTTGATTGATGCGGGCTTCGAAACTGGTCATGCCTATGGTAAGTCACTGCGAACGGTAAAATCTTGTGTCGGTTCTACATGGTGTCGCTACGGAGTCGATGACTCAGTCGGGCTAGCGATTGAGCTAGAGAATCGTTACAAAGGACTCAGAGCACCGCACAAAATTAAGTTTGCTGTATCAGGTTGTACGCGTGAATGCGCCGAAGCTCAGAGTAAAGATATTGGAGTGATTGCCACCGAAAATGGCTGGAACCTTTACGTTTGTGGCAATGGGGGAATGAGGCCAAGGCATGCTGATCTGTTCGCGACAGATCTTTCTAAACCGGAGTTGATCGCGCTGATAGATCGGGTGTTGATGTTCTATGTGCGTACGGCTGACCGATTACAAAGAACCTCAGTGTGGATGGAGAATCTTGAAGGTGGGTTAGATTACCTAAAACAAGTGGTCATAGAAGACTCGCTAGAGATTGTAGAGTCGCTTGAAAAGCAGATGCAACATATTGTCGATACTTACCAGTGTGAATGGAAGAGTACACTGGATACTCCTGAAAAGCTGGTCAAATTCAAACCATTCGTCAATGCAGATACTGGTAGTCAGTTATTACCCTACCAAAGGGTTCGGGGACAACGTATTCCTGCTAAGGAGGAAGTGTAATGGAAGCACTCGAAAGCGTAAAAGTGTGTGAGTTATCTGAACTGACACCATATCAGGGAAGAACAGCGATGATCGACGGACAACAGGTTGCGCTGTTTTATATCCCGGACTCAGGTCTGTTTGCACTACAGAACTGGGACCCGATAGGTAAGGCATACGTATTGAGCAGGGGTATTGTCGGTGATTTCAAAGGGAAGCTGTGTGTGGCGTCTCCTTTATTCAAACAGCATTTCTGTCTAGAAAGCGGCGAATGTATCGAGGACCCAAAGGTAACGCTTCAGCGTTGGCGGGTCAGAGAGCAGCAAGGCAATATAGTCGTAGGCTGATTGAACAGAGGTTTACGACACTGATTAATGCCCTTGACCACTTGGTTCAGGGCATTTGTTACTCTGGAATGGTAGGGATAAACACGGTAAACCTTGCACCGCCAAGTTCACTATCACCGATGTTGATCGTCCAGTTGAGCAGTCTGGCTGCATTATCTGCAATCGCCAGACCAAGACCAAACCCGCCGTTATTAGCGTTACGACTTTTATCGAGCCGGGAGAAAGCGAGAAAAATCTCATCGCGCTTATCTTCCGGAATGCCGCAGCCATTGTCCTCAACACTAACTGTCCAGTAGGTTTGATGTTGACATAAACGAACCACGACAACCCCATTACCGTAACGGTCTGCGTTTTTGAACAGGTTATCAAGCACCAGTTTTGCCAATGTCACCGGTACGGTTATCTGTTCATTCTCGATGCCATCATCTATGTAGAATTGACTGTCGGCACTCGACATCATCTGTAGACGACCCAGACAAAACTGAGCGAAAGGTATCTCGGCAGTATCAAGTCGCTCGGCAGAGGTGTCTGATTTATTGGTTAGCTTAGATAACTGATGGATGTCAGTCGTCAGACTCGATATATCCTGGATATAGTCGTCAATATCATTAAATAGCTGCTTCTTATCAGGACAGTCATCGCGCTGAACCAAGTCACAGGCCATCTGTATTTTACTCAGTGGTGTGCGAACTTCGTGTGGAATCGCGTGTGAGAAGACTTGTCCCTGTTTAACCAGTCGTTCGATATCATCCGCCATATTATTAAAGCTGTGAGTAATTTCGCTTATCGGTGAGATATGATAATCGTCCGCTCGGATCCCCAGCTCTCCGCCGCCGAAACGTTGTTGTATTTTAATCAGGCGATTAATTCTTTTGTTTACGCGATACAAAGGAAGGTAAATCAGAAGCCCCAGAGCAATACTCATTGTAAAGAACAAACAGAGCATGAAATGAATCTCACGATCTTGGTACCATGGCGTAGCGGCGATAAAAGGATCCTCTATCTCCCTGAAAATCATGTGTTGCTTAGAGTTAGGGATGGGGAGGGCAGTATGCAGTAGCTCATCCTCATCCATATAAACCTTTACCCCCTGAGAACTGAGGTAAAGTGTGCAGTTGGCACACAAAGGTTTATTTGGGTCTAAGTCAGATTCAAGCGAGAGGGTGTAATCGTAGAATGTCAGATGCTGAAACTGATTAAGTCGCGTGTATAGTCCTTGTGGTTCATAGCGGCTATTGACGTAATGTTGAGCATAGTTAACACCGTCACCAACAAAGGTTTCAATATCACCCTGACGCAGATAGTGACTGCCAAAGTGCATAAACAGTGCAAAGGTAACGATTAAGCCAATCAGGCTTTCAGTGTAAAGGCAGGCAAACATCGACCTGGGGCGGGACTTGAACTGCATTAGTTGTTGCCTACCAGCTTGTAGCCCTGATTACGGATCGTTTTGATTGAAGCACTATACACCTCGGCTTGAATCAGTTTTTTCCGTAAACCAGAAACACGCATATCTATCGAGCGATTATTGACGTCGTACTCTATCCCACGCGCTAATCGACAACAGTGTTCACGCGACACTGTCTGTCCGCAATGTTCGACCAAGAGTTGCAGGATCTCGAACTCAGAATTTGTCAGGCTAAGGGGTTTATGGTCGTAGTAGGCGGTTTGGTTCTTAGTATTAATGACGATACCGTGTGCATCGGCAACGTGACATACTTGTTCCAGAGTTTGCTGGCGCTTATATCGGCGCAGTAGAGCTTCGATACGTGCGACGAGGATGTGTCCCTTTACTGGCTTAGTCACATAGTCATCTGCCCCAAACTTTAGCAAACTGACTTCGCTCATTTCGTCTTCAGCTGCGGTTAAGACCATGATCATCCCAGTGTAAAACTGACGAGCTTCATTGCAGATTTCAGCACCAGATTTACCAGGTAACATCAGGTCTAGTAGAACCAAGTCCGGTTGAGTATTGCGTATCCTCTCAATCGCAAGCGCGCCATCATCAATGACGTCAACGTCATAACCTTCTGCAGTAAGATACATTTTAGTTAACTGAGAAATATCTTTATCGTCTTCGATTAATAATATCTTGGAATTCATCTACCGACGGCACCACCTTGAACTACTTGCGCCGCAGTATATAACAATCGAGTCATGCTTCAAGCCAACCGATTGCTTACGCGAATAGGTACTTAACTGAAATAAGAGCGTTGAATTGAGGAAGGATCTTAGATTAAACAACCTGCTGGCGACGTCTCGGCAACGATGGATATCAATAAGGTAATTGTTCTCGTTTACACACATCGAGCTGAAATGCTTACAAACGCTTACGTAACCAAAATTACCGTATTAAAGCCCTATAAAATCAGATTGTTGGTAACAAGATGCTGTAAAAATTAGTTACTTGGCTTCCAATTCTGGCCCCAAATTTTCAACTTCTACGCTTGCCAAATGTAAGAAGAGTCTTGCCCCTGCTTACATTCCTTTATTGGTTTTCGTTACGCGTTCTGATGCGTAATTGCCTTGGGTGAGTGGGTTGTTTAGCATCCTCAACCACTACTGTGTAACGCTGATTTTAGTCTCCCTGGTGTGACGGTTACACAGCCTAATCAATCCAGCTCTGATTAGCTGTAAACGGGCAAAATAGATGAAAAAAACAAGCTTATCGCTAATGGTGTCACTCATCCTGGTTACAGGGTGTGGTAGTGACAGTAACTCGAATAACTCCTCCAATGGTTCTACGACAAATGCGGGAGTTTCACTGCCGGTAATTCAGGGCTCAGCGATTGGCTCTGCAACCTTCTATTCGACAGTGCCCGAAGAGTTCGCGGTTGAAGGAATTGACCGTTATGTCAAGTTAACGCCGAGAAGCAATGTGAGCAGAAGTTCACGCAGTTCCTCATCTGAACCAGCCATTAACATTATTGCAGCTGACGACGGGGTTGGTGGAGAAAAGATTCGTCGTGCTGTCATGATCATGCAGCATCTGCTAACGGACTATGCTGGAAGCACTTATGGCGCGGATAAAACTTCAATCGCAGCATCGATGGCTGAGCGTAACGCTACCTTGATGCTAACCGCAAATGATGAAGACAACGAAGCGTTGATGATGAGGTTGTTTGTCAAAGAAGCCTTTAGACAGGGGCAACTGGAAAGCTGGGTGTCAGCTTCCGGCGCCAGCACTCTGGCAGGGCTCGACTTTTCAAGTGAGAATACCTTTATCGAATCGTTTAACGAGTACAGTGACAAACAGACCGAAGATGACGCTGAAAAAGTAACTTCGAGTTTTCTTGAGGGTGTTTATAAAAGTGCTCAAACGCCTCAGTGGCTAATCAACAGTCAGGCATTAATGTACCGGGAGCTAACACTAGATGGCGACTGCCACTACATGAGTAAGTACGCCAACTACTGTGCGGATCTGGGGGTTAACGCTGATCGTGATGCCGGGTATGAGGAAATCTTACATATTGTTCAGGCGCAAGGTATTGCGCCAAATGACAATTATAAAGCCTTACAGCGAGATATCGATAACCGAGCATTAAACATCTACAATAATTCTGAAGACATCTGGAAACCTGAAAAATCAACCTGGGATGACTGGATTAGTGATGACGTTAACTCTGACGTAATAGGAACAACCTATTCACATGAGTATTTAGCGGCTGCATTTGAAGCCTACATGGGGGTTTCAAAACACAATGGAGCAGGACTGGATGGCTATAAGGCATTGACGCGGGATGAGATGAAAGCTCAGGACCCGGATGCAGAAGGTTGGATTTCAGAGCTGTTCCATGATTATCTTCAATACACGGCGCGTATTGACTCAACAGGCGTGAGCACATTTCACCGCAACCAGTTTCCTGGCAGTAGTGACACTCCTACGTTTAAGATGAACCTTGATGATGCGGTTGCAGGTGAAGAGTATACGTCTAAATCTCAATGGTTACTCAATGCCAAAATCATCGGCAACGACACCATTAACCTGACGGCTAATGATCAAGACAACACCCTTGAAGGAAACGAGAAAGACAATGTCATCGATGGCAAAGCTGGTTCTGATAACTATGTGGTGGATGCGGATTACGCAGACTGTACGCGTGTAGAAGCGCAGGTAAACAGCTTTATTGTCGAATGTCCTTCACAAGGGACAGACACCTTAATCAACATGGAAAAAGTGACCTTTAAGGACCGTACTTTACAGATTTAGTCTTAACGAAATGATGTGACTCTATCACCTCACAGAAGAAATGAAGCCAGTGCTATAACACTGGCTTTTTGTTTATCGGTAATGATAAAAGGCGGTCGAAGAGATCTTTATTGGAACGAACAGTCTTCATTTTTGAAAATTAAACATTTGCATTTGGTAGTGGAAATGCAATAGAACAGTGTTCATAATGCTTCACCTAGTTAGGAGAACCTATGAATAGAATTTGGTTAGTGGCCATATTGAGTACATTACTTGCTGGGTGCGTACTCTACCCAACGACACGCGAATACTACAAACCGGTATTAAAACAAGGGCAAACAGAAGTTGCCAGCCGCAGCTGTGGTTACCACAAAGCAAAACACGATGGCATCGCACAGAATTACTCAGAACATTTAGTTAGCGTGTATCCAAGCAGTGATACAGACAACAGTATTTCGATCGTTGCGGTACTGGAAACGAAAGTTGAACAAAATAAGTTGGTCCACGCAGAAGTGGTGACGGAAAGTGGCGCGTTAATGAGCGGTCCAAGTCAGTTTCAATTAACGTCCAAATACTATGATGGTCAGGGTATTTACCGCTCTTGGTTTGAGGCGAAGTATCCACCTTTGAAAGCGAAACCGGAACAACTGACGATCCTGGTTACCGATGAAGATGGTAAGAGCTTAGAGTTTAACTTTGAGCATACCAGTCAAAGTGACATCTATTACTCATCGATCAATTGTTAGTAATGACGTGCATGTTTAGAACTGATTGATTATTAGCAGATTTTGTCAATATCTAGCCGTTAAGCCGTTTTTTTCAGCATTTAAACCAAGATAATCATTTAATTGGTTGACCTGAAAAACTATTGCGCTAAAGTACGCCTCGTTCCAGCGACGAAGCTTGTTGGAATGATGGTGTACCATCGCATACTGCGTTGCCCTGGTGGTGGAATTGGTAGACACAAGGGATTTAAAATCCCTCGGCGTTCGCGCTGTGCCGGTTCAAGTCCGGCCCGGGGCACCATCTTGATGTTAGGTTCACATCAATACAATTTGAGGCGCGTTGGCA
>NZ_AEVS01000062.1 GCF_000189255.1 Vibrio brasiliensis LMG 20546 | reverse complement strand
GCACTCAAGCCAATCCATCGCCACGCCGAGCAGTTTATTGAACACTTTATGTTACTTGCTGATCAGATGGGCATCTTCCTCAACATAGGTCCAATGCGCGATCTCAGTGAACCAATTAAAGCGTGAGCTCACATTTAACATCTCAACAAACCATAGCAAGATTTATAAACTTAGAGCATATTTATCAAAAACTTAGGACATTTTAACTCAGTGACCATTACCTTTTTGCATACCAGTCGTCACCTTTGTCATTGGCGGGTCAATGTCACTCTTCCTTAGTCTGGTTGGGTACTCAATCAAACAATAAGAAGGATAGAGATATGAAACCTCGTGTCTCAGTAATCGGCTCTGGTAATGCCGGTCTAACGGCGGCATACCACTTTACTTTACATGGCGCAGATGTCTGCTTGTATGGAGCCCCTGGCTATGATCAGGCGCTTACCGATATTGAACAGTATGGCGGTATTCGTGCTTTAGCCGAATTCAACGATACCACTCTCAGTTATGCCGGGTTTGAATCATGCGACAAGGTGAGTCGCGATTTGGCGGAAACCATCGCCTACAGCGACATCCTCATTTTACCTGTGCCCTCTTTTGCTCAGGAGCCGCTGTTTATCGAGATGCTCCCACATCTGCGTGATGGACAAATCGTGATGTTAATGCCGGGTAATTACGGTTCTTTGGTCCTGAACCGCATTAAGCACGAGCAGGGCTATCACGCTCTAAAACTTACTTTCGTCGATGCGATTTCCATTCCCTGGGCAACCCGAATTGTCGGACCTGCGGAAATTGCCATTTTAGGTATGAAGCAGTTTCTACCTATCGCCGCTTTCCCTGCAAACGACATAGATAAAGCCATTAAGGCGCTGCAACCAGTAATGCCTCTACCACTAACGCCGCTAAAGAATGTCATCGAAGCAGGATTGGAAAACATCAATTTTGGTGGTCACCCACTACTTACCACGCTCAATATGGGCCTTCTCGAAAACTTTGATGGCCAGTTCAATTACTACAAAGATTGTTGCTCTATCTCTACAGCTAAAGCAGCCGCTGTGATGGAATCAGAACGACTTTCTATTGGTCGCGCACTTGGCTTAGCGCTAAAACCAGAACTGAACGCAATGAACGCGCTCTACGATATGGATTGCCAAAGCGTCTATGAGGTCAATCGGACTTCAGAAACTCACGGTAAGCTCAATAGCGCACCGAATTCAGCGAGCAATCGTTACATAACTGAAGACGCTGCCTATCTATTAGTCCCTTGTTATGAATTCGCTAAGCTACTAAATATCGAAACACCGATCATCACCTCTTGCCTGCATATTGATAATGCCTACAACGATACCAACTATTTTGAACACGGCAGAACATTAAAGTTAATGGGGTTAGACAACAAGTCTGCTCAAGAAATCATGGACTTCGTTAGCTAAACGCTATGGGCCATCACGCATGTTATTGCGTTGATGGCTCAAAGAACAAAAGGACTACCCTATGACTAAAATAAAATTCCCTTCCGCATACACCATCTTGATGTTACTCACCGTTGTGATGGCGATTCTGACTTGGACGATTCCCGGCGGTCAGTATCAGATGGAAAACAACGAAACCCTTGGCCGTATGGTACCAATGGTCGGTACCTATCATTCTATTGATGCTAATCCGCAAGGTATAGTCGACATCCTAATGGCGCCAATTCAAGGCTTCTATGACCCTTTAAGTTACACTGCTCGCGCTGTTGATGTGGCACTGTTTGTGTTGGTTATTGGTGGCTTTCTCGCGGTCGTGACGAATACCGGGGCTATTGACGCAGGCATCGCTGGCACGATGAAGAGGCTGGATGGTCGAGAAAAATGGATGATCCCAATCTTAATGGGCTTATTTGCTTTAGGTGGTACTGTCTATGGCATGGCTGAAGAGACCATCCCGTTTTATGCATTGCTGATACCAGTGATGATCGCTGCTGGCTACGACAGCGTCGTCGGCGTTGCGATCATCATGGTTGGCGCGGGTATAGGATGCTTAGGCTCGACAATTAACCCGTTTGCGACCGTTATTGCATCCAATGCCGCTGAAATCAACTTTATGGAAGGCTTCGCTCTACGTGCGACCATTCTGGTACTAGGTTGGTTAGTATGCGTCATCTACGTTATGCGCTATGCCGAAAAAATAAAGAAAAACCCGGAACTGTCATTGGTTGCCCATCAAAGAGAGTCCAATCTCAATCATTTCTTGCACAGCAAGAAGCAACAAACCCCTGATTTCACCACCACACGTAAAGTCATTCTCGCCATTTTCGGTATCACTTTTGCCATCATGATGTGGGGCGTATCTATTGCTGGTTGGTGGATGGCAGAGCTTTCAGCACTGTTTATCGGCTCTAGTATTGTTGTTGGCTTAGTCGCACGCATGTCTGAAGCAGAGATAACAGAAAGCTTTGTCGATGGTGCTCGTGATCTACTCGGAGTAGCGTTGATCATCGCGATTGCGCGGGGCTTGGTGGTGGTTATGGATAACGGCAATATCACTCACACCATTCTCAACTACGCCGAAGGGTTGCTGGTTGGATTACATCAGGTCGCCTTTATCAACGCGATATACTGGATCGAAGCGGTCATGTGTTTGGTCGTGCCATCATCATCTGGTTTAGCGGTGCTGTCCATGCCTATCCTGGCGCCTTTAGCTGATTTTGCAGGTGTCAGCCGTGAGCTAGTCGTCACCGCCTATCAATCGGCATCTGGGCTACCTAACCTGGTCACCCCGACCTCAGGCGTGGTGATGGGTGGTTTAGCTATTGGGCGTGTTGCTTACCCAGTATGGCTTAAATTTATCGGTCCACTATTAGCAGTACTAACCACTATGGTGATGATTCTACTCAGCTTAGGTGTCGTGTTAAGCTAACATTTTCACATAGCAAACTCGCTAAGAACATATTGATTATGGTGTAAAAACACCCACTTAAACTGATTTTTATCACGAAGTGTATATAAATAAAGCAAAGAGTAATTTTAGGGGTTTACAAGGTTTGTGAACCTCTATATTATGCGCTTCAACAACGGAGAGATGGCTGAGTGGTTGAAAGCACCGGTCTTGAAAACCGGCATACGTTAATAGCGTATCTAGGGTTCAAATCCCTATCTCTCCGCCACATTTAGAAAGCCCGCTGAGAAATCAGCGGGCTTTCGTCGTTCTAAAGGGTTGAAGCTGCAGACCACTAGTTAAGTGCAACTCTAGCTAGCATCAATATCTAGCAAAAAGGCCGCTATCAATTTAGCGGCCTTTTTCGTTTCTCAAGTTGGTAGAACTCTAAAGCAGGTTAATGTTTTCGTGCTGACCTTGGGCATAGCTACCCAAGTGGGTTGAGAAGAGCTCAGATTCGATCAAGTCCAGTACCTTGTCTTTCAACTCTTTGGGATAGATACGTAAATCGGCTAACTGTGGAATCGGCACCCATTGTACCGACTGAATGTACCCTTCATCGTTGAGCCCACGTAGGTTGTCAGTATTGGGCACACCCAGATGGCTTTCTATCAGGTAGAAAAATTCGGCATGATAGCGATTGGTGTGAGTTTCAAAAAACTCCCTGACGCAAATCAGTTCTCCAACTTCAACGTCGATCCCCGCTTCTTCTTTAAACTCTCGCATCACACAAGCTTTGGAACTTTGGTCACTGGCTTCCATACCACCACCTGGCGGAATCCAGTATTCTCCAGTGAAGTCCCTCACCTTTAGCAACAGCATTTCGCCGTCCTTAATCAGCAGTCCAGCTGCGCGAATGCGATGTTCCATGCGTACTCCTTGTTAACATCCATAAGTGTCTATCGCAGCCCGAATGAGTTGCATGTGAATCGGAACCAATTCGTGATGTTGACTTCGATAACCCCCACCAACCACACAGGCAATAGGTAACTGTTTTTGCTTAGCTAGTTCAAACATAAATCGGTCTCGAGCATAGATCCCTTCGCTCGTTACATTTAAATAGCCTAGCTCATCATCCTGATGAATATCGACTCCTGCGTCATAAACAATCACATCGGGTTGATGAAGATTGATCGCCATCTCAACAACAGATGTAAAGGTAGCAAGAAACTCCTCATCGCCAGTGTCTCTTGTTAGAGGCACATCTAAATCAGAATCCGGTTTGCGGGCCGGAAAATTTTTATCACAATGGAATGAGAGCGTCACTATCTGCTCGTCACTGGCGCACAAAGTCGCCGTGCCATCACCGTGGTGAACATCGCTATCGACAATCAGAATCTTATCGACTCCCTCAATAGTCAGGCCACGCTTAGCGGCAATCACCAAGTCATTAATCAAACAGAAGCCACTGCCAAAATCGAAATGGGCATGATGGTAGCCACCACTTAAGTGAATAGCGATACCATGTTCAATAGACTGGCGCACCGTTTCACACGTACCACCAGCAGACATCAGAGTTCGGTTAATCAGTTCCTGACTCCAGGGAAAACCAATCCGACGCATCTTAACCGCGGGTAACGCTCCTGATATCAGGGATTCAATATACTCACCACAATGGATTTGGCTTAATTCCGCCTTATTGACTGGTTCAGGCTCCACATAACGCAGAGACTGCTGCCATTGCTCATCCCCCTCTCTTAATTGCTCGATCGCTTCATAAAGTAGTCGATACTTATTGATCGGGTAACGATGCCCTTCAGGTAAAGGTAATTGAGAATAGAGTGAGTGATATATCAAAGGAATCATATGGGTACAGACAGAGTGCAAAACTGGGGTCATGTTATCAGTTAGTTACTCGGTTGCAATACTGCTATTTGTGGCTGCACGAATTAACAATCAAATGCGATACAAATAGGTACATGGTTAATTATCAACCAACTCATGAAACAGTTTCATGAACTCTTTTTAAACTGCCTAGCGCCTCATCCTTTGTTAGATCGAGCCAATATGAGAGATATTGAGTGTGATTTCTCTCACGCTATACCTTTAGAGGATCTTAAATACTATCGGCATGAAAACGGTTTCTGACAGGATGTGAGGCAGAGTGTGGCAACAATAAAAGATGTTTCTGAGTATGCAGGCGTATCAAAAGCCACCGTATCACGCGTGATCAATGGCACCAGTCGCGTCAGTCCTGATAAAAAAAGCAAGGTCGAACAGGCAATCGAGGTGTTGGGTTATCGACCAAACACCATCGCTCAAGCTCTCGCTTCGAGCAAGACAGGCAGCATTGGCATTATTGTTCCTGAGCTAGGTGGACCTTTCTATTCTGGTATTTTGCACAGCATAGAAGGCAAGCTACGCCGTTTGGGTTACCACGCAGTTGTCACAGCTGGCTCGAATACTGAGCAAGGACAACGCGAGTCAGTCGAGTTTCTGCTGGGTCGAAAAGTCGATGCGATGATTCTCCACACTCAACACCTTTGTGACGATTACCTGATCGATCTGGTTAATAAAGGGGTTGCCTTAGTTGTGGTCAATCGTTCGATAGATCAGCTAGCACATAACTGTATAGAAATTGATAACAAATTGGGTGGCAAATTGGCTACCGAATACCTGTTGCGAATGGGGCATCGCAACATCGCATGTATCACCGGACCTCTGTGTAAATCCGATGCACGGGGGCGTCTGCAAGGTTACCGCGAAGCGTTACAAAACGCCGGGATCTTGTTCGACGAAGCATTGGTTGCAGAGGCCGGTTTTACAGAAGAGTCCGGGATCGAAGCGATGGAATCGTTATTGGCAAAGGGACGTCCGTTCAGCGCAATATTTGCCTGTAATGATCATATGGCATTTGGTGCCTTTGAAGTGTTGAAACAACGCAGTATCAAAGTACCAGAGCAGATCTCTTTGGTTGGTTTCGACGATATCTTGTTCGCTCGTTACATTACTCCGCCTCTGACAACCGTCAATTTCCCTATCGAGGAAATGAGTACCCAAGCTGTTCAACTGGTCATTCAAATCCTGAATAAAAACAAACGAGATGTGAGTTTCAAGCTGTCGCCTACTTTAGTGCCACGCAGCTCAGTTAACCAACTCGAACACAATAAAGTCATTTAAGGACAAGACGATGAAACTAAAAACACTGACGCTTGCTACTGTCACAGCACTTGGAATTGCTACGACAGTCAACGCTGCCGATTCGAACATTCGATTTGACGGTTTTCCAGATTTCGATAGCAGCCTTAAAGTGCTGCTGCCTGAGTTTGAGAAAGAAACCGGCATTAACGTCGACTATTTGATGAACAATCATGGTGACCACCATACTAAGTTGACCACTAACTTAGCAACGGGCTCAGGCGCTGGTGACGTTATTGTGGTTGATGTTGAGAAAATCGGTCCGTTTGTCGCGTCAGGAGGTTTAGTCAATCTATCCGAACAGTATGGCGCAGATAAGTATCAGGAACGTTTTGCGCCTTATGCATGGACACAAGGTCAAGGTGCTGATGGAGACGTCTATGGTATGCCTGTCGACCTTGGTCCGGGGGTGATGTATTACCGTAGCGACGTATTTGAGAAAGCCGGAATTGACGTTAATAAGGCAATTAAGGATTGGGACTCTTACATCAAAGCCGGTGAAGAGCTTAAGAAGCAAGATGTTTACCTCATCGCATCAGCAGCCGATGTCGCGCAGGCAATTATCTTCACCACTGTTCCTGAAGGTGAAGGACTCTATTTTGATGCTGACGGCAACCCTGTGGTGACTTCTGAGCGATTTGTCCACGCCTTCGAAGTGGCCAAAGAGATCCGCGACAAAGGCTTAGACGCACGCATTCTGGCTTGGTCAAACGAGTGGTACGAAGGCTTCCGTAACGGCACTTTTGCTACTCAGCTATCCGGTGCCTGGCTTTTAGGTCACTTAAACAACTGGATCGCTCCTGAAACATCAGGAAAATGGGCGGTCTCTAACCTTCCAGACGGTATCTACGGTAGCTGGGGTGGCTCTTTCCTCTCTATCCCAACCCAATCCAAGCATCAGGATGAAGCGTGGAAGCTAATCGAGTACATGACAACCCGTCGTGACATTCAGTTAAAACACTTCGAAACCATTGCTGCCTTCCCGGCAAACACCACCACTTATGACGACGACCTTTTCCAGCAAGAGGTGGCATTCCTTGGTGGTCAGAAAGCACGCCTGCTATTTGCTGAAGTCGCTGAAAACATTAAACCCGTCGCACCAGCCAAAGGTGACCATGTTGCACGCTCTATAATTTTAGAGAATGCACTGATGGAAGTGCTTGATGAGGGCAAGGACATCAGAACCGCACTAAAAGAAGCGGAACGAATGATCAAACGTCGTACGCGTCGACTTTAATCCATAGCTCACTGACAAGGGAGGCGTTTACCGCCTTCCTTACTCGAGGTCACTACTATGAATCACGCAGCTAGTAAGGTTGTTGAAACATCCCAGCGTAAGTCGCTTTTTTCTCGCTTGAGTTTGAAACCGCTTACACCTTATGGGTTCCTGCTGCCATTCCTGATTATCTTTTCAGTGTTTGGGGTGTTCCCACTGCTGTTTTCTATCTATCTCTCTTTCCATGAATGGAACCCGGTCGAAGGGCTGGCGGCAATGGATTACGTAGGGTTTGAAAACTACCACATTGCCCTGACCGATCCATGGTTGTGGCGTTCATTGAAAAATACCTTGTGGTTAGCAATTACCTCTGGTGTCGCGCAGCACTTAGTCGCTTTGCCGGTGGCCTATATTCTGGTCTCACTTGGTGACCGCCTGAGACACTGGCTGACTTCCGCTTACTTTTTACCGTTTATCACTTCGACGGTCGCGGCCTCGCTGATCTTTTTCAATATGTACTCCCCTAATGCCGGCATCATTAACCAGACTTTAATTGCACTGGCTGACAGTTCACTGTTTGGCTGGGCTTTCTCTTGGGTCAATGATTATCAGCCGATTCGCTGGCTCGATGATGCAACTATGGTTAAGCCTTCAATCGCTATTATGGTGTTCTGGAAGTACACAGGTTTCAACATCGTACTTTACACCACCGGCCTGATGACAATTCCAAAAGATATTCTTGAAGCCGCTCGAATGGATGGTGCCAACGCGTGGCGTCGGTTCTGGAGTATTTCTCTGCCGATGATTCGCCCTTTTATCTTCTTCGCCGTAACAATGACGATTATCGGTAACCTACAACTTTTCGAAGAACCTTTTGTCCTCACTCGTGGTACTGGCGGTACTGGTCAGTCTGGCTTAACTATCTCGATGTATCTCTACAAAGTTGGCTGGGAGTGGCTGGAAATGGGCACAGCGTCGGCGATTTCCTGGCTGCTGTTTACTCTCATCGCTGGCTGTACAGCAATCCAGTTCTTCTTTTTTGGTAAGAAAGGCTTAGGGGAGCAATAACATGACCCATCAAAATGTACACTCTCCTCGCTGGCGACCAAGTGATCGTAGTATCGAAATCTTCACTAAGGTGTTGATGGCATTGCTAGCGGTAATACTGATTGTTTCAGCAATCATGACTGTGTTTCCGTTTCTATGGTCTGCGCTGCTATCGACTCGCGACAGAACTGAGATCTTCGGCTCTGGGATCAGTTTTGCAATTGGTGACAGTTTAGCGATCAACTACGCCAAACTACTGGAAATCATGCCTTTCTGGCAGGCGATGTTTAACTCTATCTATATCGCCTTTCTAGGTACCACGATTTCGTTGCTGTTCTGCAGTATGGGCGGCTATGCCTTCGCTGTTTACCAGTTCAAAGGCAAGACTCTGTTGTTCGGTATGTTAGTCGGCTCAATGATGATCCCGCCCGTTCTGAGTTTAATCCCCTACTTTATGATCGTTAAGTTCCTCGGTTTGCTTGATAACTCTCTTGCGGTATGGCTGCCATTCACCACCACACCATTTGGTATTTTCCTTATGCGCCAGCATGTGGTCGCCTCTGTACCGAAAGAGCTGCTTGAGGCTGCCAAACTCGATGGTGCCGGCGAATTCAGAACCTATTGGAGTGTCGTATTACCTCTGATGAAACCTGCTTTAGCAACGCTCGCTATCGTTCAGTTTGTTTTCTTCTGGAATATGTTTATGCAGCCACTTGTGGTTCTGACTACGCCAGAGAATTACGTCATCACGCAAGCTCTGCGTAGTGTGCAGGGTATTCCCAATACACCTTGGGGTGCGGTGATGCTTGGCACCACAATTTCAATACTTCCATTGGTTATCACCTACTTATTTGCCTCGAAACAGATGATCAGTGGCCTGACGTCAGGCGCAGTAAAAGGCTAACAGGACTAAATAACAATGAATAAATACCAACTTGCTTCAGATTCAGTATTACGACGCCCAGATTTCCTTTTTGGCGTTGCTACCTCCTCCTATCAAATTGAAGGCGGAGCACAATTGGGCGGGCGTACCCCTTCAATCTGGGATACCTTCTGCAATAAACCGGGCGCGGTCGATAACGGGGATAATGGCGACGTTGCCTGTGACCATTTCCACCTCTGGAAACAAGATATCGCTATGATCGAAGGGCTCGGCGTAGACGCTTACAGGTTGTCTATGGCGTGGCCACGCATTGTTCCGCGCGATGGTGAGGTTAACCAACAAGGACTCGAATTCTACGAGCGCATTATCGATGAGTGTCATGCGCGCGGTTTAAAAGTGTTCGTCACCCTTTATCATTGGGACCTGCCTCAGTATCTCGAAGATAAAGGCGGTTGGCTTAACCGAGAAACCGCCTATAAATTTGAGTTTTACGCTAAAGTGGTCAGTGAATATTTTGGTGACAAAATCGATTCCTACGCGACGTTAAACGAACCTTTCTGTTCTTCGTATCTGGGCTACCGCTGGGGCATTCATGCGCCGGGAATTAAGGGCGAGCGAGAAGGCTTTTTGTCTGCTCACCATCTGATGTTAGCACATGGTTTGGCGATTCCTCACATGCGCAAAAACGCCCCTAACTCTATGCATGGTTGCGTGTTTAATGCCACGCCAGCCTACCCTCTTAACGATACAGATATAGGAGCTGCGGAGTATAGTGACGCAGAGGGTTTCCATTGGTTTATGGACCCGGTTCTTAAAGGTGAATATCCTCAACTCGTCACCGACCGACAATCACACAATATGCCAATGATCCTTGAAGGCGATTTAGACATCATCCGCACCGATCTCGATTTCATTGGTATTAACTTCTATACCCGTTGCGTGGTTCGTTACGATGAACATGGTGACATTCAGTCGGTTCCTCAACCAACCAACGAACACACCTTCATTGGGTGGGAAATCTACCCACAGGCACTGACAGACCTGCTACTGCGTCTTAACGACCGTTATCCTAATCTTCCACCACTTTACATCACCGAAAATGGCGCCGCTGGTGAAGACCAATGCATAGATGGTGAAGTGAATGACCACCAGCGAGTGATGTACTTTCAGACTCATTTAGAAGCACTCGATAAAGCCATCAGACAAGGCGTCAACGTTAAAGGCTACTTTGCCTGGAGTCTGATGGATAACTTTGAGTGGGCATTTGGCTACAAGCAACGCTTCGGTATTGTTCATGTCGATTACACCAGTCAAAAACGCACCCTTAAACAGAGTGCGATTGCCTACCGTAATATGCTACTGGCACGCAGAGAGGAGACCCAGTAATGGCCAAGGTTGAATTTAAAAACATCAAGAAATCCTATGATGATGTTGAAGTGGTTAAGCACTTTGATTTCACCGTAAACGATGGCGAATTCGTGGTTTTTCTTGGTCCGTCAGGCTGTGGCAAATCGACGACTCTGCGCATGCTGGCCGGCCTTGAAAGCATTACTTCCGGCGAAATTTTCGTTGGCGATAAACTGATGAATAAAATCGATGCGAAAGACCGTGATCTGGCGATGGTATTCCAGAGCTATGCCCTCTACCCACATATGACCGTCTACGAAAACATCGCTTTTGCCCTTAAATTGAAAGGGATGGCCAAAGAGCAGATTGATATTGAGGTGCGCAAAGCAGCGAAAATGCTCGAACTGGAACCGCTATTAAATCGCAAACCCAAAGAGCTCTCCGGCGGTCAGCGTCAAAGGGTTGCAATGGGGCGAGCTATGGTGCGCACACCAAAAGTATTCTTGTTTGATGAGCCACTCTCAAACCTTGATGCCAAACTGCGTGGCACCATGCGTGAAGAGATCAAACAGCTCCATCGTGAACTCAAAACCACGACCATCTACGTGACCCACGACCAGATAGAAGCCATGACGCTGGCTGATCGTATCGTGATTCTCAAAGATGGTTATGTGGCTCAGGTAGGCACACCGACTGAGGTGTTCCAGCGTCCCGCCAACAAATTTGTCGCTCAGTTTATCGGTAATCCATCAATGAACATGCTCGATGCAAAATTGGTTGGGGAAGAAGCAAACTGGCAAGTAGAGCTGGGTGACATTCAGATCCCTCTGCCACAACGTTTTCATGCTCACGCATCGAAAAATCTTGCGCTCCATTTTGGCATTCGTCCAACCGACATCCACCTCCGCGCTGAACAAGTTGACCACGACAGAGTACTGCCTATTCCAGTTAAAATTAAAGACAAGGAGTTACTGGGAGCCAGCATTCTGCTCAAAACCGAAATCGCGGGTCAGCCATTAATGGTCGAGACTCAGGCCGCGGAAGTGGACGTAGACCAGTTAACGCTCTACCTCGATCTGGATGCGATACATCTGTTTGACGCACTGAGTGAAAACTCTCTCGCGACATTCTAGCCCCCAGCGTAGAGCTCTCATTTATGTTTTATCAATGTTGAGCTCTCGCTTACTGTTATCTATATTCAAAGCCTAGCTTGCACAGTTACACCTGTTAATGAAAACAACAAAAAAACACCGGGCGCCGTCGATTTATGACGTCGCTAAACAGGCTGGGGTATCACCAGCCACCGTTTCCCGCTTTCTCAATCGCACAACCTATGTCTCCGATGATAAGAGCTTCAAGATAGAGCAAGCGATAAAAGCCCTCGGCTACAAGCCTAACTACAGCATGAATCAAGGCTATAACACCCGTTCAATGACCATAGGTGTTTTAGTACAAAACCCAGAGAGTCCACATACCAGTCGTTTTCTAAATGACATGGAGAAAGTACTCAACGAGCAAGGTTATTCGTTGGTAATCGCAACAGGCCACTGGAAAAACAAACTTGAGTCTCACGCCCTTGAATACTTAGCAAGAAGCAATGTTGATGGCATCATCGTCGTGACCGGAACCCTGACAGAAAAGCAAATTCTCGACTACTCCGAGACCATGCCAGTGGTCGCATTTGGTTATGATGTGATCGGTAAACGGGTCCGAAGCATCAATATCGATAATGTGCTGGGCGGATACATGGCGACTTTGCATTTGCTGCAGCAAGGGCACCTCAACATTGCCCATATTAAAGGGCTGCTCAATCAACCTGATGCTGTCGCACGCTTTGTGGGTTATAAAAAAGCACTACAAGAGGCGGGTATCAAGGTTCAGACAAAATTAATCAAACAAGGTAACTTCAGCAGTGAGTCTGGTTATCAGTTAACCAAAGAACTGATCGAATCGAAAAAGCATTTTAGTGCCATATTCGCCGCCAATGACCAAACCGCCTATGGGGCGATTAAAGCGCTTCACGACCATGGTTACCGCGTCCCGGAAGACGTTTCAGTAGTCGGTTTTGATGATCTGCCAACCTCATACTATTTCACTCCAGCACTGACCACCTTGCGTCAGCCAGTGGAAGAGATAGGTGTCGTGTGCGCGGAATCCATCCTCAACTTGCTCAACGGCAACAAGCATGAAGTTCGGTTACCACCAATGGAACTGATTATCAGGCAATCAACAAAATCCATTTACCGCTGATTTTTTGCTAAGCTTCTGAGCAGAAAACAAAAAGGACTCGCGATGAATACTGTTTTAATCACAGGTGCCAACCGTGGCATTGGCCTTAGTCTGGTTCAGCACTACCTCAATCAAGGCTGGCAAGTGCATGCAACCTACCGCTCGACCAGCCAGTCACAATCATTGCTGGATATAGCCAACGAGCAACTCTTTTGCTACCAACTCGACATCACCGACTACCCAAAAGTCAACGCACTCGCCGACCAGCTACCGACAATAGACTTGCTGATTAACAACGCCGGCTATTACGGCCCGAAAGGCTATGGATTTGGTAATACCGATGTTGACGAATGGCGAAAAGTGTTTGAAATTAATACCATTGCACCGCTAAAGCTGGTTGAAGCCCTCTACCCTAACCTGCAACAAGGCCGTTTGAAGAAAATCGCCTGCCTGTCGTCTAAAGTTGGCAGCATGACCGAAAACACCTCCGGTGGCGGTTACATTTATCGCTCATCGAAAGCAGCCCTTAATTCAGTCGTAAAAAGCCTCAGCAACGATTTATCTGGCCAAGGCTATACCGTGCTCGCGCTTCACCCTGGCTGGGTACAGACCGAGATGGGCGGGCCTAATGCCCTGATCGACACCAACGAGAGTGCGGCTGGGCTGGTAAAGGTCATCGAAAGCAGTTCACTGGAGATGGGAGGCAGTTTTATTGACTATCAGGGTAACTCAATTCCTTGGTAGCCTGTGATTTAAGCTTGTCGTAGGTGCTAACAATACTGGTTACCAATTCGGGCTCAAGCCCATGGTAATCATCTTGAATCGAGTCTCTGGCTTGTAACAGCCCTGCCTGTTTCACTAACAGCGTCCTATCATCTAAACCGATAAAGTCAGCAATCCGATTGAGTTCATGTTCGGGTTGCTGGCACAGCTTATCGAAATCAACAAAACAGACCCTATCAGACTCAATCTTAAGCAAGTGTTGATAACAAGCACACCAATACTCATACCAATAGGCAAGGCTTTCGGCACTCTTCGAGGAGGAACCCGATAACCATTGGTCAAAGTTAACCGGTTTGAGATTCTCACCAAAATCAAAGTGACCAATGCCAGCCATATAGACTCGAGAAAACTCATCTTGTTGATGTATATCGAGGAAGTTTAAATGCTGACGTAATAGTGACTGACAATGCTTTGCTGGTTGTCGGAATGGGATAACAATCTTAGCTTGAGGGTTCATCTTGAGAAGAAACTCTACTCGGGCGATATTGAGGTTATTCTTGGAGAGATAACGTTTAGCCTCCTGTTGGTCAGATGCGGCCGTTGTTATCTTTCGTTGGTGTCGGGCAAAAAAGTCATCAAATCGACTTGTTCTGTAACTCGGCCAAGGAGAGATATGCTGGTTATGATACTGCTCATGCCAATAGGTCATCCATAAGATTTCCTCGAAAGCTTCCGGGCTGTCCAAGCTGACTAACATACCGTCACCATGAGCCCTTTCAACTTCACTGCTCTTTTTCATAAAGCGCTGTGAGAACTTCCGCCACAAGAGAGGTAACAGTACAAAAGGCATATCACGATAGGTGTGAGTGGCAAACCTGCCAGTGTTAAAACATAGCTCCATGAGCAATGTGGTGCCAGCTCTTGGCATTGCAGTAATAAAAACCGGCTGAGACGGATAACCAGAATCACTTTTGAGCCATAACTTATCTTCTAACTTTGAGATAAATGCCTGAATATCCCGCGTGGCAAAGGCGATCAAATGCAACGCCTTTTCTGTCCTTGAATAGCGGACTTCGAAGCCTTTACCGACTTTGTTGATTTGATTTTTGCTTGTTAACTTCACATAACCCCAGACCAATGCCCCTATCAGAGTAGATACAAGTAAAAACGGCAGCGAAACCATCAGATCAACCACTTGATCCATCGGCGCAATATCAACCTTCTCAAGTAAGTACATCAATAAAAACGGTAGAGCAAATACCAGCACCATACTGATAACAAGCAATAAGAATCGGCCTGCCAACCTAATCGTTAGCAACTGAACCTGGCTCTCTTTCTGTTCATCATTCAATGAGATGTCGCCAATCATCACTAGAACAGACAAAATAGTATTACCCAATTGACGAACCTTTAGTGGTAGCTGAAAGCAGAAAATCAGCACCAAAAAAAGGGCTACGGATAGCCCTGTACTCAGATAGAGCCCCAACCCATTACTCATTATCTATGCTCTTGTCTGCTTTTCTTTTCTTCCATGCCCTTTTAGCTGGATACCAGACAAAAGCGATCACAGCGAGGACAATGATCAGCACCAACGCGACAAACGTTCCTATCGCTGTTAATCCTGCGCCGGGACCAATATAAGCTTCAACACTGAGCGGAATAAACATGATTACAGCAGCGACAACTAACCAATTTGTTGCATTTAGATTACCCATATCAAGCCCTATTTAACTGTTCATTTGTCTTCATTTACCATGCATCGCTCAACCGCTTGGTTAAAAAACGCTTGATTGAACTGTGGGCCAAGACGCTGAACTTCATCAATAAAGCCTATTAGCCCTTGTGGCAGAACGTTGTAAAACTGCCAGACAATCTCGTTCCCTTTTAACTCAAACGCCCTCCCCGTTACCGCTTCTGTGATCAGCAGGTTACCGTTCTGAAGTTGCTCGTGCTTACCCATTATGTGGCTGAAAAACGGTGTCGATTGACTACCTTGATAGCGTATAAGTGGTTGATAACTTTCAGTAGATAAATGAACAATCCTACTGAAAGGAGCTTGCGAGTTATATGTATGAGTATAGTTATCAAATACAGATATTGTATTGCCATCGATAAAGTCTGGATCATGCTGACGAACGAAACTGCCAGTGAACACCTTCTTCACTTTCATGTTCGGGTCGAACACAGCAATGGTGTGGACGTTGCGCATTGATATCATGATATCTCCCGGCTGAAACACCCCCGGCTTCATCGTCGACGGGAAAATTTTGACATCATTTGGATGCAGTGTATCGCCAATAAGAACAGGAACGCCTCGCTTGTTGCTCGACATATACATCAAGCTTTCAAGGTTGTTTTGTCGCAGGACATCAAACAAACGCCACTCATGCATCAGTTCTCCATCAGTCGACAGTTTCAGAATGCTAAAATCATAGTATCCAGCCTGATATGATGGGAGCTCTTCAGGCTCCGAATCAACATAGTCCAAACCCAGCGTCCACAACGCCCCTTGTTCATCAATATGTATCGAATGATGAGTCATTCTGGCGAAACGCCAAACCACATCACCACAAGGATTAACCCGAAACAATCCGGCATATTCAAGGCTAAAGACGAGATCACCGTTGTCCATTAATTTAACCCCGTGGGTAAAAGGCCTCGTGGTTTCTTCGATATGCTGATCAACATGCGTTGCGTCAGGCCACAGTTCACGCCAATTAAGCTGCCAGTTATGAATGACATTGCCATCCACATCAATGACTGACGCCTGCGAGTGATTATGTGGCCCTAAACCAGTGACTAACGATAGCCCCGGCTGCACAGCGTTTCTGTCAATAACATCAACACGAGTATCTCGCTCCGTCCTGTGCAGATACCAGGGTAGTTCGCCAGAAAGCTTGCTGCGAATCTCCTCAAATCCGAGTTTAGATAACTGAAACAGTCCGTAGGGGAAGAACAGGCGCATATCCGTGGTGATCACACCGAGCATAAAGGCCAAAATAGCAACGGATATTAGTTTGCGCATTTTGTCGAAATTCACAGGGTTACTGTCCTCAGCTAACGATCATCTAGATATAGAAACCATAGCAAATCGTATTTTTGCGACCATTTTCTTCGCTATCCAGCGGGTAAGTTGCCGTTCTCCATAACTTGAAGTTTTAATCTCTGCAAAAACATTAAGTCTCATTTATAATCCCAATAAACTAATATGTGATACTTATTGTTAATTCTTCATACCATTAATTACGTAATCTGGGTCCAACGAATAAGACAACGAAACAGACCTAGCTTAGGAGAATTGATATGAAATCGAGCAAACGTCAATGGGGTTTAGCGCTACTTTCAGTCACAGCAATTGCTTATTCAGGGGCTTCGAATGCGTTGCAACTGACCAGTCAAGATATTCAGGAGGGCCACCCCATGGCAAAAACCTTCGAGTACTCTGGCTGGGGATGTGATGGTGGTAACTTATCCCCTCAACTGAGTTGGCAGGATATTCCTCAGGGTACCAAGAGCTTTGCGATTACTGCTTACGATCCAGACGCACCGACAGGCAGCGGTTTTTGGCACTGGATTGCATTGGATATTCCGGCTAAAACAACCCAGTTACCACGCGGCGCAAATATCAGTGAGCTTGGTGGGCAAGAAGTTCGTATAGATTATGGGTCGGTTGGATTCGGTGGCGCATGTCCACCCGTCGCTGACGGTATGCATCGCTACCAGTTTACCGTTTGGGCACTACCAAAAGCGGAATTGGGCCTAAACAAAGATACACCAGCAGCAGTCGTAGGGTTTACTCTTAATAGTATCGCACTTGATAAGGCGACACTGACTGCAACATACACACGCTAAACAAACAGGAGATGTGATGACTCACCTCTATCAAGTTACGATATATCGAGCGCAGCAGCTACAAAAGCTGCGTAATGTGACGATTCACTCTCCTAGCCTTATTCAGATACTGTCGGGCAGTAAGAGGTTGTTTCAAGGCGATAGTACGCTAGAACTCACCTCGTCAAAGTTGCTGCTATGCGAAGCCTCATCCCAATTTAGTTTTGAGAATTTACCAAACCAAGGGGCGTTTCTTTCGCGGGTGTATAGCTTTCACCAACCACCTTCTGAAAGCCTGATTCAGCTCAGTCAGGACAATAACCTCCAACCGGATCAAGCTTGGCTGACAAACGACAAAGCCATCGAGCAAACATTAAATGTGCTGTTTTCTCTCGACTTGTCACAAATGAGTGAAGAGACTCAAAAGCTATGGCTAGCGCCTTTGTATCAGCAGTTGGCCGAACGTGGCGCACTTCATCAGCTTTTTGCCAGTCAAAGCAGTTCCTTTAGCCAGCAGCTTACTCGTTACCTTTCTCGCTCGCCCAGCGAGACTCACTCGCTTGAGGAATCAGCTAGCCATTTTGCCGTTAGCCGCGCGACATTTATTCGCCGACTCAAAAAAGAAGGGACGCAATATCGAGAGATCCTTGCTGAGGTCAGGCTTAACCATGCCCTTAGCCTGATGCAGGCAAAACACTGGAGCGTGCTTCAGTTAGCCTCGATGTGCGGCTATCAGTCAGAGCAGCGCTTTAGTCAACGCTTCCGGACCAAGTTCGGCTTAACACCAACGGATTACATGCGCACAGTTCGCGATGCTCCAAGCCCGAATACGGAACTCACGGAGCATTGATATGAGCACAAGGCGTTTGGTGTTATTCATGTTGTTACCGATCCTGACCGCTTGCCAGGCAGACAGCCCAAGCGGCTTCTTCGATGACTATCTAACTCGTGTCGCCAGAGTGCAACAAGCCAGCGAAGTTACCCAGGCTTCTGACCAGTTCGACAACCTACCGCGCAAAAGAGAGCTATACGTCGATATACCGCTGACTTCTATCGGTTTACTCGATAGCTACCAACTAAGACAGTGTGGACTGTTCAACCTGATTGCAGAACGAAACTCGGTTCTGGGAAAAGTCGCCGATGAGTTCCGTAACTACGATTATCAGAACGCTTTGTTGGATGGCTTGTCACGTTGCTTAATCACTGACGGAATCGATACAGAGCTAAGGCGCAAGCTGTTAGAAATTGAGCAGATAAAACAACCACAACTCAAACTCCATCAGTGGAACCTGATTTTTGCCAGTGATGCGATGCAAGAGCAACTGCAAGGTTCTCACTGGTTACAGGCTGATCTGGGTCAGACGGTCACTGAAGTAAATCAAGCCTTAGCAACGGTAAATGCAGCGTTTAGTCAATATGGCATACCCACTGCCGAAGTGCAGGAAGTGTTAGAGAAAAAGCCAATCATAGGTGACTTGAACTACTCGTTGGTCATGGCAACGCGTAAACTTAACAGGGTCACGCAGCAACTGAACGACAACGACCACACCATCATCTGTGGGAGCAATCGCGATACCACCAAGTACAAATACCTGAATAATGTCTTCGAGCAGATGTATGTCGGTAAAGTGCAGCCCTATATGGCAGAGTTAGATAGCTATTACCAAACCCTGTCACCCAATCTGACACTACTTGCTCCGCAGCCAGACACCCACAATTATGTTTATCCGTTAGAGAGCAATCATCAGGCTTTTCGCCTGGCGATACGTCGACATGTAGACTACTGGCAAGCTCTGTTTAAACGCTGTGGACGTAAAATTGGTTAAGCGCGTTTTGCCGCAGGTTTAGTTGCTGCCTTTTTCCGGTAGCCGCCTTTTTTGCGTTTGAAGGCCGGGCGCTCCACCTTTGGCAAATGACGCAGAGACTCCGGCACTTCTCCACTTCGTACCTGATTCATCAGACTATCAATTCGCTGCTGAAGCGCATGCATAAAGGGTTGATAAGCCTGATTTCGCTCTGCCATACCTTGAAGCTGGTGCTCCCAGTTTGCCGTCATATCAGGGAAGGTAGATTCACTCGGTAAAGCGTGGATCAATCCGCGCCCTGCTGCAGTGCTTAGAATAGATTTACCCTGACGCTGGAGTAGCTGGCGTTTAAACAGAGTATCGAGGATCCCAGCCCGGGTTGCCTCGGTGCCAAGACCATCGGTCTCTTTAAGGATCTTCTTCAGCTCTTTATCTGCAACAAAACGGGCGATACCCGTCATTGCCTGTAGTAAGGTCGCTTCGGTGAAATGTTTTGGTGGTTCGGTTTTACGATCTTTAATCTCGCCCTCACGGCAAGTTAGTACGCTACCTTCCGGCAATGGCGGTACCGCATCGACCCCTGAATCTTCATCATCGACTTTGCCCATCAACTCTTTCCAGCCCGCAGACACCAACTGACGACCTTTGGCAATAAAGGTTCCCCCGGCAATATCAAACACCAGCTTCGCTTCGGCATAGACAGCCGCTGGGTAAAACTGCATCAGATACTGTCTGGCGATCTGTTGATAGATCTTCAATTCATTGCCAGAAAGAGCATTGTGCGATGCCTTTTTAGGCGTCGGAATGATCGCATGGTGAGCATCAACTTTCTTGTCGTTCCAGGCTTTTGATTTCAGGCTCAGATTAGCGCCACTCACCGCCTGACCTAACTCCTTGGCGTTGTTGCTAATCGCATCACACACGCTACTCGCCTGAGCATAGTGTTCCATTGGCAGGTAACGACAGTCCGAACGTGGATAGGTAATCAGTTTGTGCTTTTCATAGAGTGACTGACAGGTATCCAGTACCTGCTGAGCACTCATACCGAAGCGTTTAGCGGCATCAATCTGCAGGGCTGAAAGAGAATAGGGTAAAGGCGCAGACTGCTTAGTTTGTTTCTGCTCCGATTCGACGACTTTAGCAGGCTGATTGGCGATTCGCTGGGCTACGTTCTCAACCAGTTTGCGATTGAGGACTCTGCCTTCTTCATCTTGCCACGGTTTACACGCTTCACTCGGTTTCCAGCGTGCCCGGATATCGAACTGGTTGTTACCGTCCTGATAAGGAATCAATGCGTGAAGAGTGAAGTAATCACGCGGTATAAAGTTTTCAATCTCTTCATCTCGGCGCACGACCAGACCTAACACAGGCGTCTGTACCCGACCGACGGACAACACGCCCTGATATCCGGCTTTCTGCCCCAATAGCGTATACGCACGGGACATATTCATCCCGTATAACCAGTCTGCACGAGAGCGCGCCAATGCGGATACGGAAAGAGGAATAAAGTCGCGGTTACTGCGCATTTGATTGAGAGCACGTTTGACCGCTGGCAGGTTAAGGTCACTGATCAGAAGACGTTGCGTTGCTTCCTTCTTCGCTTTACTCACCTTGCAGTAATCAAGCACTTCATCAACCAGAAGTTGCCCTTCTCTATCCGGATCTCCCGCGTGAATAATCTCACTCGACTCTTTAAGCAGCTTGCGTACCACCGTCAGCTGTTTACTGGCCGACTTTCGCGGTCTGAGCTGCCACTGGTCAGGGACAATCGGCAGGTCCGCCAGATTCCACTTCTTGTATCGCTCGTCATAAGCGTCCGGTTCTACTTGTTCAAGCAAGTGACCGATACACCAGGTAACAACATCACCGCCACCACAGCGAATAAAGCCCTGCTCGTTTTTTTTCGGTCCGGGCAATGCGGCAGCAATGGCGCGACCAAGACTAGGTTTTTCAGCGATAAATAGACGAGACATAGTGGATAGGGAATTAGAAACAATAAGGGCCACATTATCGAATGTGGCCCTTATAAATCAAGAAAAACTGTAAATTTAAACAGTATTATTCTTCGTCTGATGCAGAACGCTCAGCCGCTTCTTTAACTAGAGGCTGAAGTTCACCTTTCTGGAACATTTCGATGATAATGTCACAACCACCGATTAGCTCACCTTCAACCCATAGTTGAGGGAAAGTTGGCCATTGCGCGTAAGCTGGTAGCTCTGCACGAATGTCAGGGTTTTGAAGAATATCTACATATGCAAACTTTTCACCACAAGCCATTAGTGCTTGCGCAGCTTGTGAAGAGAAACCGCAGCTAGGTAGTTTAGGTGAACCCTTCATGTATAGAAGGATAGAGTTTTCTGCGATTTGCTGTTTAATTTTATCGATAGTTTCCATTGCTTCCTCTTAATGGAGTTACTGCAAATATTCTGGACATTCTAAACCATTAGCGCAGAATAAAAAGCCTATAATCTTTATGGGTATTGGCGCTAAGCTGTTTTTGAGATTAACTGCACTTAACTCATAAATAAATTTCATATAGAAAATAGCAGCCTGTGCTTTTAATAAAGTAAAAACTTGCTAAACTAGAGCGCAAGTCAGCAAATTGATCTTGGTTGGTGATTCACCGACCACGAATAATAAATAACACTGGAAGCAATCGAGAGGGGCAACCCTTTCTCATAAATGGAGAATTGAGCAATGGCATTTGAACTACCAGCTCTTCCTTACGCGAAAGACGCACTAGAACCACACATCTCAGCTGAAACTCTAGATTTCCACCACGGCAAGCACCACAACACTTACGTTGTGAAGCTAAACGGCCTGATTCCTGGTACTGAGTTCGAAGGTAAAACTCTAGAAGAAATCGTTAAGACTTCTACTGGTGGCGTATTCAACAACGCAGCACAAATCTGGAACCACACTTTCTACTGGCACTGTCTAGCGCCTAACGCAGGTGGCGAACCAACAGGTGCTGTTGCTGATGCAATCAACGCTGCATTCGGTTCTTTCGAAGAGTTCAAAGCGAAATTCACAGACTCTGCTATTAACAACTTCGGTTCTTCTTGGACTTGGCTTGTTAAGAAAGCTGACGGTTCTCTAGAGATCGTTAACACGTCTAACGCTGCGACTCCTCTAACAGAAGAAGGTACTACTCCACTTCTAACTGTTGACCTATGGGAACACGCTTACTACATCGATTACCGTAACGTTCGTCCAGACTACATGAATGGTTTCTGGGCTCTAGTTAACTGGGACTTCGTTGCAGAAAACCTAGCGAAATAATTCCTTCCCCTGGGATTTAAAATTTAGTCGCATAAAAAGCCAGCACTTAGCTGGCTTTTTTGTTTTTCTCGCCATGATTTTTCTAAAGTTTTCCGTACCTGAGTCGCTATAAAAGCATCAAACGAGAGGCATTATGCAGATTCATACTTTAGACAAAGCGGCGATTATCAACGAACTTCAGTTCGGCAATGGGATTAACCATGCTGTCCATGAAGGGCGTCGTGCCGACTTCTCTTTGATTCTGTCGATGTTCTCCGATGATGTTCGCGATAACACCCCGACCGAAAAAGTCGATGAGATCGATACCAGCGAGCAAGCCCTGCGCAAACGCTTTGAACTACAAGGTCCACAGCAATTACGTTCTGACCAAAGCTCCTATCAGTTATCTGCACAGCAAGCGTCACTATTCCATCGCTCTGGTTTACCCAGCGCAAAGCTGAGTCATTACCTGAAACCCGATGCATTGACTTATTTGCCAGAAGATACTCACAACTTACCTGAAGAGGTGTACCACAACCTTTCTGGTCACCAGCGTAGGATGTTAAGCGAAAAAGAATCTAAGCCTCTGATGCCAATCGATCTTTACAATCAGCTTATCAAAGCGCAACGAACCTTCCAGATTCAGGCTCAGGCATAACCACAGCCGCAAAGCACTCTATTTCCCTGTCTCAAATATGGAACTAAAACCGCAACATCACGCCATTATGTGAATAGCGCCAAAGAATCGTAAATTACCTTACTCAGCAATAAGGTTATTTGACGTTATTCACAACTAAGTAACAGTTAATCTACCATGATATGTGGACACCTTTTTCGCATGCATTGCTTATGGGGGGTAAGCCAATGGATATAAAAAAAGCTGTCGTTTTAATCACATCAGCCGGTTCTCAGATCGGAAGCACACTTGCTTATCACTTCACTTCGTTAGGAGCGACAGTGGTTTTGTGTGATGTAAATAATCCACAACTTAAACAGACTTATCAGCTGTGTAGTGAAGTTTCAGATAACGTATTTCAATTCACGATCCACGATCACTCACTAAGTTCGATTCAGGATCTGTTTGGTTTTATGGATAGTACGGTTAAGCGTTCACCAGATGTGCTAATCAATGCACTTACGGCAGAAGCGATGCCACATATTTTTGATCAACAAGCCAGCGCACTGTTTACTCAGAGACTCTCTTTAATGGCAGCGACCATGTTTAGCTTCGGTCAGGCCACTGCGGAGAGAATGAGACAAGAGAAGAAAAATGGCGTGATCGTTAATGTGATTTCACATCCGGAATATCAGGATTTATCGGGCTTTGACAACGCGACCTCTATGGTTGCGGGTTTCACCCAAAGCTGGGCTCGCGAGCTAACACCGTTTAATATTCGCGTCGGTGGCGTTGTTCCAGCGTTAGAGCACGATGATGCGCATTGGGCTGAAGTTCAGGATGAGCTGATACGCAACACTGAGTACATCGTCTCCAACGATTATTTCAGTGGCAGAGTGATGGCAGCCTGACCAGCTCACCACAGCCATAGGTGGTGAGCAAAACACTTACAATGTTCGAAGGATTTTTTCCGACGCTTCCTCAATGAGATCCAGCACCAATTCAAAACCACTATCTCCGCCATAGTAGGGATCAGGGATTTCGTCATAGTCAGAATCGCTATAACTGAGAAACAGCTGAACTTTATCTCTCAAATGATCTGGGCACTGAGCAACAAGATCCGCTAAATTGTCTCTGTCTGCGGCCAGAATAAGGTCAAACTGCTCAAAGTCACTGCTGACGATTTTACGTGAGCGGATGCCCTTAAAGGAATAACCGCGCTTCTCTCCTGCCGCTTTGGCACGAGAGTCCGGTGGGTTTCCCTGGTGGTAGCCAATCGTCCCTGCTGAATCAAGGTTAACGTCAATTCCAAGCTGCGCTGCTTTCGCTCTTAGTATCGCCTCTCCTGTTGGTGAACGACAGATATTGCCCATACACACAACGAGTATACTTTTTGCCATCCGCCTAGCCTCCCTCGCTAGTATCCCTTTCCCATAATACTGGTAGGTTTTTGCATTTATTCTAATCGGTTATCATAGCCACAAAGTGACTAAATAAAAAAGGATTAACCATGGTCTCCGAGAGCAACAAAGAGCAGCGTCACAAAGCAAGACAGCAAAAAGTGAAACAACAAGTTGATGCGAAAGTCGCGGCAGCTCAGGAAGAGAAAGGTTTGCTACTGGTGATCACTGGTAACGGTAAAGGCAAATCGACGTCAGGCTTTGGGACTATCGCCCGTGCAGTTGGTCATGGCCTGAATTGTGCTGTTGCTCAATTCATTAAAGGCACGTGGGAAAATGGCGAACGTAACCTGCTAGAAAAACTTGGTGTCGAGTTTCAGGTTATGGCAACAGGCTTTACTTGGGAAACTCAGAACAAAGCAGCCGATACCGAAGCCGCACAGATCGTCTGGCAAGAGTGTAAACGTATGCTTCAGGATGAATCGATAGACGTGGTTCTATTTGATGAGCTGACTTACATGGTGAGCTATGGCTATATCGAGTTAGATGAAGTAGTTGAAGCGCTAAATAACCGTCCTAAAATGCAATCTGTCGTCATTACGGGCCGTGCTGCCCATCGTACATTAATTGAGTTAGCAGATACTGTATCTGAAGTGAAGAATGTCAAACACGCCTTTGAATCTGGCGTAAAGGCCCTCAAAGGGGTTGACTGGTAGTCATACCATTCAGACAAAAAAAGGCGCTCCGATGAGCGCCTTTTCTATATCAAACCGAATTAGTTAAACAGACCTTTGATTAGGCTGTTGACTGCTTCTTTGGTTTTTTCATCTTTAATTTTGTCACCCAGCTTTTCATCAAGCTTTTTCAGACCACGGTCGATCTCTTTCTCAGCTTTCTGCTTAAGCACATCATCAAACACTAGCTTAAACTTAGGCTCTGCCCAGCTGCCAGAGATGTTGATAGGAATGGTAACATCTTTCAGTTCATCGATATCTTTACCGCCCTGACCTTCCAGTGAGCCAACAATCGATGTACTGACGGTGAAATCCACAGTCTCATTGATGTAGTTAGCGCTGCCGTTACCACGAATACGTAGCAGCGGTGACTGCATGGTCAGGTCTTTGGTCGACACATTACCCTTGTTAAGTTTCAGGGTCGCTTTCATTGCGCTGAAGTCAGTCTTTTGCACTTCATCCGTAGCTTCAACTTTTTCGCCCTTAATCTTGGCGTAGTTTTCACGGATTAGCTGCGCGACGTTGATGCCGTTCACCGCACCATCTTCAAAGTTAATCGCTACAGTACCAACCAGGTTCTTCTTAATACCTGTTGGCGTTAAGCTACTGCCTTTAACATCAACATTGATGTTACCTGTACCCTCAAGCATGTCGTTGCTTGCCACGTCTTTAAGTAACGGCTGAACCTTAACACCCTTGATTTGTTGCTTAGCAGTGTAGCTCGCTGGCGATTTACGTGCATCGAGACGAGCCGTCGCGTTGATCGAACCTTGATACAGGTTAGAACTAAACGATGTCAGCTCAGCAACACCACGATTAACCGAGAAGCTCGCCTTAACATTCTGCATCTTTGCATTGCTGGCTTTGAACTTGTCGATAGTGATATTACCTTTAACATCAAGAGTTTTCAGCGCTGTTAAGTCAGGTTCCACCTCTTGTGCTGGTTTCTTCGGTGACGTTTTCGCTGGTTTTTGCTCTGACTCTGGAGCTGACGCGGATGGTTTCTCTTCAGAAGCGGATTGCTGTAGACCCAAGAACTCATCGAGATCGATGTCTGGGCTGTGTAACGCAAAACGTACTTTAGGAATATCCGCTAGAGTGACATCGGCTTTACCATCAAACTGCAGTGCATTAGCCGTCAACTTCTCTAATACAAAGCTCAAATGACTTTTCGCTAGATCAAATGACAGATCAGAAGCCATGTCCACTTTCATTGGTGATTGCGGTAGCGAGTCGCCTTCGAACTTCGCATCAAGCACCAGTTGGTTCATTAGAACCTTGCTGATTGCTTTATCTACCGTCAGTGACGCAGAACCTTTCATATCAATGTCGAGACCAGCTGCATTGCCAGCTACTGAGTAAGTCAATGCGTTTGCTTTATCAAACTCGAACGTCTCTAAACCAATTTTGGCACTTTCAATATTGGTTGCAGGATCGCTCATTGATGCGTCCAGATTGATGTTACGCAATGCGTACTCTTTAAAGCCTTTTGCCAGTTTGAACTCAGCATCACCTTGAGCACTGAATTTCTGCTGGTTGTTTTCACCTTTGGCAGAGAACGCCACTTTGGTCCACTTCTCTACCGCAAACTCGGATAGGTTAAGCGATACGTCGTAGAGCTTGGTAAACGAACCTGCTTGTTTGTCCTGTACGTCGACAGAAGCGTTAGAGATGGTTACACCAGCGAGATTGATGGTCCATGCAGACGCAGCAGTTGGCGCTTCAGAGCTCTCTGTTGTCTGAGCCGCTGGGGCGTCTGTTGCAGTAGGCGTTTCTGCTTGAGCAGTTTGTGCCTGAGTCAGTGCATCGATATTACGCGTACCGTCTTTCAACGTTTCCAACGCGAAAGCTGCTCCATCTAACGTGATGTTGCCAATTTCGAGCTGTTGGCTAAATAGTGGCATCACTGAAACATCGATACCGACGGTATCAACTTTAAACATATTCAGTTGTTCAAAGCCTTTTGGATTACGAAGTTCAGTCTGACCTAACTCAAAGCCAACAGATGGGAAAAACTGCCAGCTAATATCACCATCAATAACAAGGTCTAAACCCGTTTGAGTTTTAGCCTGTTCGACGATCAGAGGCTTAAATTGGTTGGGGTTAACAAGCGTAACCAGTGCGATTATCGCACCAAGAATAGCAATTACAGGGATGGCTATTATTAGTAATAGTTTCTTCATCAGCAGTATCCTTGCTTGGTGAGCGCCTAAAAAATGAGGCAAGCTCCAAGTATAAATGATCGCCTGTGAATTTATGACGACCATAAAAAGAAAGTGGCACTAAAAGTGCCACTTATCTCATAAAAAATAAAGTCTTGAGTGCTTATTCGGTATTAAGCTTTCAAAAGTTTTGCAATGTGAGCTTTTAACACATCGATCGCGATACGGTTTTTGCCGCCGCGAGGAACAATAATGTCTGCATATTGCTTCGATGGCTCGATAAATTGCATAAACATTGGACGCACTGTCTCTTGGTACTGTTTAAGCACAGAATCCATTGTACGGCCACGCTCTTCTACATCACGCTTAACACGACGAAGCAGACAGATGTCTAGCGGAGTATCCATAAATACTGTCGCGTGCATCAGATCACGTAGACGAGGGTCTGTCAGAAGCAGGATACCTTCTAGAATAATGACCTTCTTAGGTGTCATTGTTGTGGTGTTCTCTGTACGGGTGTGCTCAGTGTAGCTGTACTCAGGTACCTCTACCGCTTGTCCCTTAACTAACTGCTCTAGATGTTCGCACAGAAGATCATGGTCTAATGCACTTGGGTGGTCATAGTTGGTTTTTACACGCTCATCCATGCTCAGATGGCCTTGGTCGTTGTAATAGCAATCTTCCGTAATCACACCAATTTGATGATCGCCCACTTTCTCACGTAATTCGTTGTAGATAGTGCTAGCGATTAAGCTTTTTCCAGAAGCAGACGCGCCAGCAATACCGACGATGACGCATTGATTATTATCAGACATTATTCTTGCACCCGATGATTTAGATTGGTGTCATATGCTAATACTAGCAGTGCTACTCGAACTGAGCTCTGAGTATTAGTATAAATTTAGATAAACCGCCTGATTATAGGGAGTTAAAGGGGTAGTTGCTAGTCGCGATTGAGCTGAATTACGTAAATGGAATAAAAGATTTCAACGCAATCGATTACAAAGAATAAGAATAAAAAAGAGCGTCTGTCAGACGCTCTTTTTTTGACCAAATGGCAAATTATTCGACCATAGTAAATAGTATTGAATCGGGTTTTGCTTTGCCGTGCCAGTACAAACGTGAGCTTACCGCTTCAGCCAGAGCTAAATAGAGCTGCGCATGTTCTGAATCCGGACGAGCAGC
Source organism: Vibrio brasiliensis LMG 20546 (assembly GCF_000189255.1). GTDB lineage: Bacteria > Pseudomonadota > Gammaproteobacteria > Enterobacterales > Vibrionaceae > Vibrio > Vibrio brasiliensis. Next base: position 47,767 of record NZ_AEVS01000062.1, on the reverse strand, counting down.
CACCGTCGGCACTCCACGATCAATATCTTCACGCATCTCAATATGCAGTGGAATCTGAGCAAGAAGATCGAGACCATACTCACCGGACATCTTTTCCGCGCCACCAGCACCGAAGATATGTTCTTTCTCACCACAATTGCTACAAATGTGGTAGCTCATGTTCTCAACCAGACCGACAACCGGCACTTCAACTTTGTTGAACATAGCAGCGCCCTTACGTGCATCGGCTAACGCCAGATCCTGAGGCGTAGTGACGATCACCGCTCCCGTTACTGGCACTTGCTGAGCAAGAGTCAATTGAATATCTCCTGTGCCCGGTGGCATATCGATAACCAGATAGTCCAGTTCAGGCCACTCAGTTTCATTCAGTAACTGAGCCAGCGCTTTCGCGGCCATCGGACCACGCCAAATCGCAGCTTCATCTTTTGACACCAGATAACCAATCGAGTGAGTGTAGATGCCGTGTGCCGCAATAGGCTGCATCCATTTACCATCTCTCACTTCTGGTTGAGCATCCGTTTGCCCCAGCATCAAAGGAACAGAAGGACCATAGATGTCAGCATCAAGTAAACCCACTTTTGCCCCGGACTGTGCCAGCGCTAAAGCAAGGTTAACAGATGTTGTCGACTTACCAACCCCACCCTTAGCTGAGGTCACGGCAATGACATTTTTTACCCCTTTAACCTGAGCGGCTACATGGGTTTCCAAAGCTTTCGGTGCAACTTGAATCTGGTAACTAAATGAAGCGACTTCGCCCTTTGCCTGAGCTGCAGAGATCCAGTTGTTAAGATCTTCAACTAGTCCTTTGGCTGCAAACGGGATTGCGATCTTAAAGCTGGCTGCTTCGACAGTAACAATATTGGCAGTTTCGGCCCACTGAGGGGCTAAGCTTGAATGCTCAAATTGGTTCAACCAATCGCAAAAATCTTGCTTTGAAGTAAATTGACGCATAGGTCCTCCTTATGCATCTAATCGTAACACTCCATCAGCCCAGACTGAACCATGAAAAAACTAGGGTATTCCTGTTACAGGCACCTTGGAGTCGCTGGTGGGATAAGGTAGTATTACTCTCTATTTTTCTATACACCTAAGAAGCGAATATTAAGTATGGCAAACGATCCACGCAAATTACTGGTAACTTGTGCCCTTCCGTACGCTAACGGTTCGATTCACCTAGGTCACATGCTTGAACACATTCAAGCTGACATCTGGGTTCGCTACCAACGCCTACGTGGCAACACTGTAAACTTCATCTGTGCTGACGATGCTCACGGCACGCCAATCATGCTAAAAGCTCAGCAGATGGGAATTACACCAGAAGAGATGATCGCTGCAGTAAGTGAAGAGCACCAAAAGGATTTCGCTGGCTTCGATATTAGCTTTGACAACTACCACAGCACACACTCTGAAGAGAACCGTGAGCTGGCTTCACACATCTACCTAGAGCTTAAGAAAAACGGCTTCATTTCTAGCCGTACTATTTCTCAGCTATTTGATCCTGAGAAAGAGATGTTCCTTCCGGACCGTTTCGTTAAAGGTACTTGTCCTAAGTGTAAGTCTGAAGATCAATACGGTGACAACTGTGATAGCTGTGGTGAGACATACAGCCCTACTGAACTGATTGACCCTAAATCAGCAGTATCTGGTGCAACGCCTGTAATGAAAGACTCTGAGCACTTCTTCTTCGATCTGCCTCAGTTTGAAAGCATGCTACAAGAGTGGACTCGCTCTGGTTCTCTACAAGCTGAAACAGCGAATAAGATGCAAGAGTGGTTCGAATCTGGTCTTCAACAGTGGGATATCTCGCGTGACGCGCCTTACTTCGGCTTTGAGATCCCAGGTGAGAAAGACAAGTTCTTCTACGTATGGCTAGACGCACCTGTTGGCTACATGGCTTCATTTAAGAACCTATGTAACAAAACTGAAGGCCTAGACTTCGATGAGTACTGGAAGAAAGACAGCACAACTGAGCTTTACCACTTCATCGGTAAAGACATTGTGTACTTCCACTCACTATTCTGGCCTGCAATGCTAGAAGGCTCTGGTTTCCGTAAGCCAAACAACGTATTCGTTCACGGTTACGTTACGGTAAACGGCGCGAAGATGTCTAAGTCGAAAGGCACATTCATCAAGGCGGCAACATACCTGGATCACCTAGACCCAGAGTGTCTGCGTTACTACTACGCGGCGAAACTAAACAGCCGTATCGATGACCTGGATCTTAACCTTGAAGACTTCACTCAGCGCGTTAACGCTGACGTAGTTAACAAGATTGTTAACCTTGCTTCTCGTAACGCAGGCTTCATCACTAAACGTTTTGAAGGCAAGCTATCTGCTAACTTCGCAGAACCTGAGCTGTACAACGAATTCGTTGCAGCTGCAGGCCGTATCGCAGAGCTGTACGAAACTCGTGAATTTGGCCGTGCAATTCGTGAGATCACTGCACTTGCTGACAAAGCAAACCAATACGTTGATGAGAAAGCACCGTGGGTTGTTGCGAAAGAAGAAGGTAAAGACCAAGAGCTACAAGACATCTGTTCTGTTGGTATCAACCTATTCCGTGTTCTGATGACTTACCTGAAACCGGTAATGCCAGAGCTTGCTGCACGCACTGAAGCTTTCCTTAACGAAGAACTCACTTGGGAAGGTATTGCTGCACCACTGACTGATCACGAGATCACTAAGTTCAAAGCACTGTTTAACCGCATCGATCCTAAGAAAGTTGAAGCTATGATTGAAGCTTCTAAAGAAGATGCAGCGGCTGAAGTTGCTGCAAAAGAGAAAGCAGAAGCTGAAAAGAACAAAGCGAGCCAAACTGAGCTAGATAAGGATCCAATCGCAGAAGAGATTGAATTTGACGCTTTCGCTGCAGTGGATATGCGTATCGCACGTATCATCTCTTGTGAAGAAGTGCCGAAAGCAAACAAACTGCTTAAGTTCCAACTGGATATCGGTGGTGAAACTCGTCAGGTGTTCTCTGGTATTAAATCAGCGTACAAACCTGAGGAGCTAGAAGGCAAGCTAACAGTAATGGTCGCGAACCTTAAGCCTCGTAAGATGAAATTTGGCATGTCTGAAGGCATGATCCTGGCTGCTGGCCCTGGTGGCAGCGATCTATGGATCCTAGAGCCGCACGAAGGCGCACAGCCTGGTATGCGTGTAATGTAAGCCTTAGCGCATGTACAAAGCCCTGCTCATCGAGCAGGGCTTTTTTTGTGCCTTCATTCACACTTTCTGTGCTGTTGTGCACCATTTTGGGTAAACACCAACCACCAAGAAATCATAAATCACTGATATTAATAACAAAAAATATTGGCACCATATCTGCTCTACCACTTTATAGGTAAACATTAACAAGGAGTAGGTTATGTTTGTGCTTTTTTCACTGGTTATATCTTTTATTATTCTCGCAACCCTGTTTCATTATTCGAAGAAACGTAATTCAAGTCTTGAGCGCAAGTTTGAAATTCTCGTACTGTTACGCAAGATACTTCTACTGAGCCGTCAACACCGAGCCATCACTCACCATGCATTGACTAACCAGGATTACCAGCATTTGCAGCATACACTTGCCGATAACTATGACGATTTGATGGAGCAATCAAACAGCCTAATCTCAACAGCTCAGTTCGAAAACAAACCTATGTATCGAATTCTGCAATTAAAGCTCAAAGCTCTTCATCAGGAGTGGCAGCACAGAACCGTGGCTCGTAACCAAATCATTCATGGCAAAACCATTCGCCACTGTATGTTCTTAATGGATGAAATCGCTATCGCCTGGCTGATTGAATCTGGTCGCGAGGACATTAGCGACGAGTACCATATGAACTGGCAACAAGTGCTCGACAGTATGGAAACGCTTACTCAACTAAGAATTTCAATTCAGGACATTGACGATCCTGAAGGCATGATGCGCGTGAAGTACTACTGTGATAAGACGCGACGTAAGTTGAGTCAGCTCTCTTTAATCAGCCCGTTGTCTGTCGCTTCACCGCTCAGTTCAAAAGCCATGCACACCTTAACTGAGCTGAATGCCAACCATGAGTTTGAGATGACCAGTGATGAGCTGTATCAGTTAACGACGGATGTTTCGTTGGTCATTTCACAGGTCTATGACCAGATGCTGTCGGATATGACAGAGAGCCTCTATCTGCCTCTGCCTAAAGTCGCTTTTAGCTAGAAAAGTCATTCGGCTACTGGAAGGCGGTTGGCAAAACAGCATGGGTTACGACTAGACTTAAGCTGAATGTCGTCGAGTTGGAGCCATCATGGGTAGATTGCAAGTACTGGCTAGCGCACTACTTCTTTCTATCAGTGCACATGCAGAAGAGAAGCTGGTTAGGTTCGCTATTGGAGAATGGCCACCCTACACCAGCGCTTCTAACCGCCCTGAACAAACCGTCACTCAGCAAATTGTTGTTGAAGCTTTCGTCAGCCAGGGCTATCAAGTTAAACTCGACTACTTCCCGTGGTCTCGCGCGTACAAGCTTGCTAGTGAAGGAAAATACGACGGCTCATTCCCATGGATACAAAACTCTCAACGCGATGAACTGTTTCTCTATTCCGACGCGATTTTTACCCAAACCGTGGTATTTTTTTATCATCAGGACAGTGAGTTTTCCTGGCAACAAATCAAAGACCTCAATCAGTATGTCATTGGCGGTACTCAAGATTACCAAACCGTCTTCTTTCTTGATCAATATGGTATCGAGCAGACCATTTCAATTGATGAAGAGACCAGCTTCAGTAAGCTAATCAAGAAACGGATTGATGCCTATCCGACTGGCAGGATTCGGGGACAGTATTTAATTGACAATACACTGAGTCGAGATGAAGCTAAATTGATTCGAATCGACCCAAAGCCACTGTTCGAAGATGACATGCATATTCTCTTTCCCAAGCAAAACAACGAACGTAGCAAGATGTTAATCGATGTCTTTGCGAAAGGGTTAGAGGAGTTAATCGATAGTGGCAGGTATCAGGAGATCATGATTGATAACAATCGTATCGACTGATTCGTGACTAAAAATAAAAAGGCCCTGCGACTCAACACAAGGCCTTATTTAAATAGAATATAGTTAACTATTAAAGCATTTTACGAGCAGCTTCTACCACAACTTTGATAGAACGAGCTTCTGTCTCTTTTAGTGTTGAGTGATCTGGGATCTCTTTTTGAGTACGGTTGATGATTACACCCGCAACACAGCCAGCTTTAAGACCTGAGCTTGCACACATAGTCAGTAGCGTTGCAGATTCCATCTCGAAGTTCAGAACGCCCATGTCTTGCCACTCTTGCATAGAGCCCTGGAAACGCTTAACAACACGACCAGAGAATGTGTCGTAACGCTCCTGGCCTGGGTAGAAGGTATCACTTGATGCAGTTACACCCATGTGAACCGTTGCACCAGACTCTTCTACTGCTGCTTTCATCGCTGTAGCCACTTCAAAATCCGCTACTGCTGGGAACTCCATAGGAGCAAAGTGAAGGCTCGCACCGTCTAGACGAACAGAACCAGTTGATACGATCATGTCACCAACGTTTACATGAGGTTGGATTGCACCAGTAGTACCTACACGTAGGAAAGTGCGAACACCAAGTTGCGCTAGTTCTTCAACCGCGATTGAAGTAGAAGGACCGCCAATACCAGTTGAACATACAACAACAGGCTTGCCGTCAAGCTCTGCACGGTACAGTGTGTATTCACGGTGGCTAGCTAGGAAAACAGGGTTTTCCATTTCTTCTGCGATTTTTTGAACACGCGCTGGGTCACCAGGAATGATCGCTAATGTTGCGCCAGCTAGATCAGATTCAGTAACACCAAGGTGGAATACAGCTTGAGACATAGGGGACTCCTTATTGTGGCGAAGTTCGGTGAGATTGGTTCAACCGCTCGCTCTATAAATTCATCGGGTACAGGACATACTCTAACCAACTACCAAGAGCTTTATAGTGAGCATGATCACAACAATGATCGCAACAAAAATTAACATTGCACATAAAAACGGTTTAGATCACACTTTATCGCAATACAGATTTGCTAGTTGCATAAAAAATAGCCCTTACATCATAAATGTAAGGGCTATTTGTTCTCACCGCTATTAATCTTGCTGAGACTTAAACTTCAGCAGTCGCAGAGCATTCAGTGTCACAATCGCTGTTGCACCACTGTCGGCCAATACCGCAACCCACAAGCCAGTAATCCCCAATAGGCTAGTGACAAGGAAGATACCTTTTAAGCCTAGTGCCAGTGCGATGTTCTGGCGGATATTATTCAGCGTGGCACGAGAGAGTTCAATCATACCTGCTAACTCAGTCAGACGGTTATGGGTCAAAGCCGCATCCGCGGTTTCCAGAGCAACATCCGTTCCTCCCCCCATTGCGATGCCGATACTCGATGCTTTCATCGCTGGTGCATCGTTGATGCCATCGCCAACCATAGCAACGTTACCTTTGCCAGACAGTTGTTCGACATAGTTAACCTTGTCCTGAGGAAGCAGGCTCGCTTTATAGTCGATACCAATCATTGAGCTAATCGCTAATGCACTGCGCGGGTTATCGCCCGTTAACATGATTGAGTGAATACCTAACTTTTGCAGCGCTTTTACCGCTTGTGCAGAATCGTCTCGTAATGTGTCCTGCCATGCAATCAGACCAATCACACTTTGTTGTGACTCGATTGCAACAACAACGGTCTTACCCTGCCCTTCTAAGCGTTCAATCTCAGCACTCCACTTGTCGGTTAAATCAAGCGTTACTTTACTTGGTGCTGTTACCTGATATTCCACGCCAGCAACCACGCCGCGGACACCACTACCGACCAGAGCCTGCTTATCCATAGCTTCCTCAATCGTCAGCCCCATTGTTTTAGCTTTATTGACCAGTGACACTGCCAGTGGATGACTTGAACCAACTTCAATAGCTGCGATCTTTTCTACTAGTGTCGTTTCGCTCCAATCACCAAAAGCGATGACGTCAGTGACTTCAGGTTTACCTTTAGTCAGAGTACCTGTCTTATCGAAAGCGATGGTTTCCACTTTGCCAAGCTGCTCTAATGCCGCACCACCCTTAATCAGGGCGCCACGCTTGGCCGCCGCCGCTAAACCTGAAGTGATTGCAGCTGGCGTTGAGATAACCAGAGCACAAGGACAAGCGATAAGAAGTAGCGCCAGACCACGATATACCCATGTTTCCCAAGGCTGGGCAAACAACAGCGGAGGCGTGATGATGACCAGTAAAGAAACCAGCATCATTAGTGGCGTATACCAACGGCTGAATTTATCTAAAAAGCGTTCGAGTGGCGCCTTGCGTGATTCCGCCTCTTCGATCAAATGGAGAATACGATCGATGGCGTTTTCACCCTGTTTAGAAGTGATCGTTAGCCAGACCACCTTGTCTACGACAACGGCCCCTGCCATTACCGATTCATCTTTGTAGCGTTCGACAGGGACAGATTCACCCGTTAAGGCACTCTCATCAAAGCTGGCAACCTGTGCGATTAGTTTTCCGTCAGCAGGTAGGCGAGCACCAGGAGAAACTTCAATTACATCACCCGGCTGAAGCTCGCTGGCAGAAACTTCAACTCGTTGTCCATCAACGATTTTAGTGGCATTTTCAGGAACCAGTTCCATTAGCGCCTGCACACCACTACGTGCTCTCGAGGCAGCAAAGGCTTCAAGTCGTTCACCGATCAAGAACAGCAATAATACCATCGCGGCTTCGACAGTTTCGCCCAGATATAGTGCACCCAGTGCAGCAACACTCATTAGGGTTTCAATGGCGAAAGGTGTACCAGAGCGAGCTAAAGAGATCGCCTTCTTACCAATAGGATAGAGACCTGCTAAACAGGTGAAGATAAACATCCACTCACTGACCAGTGGAAGTGCCGGTTTAATCGCAGCCGCTACAGCCATTGCTGAGGCGATAGCAATAATTTGTCCATTTTGGATGATGACTGATTTCCAGCCTTGCGCTGATTTTTTCTCTTCACGGCTAGACGGGCTGGTAAAAGTAAATCCGGTATCAATAACCGCCTGCTCCACCAACTGAAAGACATCCTGGTTATCCGCTTTTATGATCAGTTTTTCAGTTGCGAATAAAACCTTAGCCTCTGCGACACCACTAACTCGGTTAACCGCCGTTTCTACTTTTCGTGCGCAGGATGGACAATCCATCCCTTCGATTTTCCAACTTTGAGTAAAACGAGAGCTAAGACTGGGCTCACCCTCATCATCAGCCGGATCCGCCCCACTACTACAACTATCTGAGCTGCAACAGCCTGCTTCCGCAGTGGCGACATCCGCCATTTTAATCGAAGAAATTTTAGGGCTCGCACAAGAGCCTGATTGAGAAGGGTTTACTGCCATTTTCTCTGATTGGCATGCTTTATGTTTAGTGCACATATGTTTATCTCCATTCACTGTACACTCAAAGTGTAAACCTTAGAGTTAGCTCCAAGGTCAAACTTTTTCTGCATTTTGTTCGGAAATTTCCGTCGTTGCTGCCACATCATCAATCAGCACCGCATCATGGCTACAGAATGGCTGACTGTTAACGCTAGTGATAGACGGGTCCGATGCCGAATGCTCCAGGCATGCAGAACGCATCAAGTCAGAGATATGTTTGCGCAATACCACAATGGCTATCAATCCAAACACCACGGTACCTAGTGCCTGGCCGTAAAGCACACCTAACGCCCCAAACCATGTTGCTCCGAGATGAACAAAAGGCAAGGTACCTAAGGTTGCTTTACCTAAGTTAAGTGCGGTCGAGTAAAGAGGCTTACCGAGATTATTGAACGAGGTATTAGCGACAAACTGAGCACCGTTGAAAATGAAACTGATCGCCACATAAGTACAGAACGCTGTAACCACCAGAGCGGCGTCACCATCGAGGCTAAACAGGCTAATAATGGTACCTTGAGCAAAATAGAGGATAATGCACACTGCCAGAGTATAGACAGTCGTGACAATTAACGAGTTGTTGAGTGTCTCTTTAACCCGGTCCATTCGTTCTGCGCCATAGTTCTGGCCGATAATTGGCCCAACCGCGCCAGACAAAGCAAATATCACCGCAAAACAAACTGGAGTCAGGCGGCCAATGACGGCAAACCCAGCCACGTAATTCTCGCCAAACTGAGCGATAGCTGACGTGACAATCGCATTACCAATCGGTGTCGCAATATTGGTGATGATGGCAGGAATAGCAATCGCAACAATGATTTTAAGATTTGCCATCCACACTGAATAGTCAATACCTGCCACCAGCTTGTGCACGCGAATAAGCGGGTAGATAGAGAAGAACAGAACCGTAAATCGGGCAAACACCGATGCCAACGCTGCCCCTTCCACATTCCAGCCAAAACCAAAGATAAAAATAGGGTCTAAAACTGCGTTAACCAAACCACCAGACAGCGTTGCCCACATCGAACGCTTAGCATCGCCTGCTGCTCTTAAGCCTGCACCCGCTGCCATCGCAACCGCGATAACTGGTCCGCTAGGTAAAATAATGCGCAAATAAGCTTCGGCCCGCTCTGCTGCCACACCTTGAGCTCCTATAGCCTGCAGCAGTTCAGGGATATATAAAAACATCACCGCAGCCACAATGACGCTAATCGTCACTGCCGTCAGCATAATACTGGTACTCAACTCCCGCGCATGCTGGCGTTTCCCCGCACCGATGGCTTTAGACACTAATGCGCCCATCGCAATTGAAGTACCAATCGAAATAGAGGTTGAGAAGAAAACTAATGTACCAGCAAAGCCGACTGCTGCGGCCAGCTCAACCTGACCAAGCATACTGATGAACAGCATATCGATCAGGTCAACAACAAACAGTGCCATCAAACCCACTGAGCCTGCCCCGGACATCACCAGAATGTGACGCATGGTTGACCCCTGAACGAACTTCGCGCTTTGATCGGACATAAAGACCTCTATTGGCGGTAGATAGGCAATAAATAATAAGAGGTGCACAAGGCACCTCTTATTATTCTCTTGATCAATATGTTATACCGGATGTTTAAAGCAATCTTCAATATTTTTTCCGATCGCTCTGAGTACATCGCGTCGGGTAATGATGCCGACCAGTTTGCCTCCATCGATTACCGGATATACTTTTGGACGACCCACCTTCATCATCTCTGCCAACTCGATAATGGATGTCTCTGAGGTCACTGAGATAACTTCAGGGTGCATACAATCAGACACGATATGACTGTCCTGACAGTAGTAGCTGACCTTGATTAGCTTATCGAGTAAATCTTGTCCCGATAGGAAGCCAATCACCTCTTTTTGTTCGTTGATGACCGGACCGCCGAGGTAGCGTGAATTCATTACCTTATCCAGAGCCGCGCTTAATGACATTTCTGGGGTAAACGTTACCGCTTGCAGGGTCATATAGTCTTTTACTTTTAATGATTCCATCTGTGTCTCCTTGCGTGCAAGCTTTGCTGTATATTGTAATTGTTGTCTAATTTCTTGATTTTACTAAATTGAAATCAACAATTTTTGCAATAGGCTCAAACTATTAACCTCTCGCCTCCTACTTACAATGCCTCTGCGCGTCTCGACTCGCTAACCATCCACTGAACAGAGAGACACCAAAAGGCACACAATAAGTCAGTACAATTTTGAGCCAGTCTATGTTCTGCTGGCCGAGAAAAATCGCGTCATACTGATTAATAACGTTGAGCAAACTCCCTACTACGATAGCAATGATAGCTGCCCTTTTTATTGCTTTTTGCCTCATGAATATCCCTTAGCACGATCCGAAATTGAGATTAACTGTCTAAACTAACAATAGCAGCATGACAATCTGGGGAGGCATATTCGGTGAATTCAATATTTTCGGCGCAGCTCGCCAATAACCCAGATTTGATGCATGTTGTTTTCGAGTCCCTGCCAGAACCGACTTACCTAATCGACAAAAGTGGGACTTACATAGAAGCGTGGGGTGGAACAGATACCAAACGCCACCATGACCCCTCTTCACTGGTCGGGTTAAATCAGTATCAGGTGCTACCTGGTGATAAGGCGATCTGGTTTAGTCAGGTGATTGTTGATGTGATTGAAAGCCAGACGCCTAGCGAGCTCGAATATAGCCTCAACCCGAAAGATCTTAGCTGTTTTGAAGGTTTGGAAGGGCCAAAGGAACTGCAGTTTTTCAGTGCACTGGTGATCCCTCTGCCCAACACTGAACTGGTACTTTGGACAGTACGTAACATCACAGAGTATAAGCAAGCGCTCGAAAAACTCGCGGATCAACAACAGGAGTTAGAAAAGCTCACTTACCTTGACCACCTGACCCAGGTTTACAATCGTTACGCACTTGATTCCCTGCTGCCGAAAGCGATTGAACTAGCGAAACTCAAACTTGTTGGCTCCGCAATTTTAATGATAGATATCGACTGTTTTAAACAATATAACGACAGTTATGGTCATATTAAAGGCGATGAAACTCTGGTGACGCTGGGCAAAATTATTCAGTGCTGGTCACATCACAATGAGCTGTGTTTTCGATACGGTGGTGACGAGTTTCTGATTTATATGCCCGATGTGACTGAGCAAGAGTGCTTAAATCGAACGACTCAATTACAGACTCTCATCCGCAACGCAGCGATTCCACACAAATCCTCATCAGTTGATCAGTTTGTGTCGGTTACCATAGGTATCCAGCACTACCCTTTGGTCCCTGACGACCTTAACGCAGATAACTTTATCTCGATTGCCGACAAAGCTCTGTTCTTCGCCAAAAGTCGTCAAAGAGGCTCTATTCATCTGTGCGATAAGTAATAAAAAAGCTCCCGTTTGGGAGCTTCGACTAACGCTATTTTTGCTTCCAGCGTTCAGCTGCTTTCGCATCTGAGTCTCGTGAATCAACCCAGCGAGTCGCTTCACTTGTGCGTTCTTTCTTCCAGAACGGCGCTTTAGTTTTGAGATAGTCCATCACAAACTCACACGCCTCAAACGCTGCACCACGGTGTGCACTAGATACGCCAACAAATACGATTTGGTCACCGATATCCAGATCACCAACACGATGGATGACGCGAATCTTAAGTAGTGGCCAGCGCTGTTCCGCTTCGTCACAGATCTCACCGAGCGCTTTTTCAGTCATACCCGGATAGTGCTCCAGCGACAAACCAGTGACATTATCACCAAGGTTCATATCACGCACTTTACCAACGAAAGTAACCACGGCTCCTGCAGACGTACCTTCAGCTAGCAGATCATATTCAGCGTTTAATGAGAAATCTTCAAACTGTACAGAAACTCGACTGTCCATGATTACCCCCCTGTCACCGGCGGGAAGAAGGCAACTTCGTCACCTGATTGAATAGGATGTTCAAGTGGCACGATCGACTGGTTTACTGCAGCCAGTAACTTACCTGGTTCAAGAGCAAGATCCCATTTACCTTCTTGCTGAGCTAAATGCTCACGAATCGCCTCAACAGTCGAGAACTCACCTTCTAATTCAAGCTCATCCATTCCAACCAGTTCACGGGTTTGGGCGAAAAACAGTACTTTAATCATTAATCCACCTTAAAGTGACCTGACTTGCCACCTGTTTTTTCGAGTAAACGAACCTGACCAATCACCATATCTTTCTGTACGGCTTTACACATGTCGTAAATGGTTAGCGCCGCAACTGAAGCCGCGGTCAATGCTTCCATCTCAACACCAGTCTTGCCCGCAAGCTTACAGACAGACTCGATGCGAACCATGTTTTCAGCTTCAATCGCTTCAAGCTGAACTTCAACTTTCGACAGCAACAGCGGGTGACAGAGTGGGATAAGATCCCAGGTTTTCTTCGCCGCTTGTATTCCAGCGATACGCGCAGTGGCAAAAACATCACCTTTATGATGCTGACCTGAAACGATCAGCTCAAGGGTCTCTGGTGCCATATGGACAAAAGCTTCAGCTCTAGCTTCACGAACCGTGTCAGCCTTAGCGGATACATCCACCATGTTTGCTTCGCCAGAAGCGTTAATATGAGTCAATTCGCTCATGATACGCTCCAGTAATTAAACAGACAGATGCGGCATGAAGTTACAAGGACGGTGACTCGCATCCAGCTGCTGCTTGATGATCTTAGTCCAGCCAGTACGACATGCACCTGTAGAACCAGGCATAGCAAAGATAACCGTGTGGTTGGCAAAGCCTGCGATCGCACGAGACTGAATAGTAGAAGTACCGATCTCTTCGTATGAAACCATACGGAATAGTTCACCGAAACCTTCTACTTCTTTATCAAATAGTGGCTTTAGAGCTTCAGGAGTGCTGTCACGCGATGTAAATCCAGTACCGCCAGTAATCATGATCGCTTGTACGTTCTCATCTGCAATCCACTGAGATACGATTGCGCGGATCTTGTACATATCATCGATTACAATTTGCTTATCAACAACGTTGTGACCGGCTTCTTTAGCGTTCTCAACTAAGTAGCCACCTGAAGTATCGTTTTCTTCAGTACGAGTATCAGAAACGGTTAGAACTGCGATGTTTGCTGGTTGGAATTTGCTTTCTGCGTGACCCATTTGTTCACCTATTTATGTCAAAGTAATGTTCGCACTCAAACTGTCACTGAAGTGCGTAATTTGTTTGTTGAAGTGTATTAGCCGCCGATTGAAGCCAAGTGCGGTGTCATACCTGAATTTCCATCATGAAGGAAATGGCTGACCGACTTAGTTTGCAGCTGTGCTTGAATTCGTTCGATTAACGCGTTCTCCTGCGAGTCTTGTTGCAGCAGGTCGCGTAGTTCGACACCGTGATCGCCAAAGAGACACAAGTGTAGCTTGCCCGTTGCAGAGACACGCAGACGGTTGCAGCTTTCACAGAAGTCTTTCTCATACGGCATGATCAGGCCGATTTCGCCTTTATAATCGGGATGGACAAAAACCTGTGCAGGTCCATCATTGTTGTCACGTACTTTGAGTAGCCAACCGTTAGCAATCAGTTGGTTACGAATCGCGACACCTGATACGTGATGGCGTTGGAACAGTTCATCCATTTCACCAGTTTGCATCAGTTCGATAAAGCGCAATTGAATTGGTCGATCTTTAATCCAGTTTAGAAAGGCAGGTAACTCGTGAGCATTCAGGTCTTTCATCAACACAACATTTACTTTGACCTGCTCGTAGCCCACTTCAAATGCACGGTCGATACCCGCCATGACTTGAGTAAACTTGTTCTCACCAGTGATTTGGTGGAACATGCGTGGGTCTAAACTGTCAACACTGACGTTGATATGTGTCAGTCCAGCTTGTTTCCAGTCTGCTACCTGTTTCTCCATGCGATAGCCATTGGTCGTAGTCGCGACCTTATGAATACCGTCTGTTTCAGCAACAGTATGGATAATGTCGGTAAAATCTTTACGTAAGCTTGGTTCGCCGCCAGTGATACGTACTTTAGACGTGCCACAATCAGCAAACGCACGTACAACACGCTTGATTTCAGGCAGAGCTAAAAAGGACGAGTTTTTTTGCCCCGAAGGTTTATAACCATCAGGCAAACAGTATGTGCATTTAAAGTTACAGACATCTGTAACAGAGAGACGCAAGTAATAAAACTTGCGATGAAATCTATCTTCGAATTGTTGCGCCACGGAACACCTTTCCAAACACGGGAGGCATAATCATTTCCAACTATGCCCTTGTGACAACATGTCACTGGCTCAAAACGCTTATTCAAATTGAACTTAGCTTTGAGAGCTCGGAGTTATGGCAACTACCTATTGCTCGGTAGTAGCTTTACATTAAAATACTTAATAATTGTGTGTGATTCTACCCTCTAGGCAAAAAAATCATGCCTAGCGCCCAAAATACCTAATATTGAGTATTTGATGTTAATGCAATAATCTAAATTGTAGTTGGTTATGAATAAAATAGAAGCTCAGCATGACAGTTTACGCTAGCAAGAAAGTCGTCGCAGTTGGTGGAGGCCATGGTCTTGGCCGTATGCTGGCGGCTCTAAAAGACTTCGGTGATAACGCCACTGGTATTGTCGCTACCACTGATAATGGCGGTTCAACAGGCCGCATTCGCAACTGTCAGGGCGGTATTGCCTGGGGAGATACACGTAACTGTATTAACCAGTTAATCACCGACCCTTCGATCAGTTCAATGATGTTCGAGTATCGTTTTAAAGGTGCCGGAGAGTTAGATGGTCATAACCTCGGAAATCTGATGTTAACGGCACTGGATAACCTTTCGGTTCGACCATTGGATGCCACTAACCTCATCCGTAATATGCTCAAGGTCAATGTGAATATTATTCCTATGTCAGAGCATCCTTCTGATCTGAAGGCGTTAGCGCCCAATGGACTGTGGGTAACAGGTGAAACCAGCGTCGATGAAATGCCAGACAAGCTGTTGAGGCTCGATCTGGAACCGGAAGTTCCGGCAACGAAAGAAGGGGTTCTCGCCCTAGAACAAGCCGACGCTATTATCCTTGGTCCAGGCAGCTTTCTGACCAGTATTATGCCCCCGCTACTGTTACCTGAAATAGGCAGGGCCATCGCCAACAACCGTACGGCAAAACTGGTGTTTGTAGAGAACTTATCTGCCGAACACGGACCAGCAGGTAAAATGACGCTTAAAGAGAAACTGGAATGGTGTGAGCGTTCGTGTCAGGGGCGACGCATTGATGTCGTTCTTGGCGAAGAGCCTCATCCAGAGCTGGAAGAGTGGAACTGTGTCACGACGCCACTTGCATCACCAAATCGTGATTGGCGCCATGACCGTAGTAAGCTACAACAGGCTATTGAATACTTACTGAGTGAGTAACTGTTTATATCTCTGCTCGGTCTCATCGAGCAGAGATAGCATCTGTCCCTTGCAACCTGCTAACTCTGACATAGCGCCTGTTTTAGCCATCGCATCAACTTCAATCGAGTAATGGCATAATGCCTCAGCACCAAAACTAGCAGCGCTGCTCTTAAGCGCATGGCTGATTTCTTTGAGGTAATCTTGCAGTTCTTCTCCCTCTAGTTGGGAGAGTCTCTCAATATACATCGCAAGTTCATTCAAAAATATCTCAAGTAAAACAGGCACGTTTTCCTGACCAATTTCACCGGCGAGTCGTTCGATCTTAATTTGATTTAAAATATCCACTACTGTACTTCCTTCGCATTCCACGCCTGCAATTTTCGATAAATAGTTGATGGACTGACATCTAGGTAACCCGCCGCTTTGGGAATGTTGCCATCACACGCTTTTATCGCTTGTTCAATCGCATTTTTCTCCGTCAGCCACAGAGGGAAGATATCTTGTACCGAAACAGCTTCACTTGGTACCAACGGGATGCGAATCTCATTAGTCGCAGGCTTATTGAGTGGAGGAGGTAACATATCGAGCAGAATTTCTCTGCCA
Organism: Vibrio brasiliensis LMG 20546; assembly: GCF_000189255.1. Lineage (GTDB taxonomy): Bacteria > Pseudomonadota > Gammaproteobacteria > Enterobacterales > Vibrionaceae > Vibrio > Vibrio brasiliensis. Next base: position 31,400 of record NZ_AEVS01000062.1, on the reverse strand, counting down.
TTATTGAGTACCACTACGTTACGCAGCACATTCTGCAACTGACGCACATTACCCGGCCACTCATAGCGAGCAAAACGTTCAACCACATCTGGTGCCAAACGCACAAAATCTTTACCCTCTTCCTTAGACATAAAGCCTAGCAGGGAATAAGCAATTTCGATGATGTCATCACCACGCTCTCTCAAAGGCGGCAAATGCAGAGGAATGACATACAAGCGGTAGTATAAGTCTTCTCGGAAGCGGCCTTCCTCAACTTCTTTCCAGGGATCACGGTTGGTCGCACAGACAAAACGTACATCAACGCTTTTCATCTTAGATGACCCGACCTTCTGGAAAGTACCAGTCTGAATAAATCGCAGCAATTTTGTTTGCAAGTCCAGATCCATTTCACACAGTTCATCAAGAAATAGCGTACCGCCGTCAGCCAGTTCAGCCGCCCCTTGTCGATCTGTCGCGGCACCTGTAAAGGCTCCTTTGACGTGACCAAACAGTTCACTCTCAATCAGATCTTTAGGGATAGCAGCACAGTTAATTGCGATAAATGGTTTATCCCCGCGTTTACTGGTCGCGTGTATTGCTTCGGCACACACCTCTTTACCTGTACCACTTTCACCTGTGATGAAAATACTCGCTTTACTCGCTGCCGCGGAGTCAATAGTTCGATAAACCGCTTGCATGGTTTGGCTACTGCCGATAAAGCCTTGATAGCCCTGACTTGCAAGACCATCTTCATCATTCTTAAGCTTATTGGCTTTACGCAGAGCGTTGTTTACCGTGACACGAAGGCGGTCAGCTTCACACGGCTTGATCAAGAAGTCCTGAGCACCATGACGCATCGCTTCCACAGCAGTATCAATAGAACCATGTGCGGTCATGAAGATGACTGGCACATCTGGGTTTTTCTCTTTAACCGCATGAAGTACATCCATACCCGTCATGTCAGGTAGGCGGAGATCGAGAAGGATCAAGTCAGGCGTACGGAAATTAAGGCTGTCGATCGCATCGCGCCCTGTGCCAACTATATTGATATCGATTTGCAGCGGTGTCAGATAAGAACGATAAAGGGCCGCAACGGATGCGGTGTCCTCTACCATAAGTAGATATTTTGATTTTTGGGTTTGAGTATTATGTTGCATAACCTAGCCAATGGTTTCATTGCATCTTGTATAATCATTGCATTGCGCTTTGCAATTTGCAATTTAAACCCCCAAAAAAGGCCGAATAGAGTGAATTAGAGCTCATTTCCCCCTTGATTTTATTGGCACGCTATATGCTATACGTATAGATGACCCTAACGGGTCACCTAGCCAACTGACGTTGTTAGTGAATTTTGTATTCACAAATTCAGCCAATAGAACTAAATGTCTATTGGCTTTTTTTATTTCCGCTCTCTTCAATTAGCTATTAGCAATAAACTTCTTGCGTAACTGGTCGATCTGGTCACGCTTTTCTGCTGCCAGTTCAAACTCAAGATCCTGAGCATGCTGATACATTTGAGCTTCAAGTTTCGCAATCTCTTTATCGAGCTGCTGAGGGGTCATCACATCGTAGCTTTGCGATGGTTCAGCGACCTTAGAGAGAGGCACTGCTTTGCTGGTACGCTGCTTCTTACTCTTAGTGATATCACCCAGTTCCATAATGTCTTTCACATTACGTTTAAGAGCCTGAGGTTCGATACCCATTTTCTCATTGTACTGCTGTTGTTTTTCACGACGACGATTGGTTTCACCCATCGCTTTTTCCATCGATTTAGTGATCCGGTCAGCATACAAAATCGCTTTACCTGACACGTTTCGCGCAGCACGACCAATTGTCTGAATCAGTGAACGTTCAGAACGGAGGAAACCTTCTTTGTCCGCATCAAGAATCGCAACCAGAGATACTTCCGGCATATCGAGACCTTCTCGCAATAAGTTGATACCAACCAGTACATCGAACTCACCAAGACGCAAGTCCCGAATGATTTCGACACGTTCTACTGTATCGATATCTGAATGCAAGTAACGGACTTTAACGTCGTGCTCAGTAAGGTATTCGGTGAGGTCCTCAGCCATACGCTTAGTTAACGTTGTCACCAGGACACGTTCATCTTTAGCCGAGCGAAGGCGAATTTCCGATAGTAAATCGTCGACCTGAGTCGCGACCGGGCGCACTTCCAATTGTGGATCCAGCAGACCCGTCGGACGCACCACCTGATCGGCCACTTCACCATCAGACTTTTCTAGTTCGTAGTTACCTGGCGTAGCCGAAACAAAAATGGTTTGTGGTGCAAGAGATTCAAACTCATCAAATTTAAGCGGACGGTTATCAAGCGCAGATGGTAATCGGAAACCAAACTCCACCAGCGTCTCTTTACGCGAGCGGTCACCTTTGTACATAGCGCCAATTTGAGGCACGGTGACGTGGGACTCATCAATAATCAACAGACCATCGTGAGGCAAGTAGTCAAACAAGGTCGGTGGCGGCTCACCCTCGTTACGACCACTGAGGTAACGGGAGTAGTTTTCAATACCTGAACAGAACCCAAGCTCGTTCATCATTTCAATATCGAACTGAGTTCGCTGGGAAATACGCTGTTCTTCGAGCAACTTATTGTTATCGAGCAGATACTTCTTACGCCCTTCCAGCTCAACCTTAATCTCCTCAATCGCATCAAGGATTCGCTCTCTTGGTGTCACATAGTGCGTTTTCGGATAGATGGTATAACGAGCCAAATCGCGCTGCTTGACCGCACCTGTTAAAGGATCAAACACACTGATACAGTCGATTTCATCGTCGAACATTTCAATCCGTACCGCATCTTGATCAGATTCGGCAGGGAAAATATCGATCACTTCACCACGCACACGGAACTGACCACGCTCAAATGCGACATCGTTGCGGCTATACTGCAACTCAGCCAGGCGACGCAGAATATCCCTTTGATCCATTACGTCACCACGACGAATATGTAACATCATCTTGAGATAGGACTCTGGGTCACCCAAACCATAAATCGCAGAGACCGAAGCAACAATGATGGCGTCTTTTCTTTCTAGCAGCGCTTTTGTTGCCGAAAGGCGCATCTGCTCGATATGCGCGTTGACCGAAGCATCTTTTTCAATAAAGGTGTCGGTAGTCGGGACATAAGCTTCTGGCTGATAGTAGTCATAGTAAGAGACGAAATATTCAACCGCATTGTTTGGAAAGAAGGATTTCATCTCACCATAAAGCTGAGCAGCCAATGTTTTATTCGGCGCCAGCAAAATTGCTGGTCGCTGAGCCGTAGCAATCACGTTCGCTAGAGTAAATGTCTTACCTGAGCCCGTTACACCCAGTAATGTTTGGTGTGCTAAGCCAGAATCCAGACCATCCAGCAACTGGCTGATAGCGGTCGGTTGATCACCAGAAGGTTGATAATCAGACACTAAATCAAATACTTTACTCATGTCGTATCTCTATCCGTGGCAGAGGGAGGTCTTCTATTGTGTCTGTATATATATACAGACTCAAGAGCCGATTAAAAAATTAATCGCTGTTTTGTTTAAACTCACACTTAACGGCTAGATCATTGCCGTCAATCCTGATATTATTCTTCGCCCTGCTAGAGAGTTCTCTCTAAAATCACCCTTAAAGCATTCACAGCTTATTCACATTTTTTCTCTTTTTTGCATTCAATCCACAGTTCCGGTTGATCATCAGATTTTGTAAAAAATAGTTGATATTTTCAGAAACTCCTTATCTGGCAAGTCATTAGATCAATCTAGAAACAACCGCACTCCTTGCAAAAATAAAGCTTTTTTGAGTTACTCAAATTTAACACACATAGTTATCCACAATTTTGGTGGATAAGTAAATATAGCCCTTATTTGATAAGGGCTACAGAAAAGTAAAGACATTTTTCTTAAATTTAATTCAGTTATTTTCCTTTCAGGCAGTTGACACCTTTACAGGTGCTCGCTAATATTCGCAGCGCAAAAAGCAATTCCCCCTTAGTTCAGTTGGTAGAACGGCGGACTGTTAATCCGTATGTCGCAGGTTCGAGTCCCGCAGGGGGAGCCAAATTTAGAAAAAGCCTCATCACACGATGAGGCTTTTTCGTATCTAATGCTCCTGCCTTGTTCCAAAGCAATGCCTCAACCGAAGCATCGGACTGTCCCAACTGGCCGCAATGCAAAAAGGGTATCAAGCATTAACTTGATACCCTTTGCTTTATCTAGATAAAGGAATTAAAGCAATGACCTATTTACCGTCAGTAAAGAAGTCGTTGTACAGCATGTATAGGTGAGCAGCACTCCATGAGAAGTTCGGTGCACCTTGTTGGGCTCCGGTTAGAGGGTTGTAGTTCTCACGAATAGGACCATCCTGCACCAGACCGTCAGCATTGCTGAAGAAAGCTGTCGCCATCTCAATAGCATCATCACGATAGCCGTAGCGATCCATTCCTTTTAAGCCGAAGTAGAACTGGTCAACCCATACACGCCCGCGCCAGTATATGTCCGGGCCAAAAGCAGGGTTAGATAGTGCAGCCGTACCTAATGGCACATGAGTATTGAACTGGTTAGTATCTTTCATCACTTTGACTACAGCATCAGCATGGGCCTGTGTTGCAGCGCCATTAAACAGCGGAGACCACCCCTCTGGCCCCATACCACGTTCAACAATCGGCTTACCTGCACAACCATTGGTCAGAGGTTTATCTTCGATACGAATATCGTAGAAGAAGCCTGTCCCTTCATCAAACATACAAGTATTGATATATTTCGCCAGGTGGTCAGCTTTGGCACGAAACTCTCTCGCTTCGCCTTGTTTACCAAGCAAATCAGCCATTTCTGCAAGATACTGGTTGTCGCTAAACATATAGCTTGCCTGATCAACAGACTCTTGCAGTAGCGAGTAACCGAGTAAAGTGCCATCTTTGGCTCGGTTTTGAGCGAACTCTACGTCCCAATCACTTCGCTTGCCACCTTTAGCAACGTAAGCATCAAGCTGATCTTTATCGATGAAACCAAACACCGCCGCATCATCACGCCCCGATTCCCAAGAAGCTGCTGTCTGAGCAGGACTTTCAATGTAGTCGTAGTTGCCCTCTTCCATGACTTGCGCTAACGCTTTTTTACCAACGACGGTTTCATGCTTATCACCGCGTACCACAGTAAAGTACATTTCCCCCTCAGGCGTGTTGTGAGCTTTATCGACTGCCGCACCATATTCCGGGACACCATTACCGTTGTTATCGCGGTTACGTAACCACCAATTATGGTAAGCCACCAGCTTCGGATACATCTCTTCAATCCATGCTTTATCACCGGTAGTTTTATACACTTCCATTACAGCCCACGCTGCAAGACTTGGCTTCGTATTACGCTCATTCCAGTTACCACCATCACCACCGCGTTCCGGGCTTAAGTTATAAGCAAGAAGATCTGGCACGTAACCTTCGTCCCAAGGGCGCACAGCATCATTAGCTTGGATCTGATAAGCAAACATTGCGCGAATATTGTCTTTGGCGACATCTGGATTGAAGTGTGCCATTGCATAAGCTTGTTTCCACGTATCCCAAGGCCAGGTCTGGTTGCCAGAGAACCAGCGCGCCGTTACGGAAGGAGTGACGGAGTCAAACTTCATCGCGCCAGCGACGCCACGCCAGTTGCCATTGAGTGTCTCCATCGCTTTTACAGCAACACGCTCTTGTTCGGGAGTTGCATGCGGGTTAGTCAGACCTTTGTTCAGGTAACTTTCCCAACGCTGCTCTGATGCCTCTAAATATGATTGCGGATTGGTGAGGATATCCGTGATTTTGCCCTGCTCTGCCTTGTTCTCTTGCTCAGTCAGGACATGCGTATAAGTGGTGTAGAGTGTCGTTGAACCTTCAACCTTGGCTTTGGATACAAAATGGTGACCGTCAATCTTAGTATCAGTCTTAATCGACTTATTGATCTGGTACTCAGATTCTCCCGATGTTAGCAGATCCCACGTCGAACGCACTTTACCAAAGCTTACTGTTAGTCCGTTATTCGTTGCCTTAAGAACACGGTCGAAGTCAGGTTATTGCTCATCAATGGTTTTATCCGATTGAGGCTCACCTTCTTTCGCATGATATTTCTCAAGCAACTCACCATCCCAAACCAGTTCTAGCGGACCATTTGAATTGATCTTAGTTTCGAGTAGTGAGGTACGATTGGTGACAAAGCGTAGAGTCATTTCAACACTAACGTCAGCTGAGGTTAGTTTCTGCACTAACGCCCCTGGAAGGCTGTAAGCTTCCATTGAAAAATCAACCTTATAACCCTCTTTGAACACACTTAAACGATCAAAATTGTTAGCCATGAAGTTGATGTATTCTTCGGTTAAAAGTGCGGTGCCAGGGAAGCCTCCCATACCTTCTGTAGAGTCTGGCAGTAAATGACCATGCCAGGCACCGTTATCAAACAATGGGTTAAAACGTTGGTGGTCATCAAAATCATAGTCACGCATGTATTCCGGAGAGCCAGTACGGTCAATCACATTTTTGAACTGCTCAGCGTGCAACGGAACCTGAGTAGAAGCGGCAACACCATGGCCGGAGAATGTAACAACAGAGCCAACGGCTAAAGCGATAAAAGTTTTACGTAAAGTCATGAGCTAAATCCTTGGTTTACCAGAAGCGGAAAACATCTTAGCTCCGAATTACCAATTGAATTATGCCATGTGAGTAAAAATGAGATCTTTGTTTAGTAAATTTTTACTAGTCATTTTCTCTCTATAAGGACAGACGCCCTTAATTTTGCAGGGACAGGCACCATTTCCATTCACATCGCAGGTATTCATTACCTAAAAGGACAGACATTCTTCAGAAATACTTAGAGCGAATCGCTGTGTTTAAGCGAAACCTTTTGTCAATTGGAGGAACTTGAAGGCGATCCACTACTCAATACTGGAAATTCTTACAACTGTTTGTAGGGTTCGTAGTTCTGAAGATGAGTTAGTTGGATGGGCGCTTACCTGCATCCCCTTTGCTTGATAGTAGCTAGGTAAAGTGGTTAATTAGCTATCCAACCGAAGAAGATTAAGCCTCTTTCGACTTAACATCCGTTTGGCGTGAATAACATTCTGACTGCAACCCACGGCAGTAATTCGCTGTCGTTCTAGTTTTGTACAAGCCTCAAGCCATTTGAGCTGGTTGATATTAAGACGTTGTAATATTGGTGGGGTGCTTTCGGCTAAGCTGGCTTTGTCTTCCCGATATAAACGAGCGCTCCAATCGACTAACTCGATATAATCCATAAGACGATATGTGATCCCATCAACTCGCTCATTCGTTGTAGCCCCAATAAATGGATGAAGGCATGGGGCAGACTCTTGCTGCTTGTTTAATGCTTCTAGTCGAGCTTGAATGGATGTGTAGTCAGAGGTTTCAGGGGTCTTAGCTTCGCCCGCTCTTAATGGGTTTAAGTCTACATAAGTCATTGCGGCCAGAAGCGCTTTTTCATCAAGCAGCGCCTGGCTTTTAAAACGGCTTTCCCAAAAGTGGCCTTTGCAATCATCCTCCTTGTTGGCTTGACAAGCAATGTCAAAGTTAAGCTCTTTCATAAACCAACTCAGGTTCCACAAACGTTGACGCCACGAATCTATTATCGCTGAGCACACTTCCATCTCTGCTTTGCTGGTGAGCTGACCATTAAGCCAACGAGAGACTAAAGCGGGCATCTTATGCTCTTGCCGCCAGCGTTCAACAACTTCGTAATCCGATAATTTTTGGGCTTTAGCTCGATTGATATGAACCACCAGATGGTAGTGATTACTCATAATAGCGTAGGCACAAATGTCTATGCAGTATATCTGTGAGAGCGTCGTAATTTTGCGTTCAACCCAAGCTCTTCGGTGCTGATAACTTTTGTTGGTAAGTGGGTCTTCACCACATAGAAAGCTGCGCCTGACACAACGAGAGACGCAGTGGTAGTAGGGAGTTGCATCAACGCACACCTGTTGCTTTCTTGCTGTTGTCATCTCAAATCTCATTGGAGGAGGGATTCATCCAAGTTAAGGCAGTGTAGACAACACAGCAACCCATGATGCGGTGACTTTTGGTAGAGGTATCAACACCTCATCCTAATTTCATTCTTTGAGGTGTCTGTCCTCTCAAGAGAGAGGACTGATACAAAAAAACCGCCAACAGGCGGTTTTTCGTTAGGGCTATGACTTGGATGCATAGTTGCTAGCTGAGGTGAGTTAGGCACACTGCTCAACTTTGCCTTTTTTGTCGTTACCTTTATCACTGTTATTCTGACTTGCAGTTATCTTGGTCACTGAGTCGATAGTCACAACCTCTTCTGCGGTAACGTTTTTAGAGTTGCCCAGGAATACACCACCTTTCTGAATGGTAAACTCACCAGCAGAGACTTCACCTTCTAAGCGACCATCTTCAAGTATTTCAACGCTCTTGGTGTAAACCTTGCCACGAAAATGGCCGTTAACCACTAATCGTTCCGCTTTAACTGAACCTTCTACTGAACCCGTAGCGCTAATAGTTACCGTTCTGTCAGTCTCAATACTACCTGTTACTCGACCATCTATTTGGATGTTACAAGTAAGTTTGAGCTCTCCACTGATGTCGGCTCCGTCAGCGATGACAGTCTGTGTGAGGTGGCGATTCGGTTCTCTATTTTGTTTACTAAATAGTCCCATTTTACGTCCTTATTCGATTCAAAAATCGCGGCAAAGTTATTCATTTCCCATTGAGTAAATGGCAGTGGGTCAAGTGCACGTCCGACCAAGCGAACTTCATAATGAAGATGGTAACCCGTCGACAGACCAGTATTTCCAGACAGGGCAATCAGGTCACCTTTTTTTACGTACTCTCCTGGTTTTACTTTGAAAGCCTTTAAGTGAGAGTACGATGAAGTAAATCCAAATGAGTGTATAAGTCGCAGAAAGTTACCAGACCCTTTATTACTCTTGCGCGTTAACTCAACAACGCCATCCGCTGGTGCATAAATCGGCGTCCCAATATTCACCGCGTAATCAATACCACGATGCATCTTCCAGGTTTTCTTTACTGGATGCGTTCGACGGCCATATTTAGAAGAGAGGTAACCCACTTTAACTGGCTTACCACTCGGGATCAGTTGCAACATCTGGTGACGAGCTGCGGTACTCAGTGCTGCGATATCGGCGCGTTCGCGTAGCTCTAACGCCTCATCTGGCAACGACATCGCAGACTCAATACCCGTTAGTTTCTGCTCTACATACACCAGCTCTTGCTTTAACTGCTCTTTATCATTGAGCTGCTGAGTAAGTTGTAGCTCTTTTTCCGCTAATAGCTGTTCAAGCTGTTGAGCTTTGTCAGATAACTGCTGAACCTGACGTTGTGAGTCAGCCGCACTACCTATTTTTAAAACCAGCACTGTGACCAGAGCACCAAACACCAGAATAGCAAACAACAGACTTAACTTGATTCGGCGGATAGTCGTTGGCGATAGGTTAAGAAAGCGCGTTCCTGCTACGCCAGATACCGCCACTGTCAAATTACTGGATTTCATAATAATTAAAATACAACGCGTTACTATAAATTCATCTCGAGGCTGGTGATTCTAACAATCTAATTGGCCTAGATCAGCTTGGAAGCGCAATTTCGTTGACTGGATTCCAGAGTTATAAAAACGGTTTAATATCACTAAACGTGGTGTCGTTTAGTGTCAGGCATAACGTGGATACTGGGATGTAACTGGCATTACTCCTGCCATCGCAGAACAAAAGTGCTTCCAGCCGAGTTGCTTTACCAGCTCACCGTTAAGTGCGGCTAAAGGGTCAAACATGTAAACGATCTTACGCTGGCTAATCTCTTTGCGGAGACGATTGAACGTAGACTCCTTTGCAAATAATGCGCTGATATATAGAGCATGAAGCTGACAGCTTTGACTGGTATTGCTGTTAAGGCTATCAAAACTAATCAGTAAACTTTCCGTACTGGCTCGATACCCTTTGGCCAACAAACAGTCGGCATGCACATTCAATAGAGCGAGTTGGACGCTTTGTGACTCAGAAAGACGACTACTCGATAGCTGTTGGCTAAGCTGAGCAAACTTCTTTTGATACAAGGCAGACGCATCCTGATTGACACTCCAGGACATAACCAGTGCAAACAAATAGTTCAGCATGTGCTGGGCAACATCTTGATTGAGTTGCTTAGCACACATCAGATTGTTCGAAAACAGTTCCAACGCCTGATCATACTTGCCAACAGCAATTCCAATCAGAGCGAGTCCCGTTCTTTGAGTCAGGTTCGTTCCGTAGCGCTGTTGAGAAAAAGACAGTAGCTGATACGCATCGACCAGATGACCATGGGCTAGTTGTAACATGGCTCCCATCTCTGTCAGTGGCTGCCCCAACTTGCGCTTACCAGAGGCAAACTTAGTATGCAGTGCTAATGCCTCTTTTTGCTGACCGTTTAGAGCCAGTGCATTAAGGAAGTAACAGATCTCTAAGGTGAGGTCTTTCTTAGCATTCTGCTTAATTAACGCTCCGTACAACTCGGTCGCGTACTTAGTCTGTTGGTTTAACAAATAGTAATGACCGCGGCTCAGAGTTAAGTCGTATTGCCATTCAGGGTAGTGCTGTTCGAAAAACTGATAGCGCTTTTCCATATCCTGTTCACTCTGACTTGGCGTTCGATTGAGTAAGGGCCAAACCTTGTTTTTACGCTCGTATTCGGTACGGAGTCGATCAGTAACATCACGTTGGTTAGATTCTGGATGAAGCGGAATGTCGGCCAGATAATATGAATAGTCTTTGCAAACTTCAGCTCGGCAATCCATCACGATCACTGTCCCCTGATCTATGACTTTTGCCGCGCGCAGTTGAGCAATGATATCCGCCGCTTTAAGTTGGTTGTCGCGATAGTTCTGATCACAAATCAGAACATCAAATCGTTGGTGGAAGGTGCGCTTTACCGCTTCAATTGGATCATTGAGATTGATCATTCGGTAAGGCTTGATCCCTAGAGAAAGCAATAGACTAGAAATGCTGATGTAACGATTGGGATACTCTTTGATGATTAAGACATTCGCGTCTTTCAACTTAGGCATAACAACGCCTCTTCCTCCATGGATAAGCTTTACCAAGCAATGCAACAACCGACTAGTTGCTCTTAACCGCAAACCTATGATTGATAAGCTCTTCTAATGCCAGTTCCTGACGTTTTAGCTGCTGTGACTGGTACTCGTTCTGCCAACGCTCAAGCGTCGACTCGATACCTTTGACTTTGAGGTGCTTACTCTGCAATTGGTTTTGCAAAGACGCGCATTCCGCTTGCATTAGCGCTTGTTCGTGCTGCTGGTGATTGATTAACTTTCTCAACATCTGATCAACGCGACTGTAGTTAAGTAATACTTCTCGATTAACCTCGCCGCAGCTCAACCAAGGTGAGGTTTGCTGTTTCAAGTTAGCAAGTTGGTTAAGTTTTTCTGCTGCGGCAGCTTGCTGCTGACGCTTTGTCTCAAGCTGTTGAGACATGGCATCACGCTGCTGTTGCTGAATTTTCTGAAACTTCTCAATCGCTTGTAACTTCGCCTGCATTTTCCCCTCGCCTACTGTTGAAATAGCTGCGCTAGCTCTGTCAGGCTCTGCTGATAATCCACTGAGCAGTGCTGTGACTGCTGAAGATAAGCGACTAGCTGCGGATAGAGTGCGACGGAACGATCTAATTCAGGATCTTGCCCTGGTTGATAGCCACCAAGTGGTAATAGTTCTTTAACTTGTAAATAGCTGGCGTAGGTCTTTCGGAACTCACTCGCTAGCGTTAGATGTGCTGGTTGAGAACAGGCGGTCATACATCGACTCACCGAGGCATTAATGTCGATAGCGGGATAATGTCCCTGTTCCGCCAGTTTACGTGACAACACAACATGGCCATCGAGAATCGCACGGGCAGAGTCAACCACCGGATCCTGCTGATCGTCTCCTGCCGCCAGAATGGTATAAATGGCGGTTAAACTACCGTCCTGATTTGCGCTATTACCCGCTCGCTCAAGTAGCTGAGGCAGAACATTGAATACAGATGGCGGATAACCACGGCTGGCAGGAGGCTCGCCCAGTGAAAGGGCAATTTCGCGCTGTGCCATGGCATATCTGGTCAGGGAGTCCATCATAAGTAACACATCTTTGCCTTTATCACGAAAATACTCGGATACCCGGTGACAGAGCAAAGTTGCACGAAGGCGCATCAGCGGTGATTCATCTGCTGGAGCGGCAATGATAATCGCTTTTTTGCGAGCTTCCTCAGTCAGGTTGCGTTCAATAAACTCGCGAACTTCCCGTCCTCGCTCACCGATCAGACCGACGACTATCACGTCCGCTTCTGTGTTCTGGCTAATCATGCCCATCAGGACACTTTTACCTACACCACTACCCGCCATCAGGCCGATACGCTGACCTTTACCAACGGTCATTAATCCATTAATGGCTCTGACACCGACGTTAAGCGGCGAATCGACTGGTCTACGTTTCAATGGGTTTATCGGAGTAGGATCAAGAGAAACTCGTTCACCACCCTGCAATGCAGGTCCGTCATCCATCGCTTCTCCCAGACCATTGAGCACCCTACCTAACCACTGATCACTCAACTGAACCGTACTATCACCTTGCAACGGAATCACCTTGGCACCTGCGAACAATCCCCCTAAACGACGAATCGGCATCAGATAAGCGATGGTGTGGTCGAAGCCAACAACCTGAGCCTCAATCATGTCACCTTCCGCGGTTTCAACCAGACAGCGTTGCTCAAGCTTAAAACGACAACCAACCGCCTGCAGCATTAAGCCATTGACCTTAACCAGCCGGCCAGTGACCCTTGCAACAGGGATTGAATCCAAGGATGCAATTGCCTCACTGGTTCGCTCAGAGAGTAATTCAAATGCAGCAGTGCTACTCATTACTCACCTTCTTCCTGACTGGTTACCGTCTCATCGAGTAGATGTTGCTTAACGTTATCCATACAAGCCTCTAGTCGCGAGTCACAACTGGCATCCGCTTCAGCATCTTCGGTCACCAGATGACAACCACCCGGAGGCAGTTCAGGATTGGCAACCAGTCTCCATGTTTTTGGCAGTTCAGCGTTGATCTGGCTGATGCGTTCAACATCTTGTGGGTTGAGATGGACGGTAACCTGCTCGGTTTTACCCGGCATTGCATCCAGAGTTTCATCGACTAACGACAAAATCTGCTGCGGCATCAGAGTTAATTCCGCGCGAATTACCTGTTGAGCCACTTTCTGCACCAGTTCGCAAATGATATGGCGTTGCTGTTGCTCACGTTCCTGCTGCCATCTCGCCAGCGTTTGATAGAGCTCGTTAACGGGTTTGGTCGCCTCAAGGAATGCCTGTTTTCCCGACTGTTCCCCTGTGACAAAGCCTTGCTGAAAACCCTCTTTCTGACCTTCAGCTAATCCCTGCTGCTGACCTTGAACCAAGCCCTGACTCAAGCCTTCAGCATGACCTTGCTCTAAACCAGTCTGAAAACCTTGTTCAAGCTTTTGTTGCAACTCAACCTGCGCATCCTGCCAGGTATCATCAACATCAAATTCGTTATCGCTGACCATAGGTTGAGCGAGCGGTGGGAAGCGATGCACTCGGTAGTTGGTGCTCGGCGTGTTAAGAAGCTGAGATTTACCTAGCGACATAGCTCTACTCCACCGTTGGTTCTTCGTATAGAATCAGCTCGATCTCGCCAGACTCATCCAGTTCACGAACAATCTGCATAATATCCAGTCTGGCTCGTTCAACCCGGCTGAGTGGCACCGCACCACGCACCTGCATATCGTCTTCCAGCGCTTTAACCATACGCTGAGGCATTGATCGTTTGATCGCTTGTTGCAAGGTAATTTCGGCACCTTTCAACGCTAATGCCCACAGTTCGAGTGGCACCTGCTGGACCAGACGATCCATCGTCTCTTCGCGCTGACGGCCAAGTACCATGAAATCAAACATGTTCTGCTCAATCTCACTCACCACGTCCTCATCATGCAGTTTGAGCATCTCCATGAGTGAACCGCGATCGCCTTCAAAACGGTTGATAATATCCGCGACCTGTTTAACTCCGGATAGCGGAGCGCTCTGACTGGCGGAGACATGTTCAATGCAACGTTCGATCAGCTCATTGAGATCGCCCGCAACCTGATGGTCGATATCCTGTAAGCGGGCAATGCGATACAAAAGTTCATCATGATAATCCTCAGGCAGATGCTTTAAGACTGCCGAAGAGCTTTCAGATGGCAGGTAAGCGAGAAAGATCGCCTGCATTTGCGGGTGCTCGTTAGAGATAAAACGTGCCAGAACTTCTGCATCAACCCACTGCAGGCGTTGCATGTTGTTTCGTACTTCGTCGCCATATAGGTTATTCAGCAGCCCCTTAGCCAGATCGTTACCTAACGCCTTACGTAAGGTGTTCGAAAGATACTCTTTTGACGCCCCACGAATACCGCTGTGTTGACGGAAATCTTCGAAAAAGTTCTTAATCACCCCGTGGGCACTGTCACTCTTGATGCCGTTAAGCTTAGCCATCGCTTTTGTTACACGCTGGGTCTCATCGCGACTGAAGTTACGCAACACTTTGGCTGCTGCGTCTTCACCCATGCCCAGAAGTACCAAGGCGGTCTGTTCTACGTGACTAAGCGTTGCTTTCTGCTTTGACTCTGCTGTGTTCATTCACATTTACCCATTGTTTTAGTACTTCAGCGACGCGCTCAGGCTCTTCGTTCGCAATAAGTTGTAAGTGTTTCAACTGAATTTCCAACGGTGATCCCGGAGGCGGAAGCATATCGTTGCCAACATTAAGACCCGAGGAAGCCGCAATCCCTTTTTCTGAAAGTTTACGGTTGAGATCCTCTTCCCTTTCTCGCTCTTCGCGGGTCTGTAGGTTGTCATAAACAGGCTCATCCTGCGGATCGGCAAACTCCAGCTCTTGAGAACGCGTATCTGCTCCGGTCAAATGCATAATTAATGGACGAAGGACAAAGAAAATCATTGCCATACCCAGCATGCCACCAATCACGTAGCGCATTGGCTGCTGTACCGTCGGATCTTGCCACCATGGAATACTTGGCGGCGCTTCTATGGCTAACGGTGTAAAGTTGAAGCTCATAATACTGAAGCTGTCGCCGCGCTGATCGGCAATACCGACAGCGTCTGTTATCATGGTCGAGATCTGGCTTTTCTCATCTTCAGTCCAGGCTGTTCCGTTCGGAGCCGCAGCTTCGTTAAGCAGCACGGAAACACTGAGCTTTTCAATCTGACCCTGTTGATATTGAGTTCGGCGCACACTGCTGCCCACGGCGTACTGACGGTTGATCTCCGAACGGGCATTGGTGTTCTGACTGTCCTGAGTAGGTACTTCACCTGTTACAGGAGGTTGATTACTTAAAGTGCCCGGAACGCCAAGTGCGATCTGATCAATTGAGTTATTGGTGATGGTGTGTTCATTACGAACAATTGGAGTGTTATCAAGAATTTCCTGAGTTTCTTCCACTTGACTGAAGTTCATATCAGCCGCGACCTGAACACGGAAGTTACTTGGGCCAACAATCGGTGTCAGCATATCTGCGGCACGCTGAATTATCTGTTTCTCGACACTCTTCTGGTAATCAAGATACTTAGCGTTAACCTTACCTGCCTCAGCCGATGCAACATCAGCACTTAGTAAGCGGCCATACTGGTCAATTACCGAAACTTGTTCAGGCTTCATACCTGTAACGCTGCCAACCAATAGGTTAATAATGGCTTCTACCTGAGGTGGTTTGAGCTCTTCGCCGGGCTTAAGCTCTAGCATTACTGACGCAGAAGGTGCTTCGCTATTCTGGCGTACAAATAAGGTCTGGCGTGGAATCGCTAAATGGACGCGGGCATTGGATACCGCATTAAGTGAGATAATCGTTCGAACCAGCTCCCCTTCCAGACCATGGCGGTAACGAGCGGTTTCCATGAACTGACTGGTACCTAGCGAACTGTCTTCCTGCAATGAGTCAAGACCGGTTGGCAGTTTGGCTTTAACCCCTTTGGCGGCTAAAAGCATACGAATACGCGCCACTTCGCCCTCAGCAACCAGTACCTGACCATTTTTCTCCTGCAGGCGATAATTGATCCCTTCTGATTCCAGTACCGAAACAATCTCACCAGTATCAAAACGTTCTTGCTGACTATAAAGAGGGCGGAAGCTTTGTGTCGAGCTCCATAAAGCGACGACGATAATAGCGGCAACAATCGCAGCCAGTACCGCTGACAGGACCAGGTTACGCTGGCTGTTGGACCATAGTTGTTTAACCTTAGCGCTAAACTGATGCATTGCGTTATTGGTTGAAGGCTCAGTAATCCCAGCATCATAAGACGGACCACCAGCGACTTGAGTTGTTATCTCTGACATGGGTTACACCGGCATCTTCATTATATCTTCAAATGAGGTCACAACCTTGTTGCGAACCTGCATTAACGCATTGAACGACAAGCTTGCTTTCTGACTCGCAATCATTGCCCCAACCAAATCATCACTTTGACCTGTTTCTACGGCAGTCATTTTCTGACTGGCCAACGACTGATGTTGATTAACGCTATCGAGCACACTAGTCATTGCCGTCGAGAATGACATCGGTGAATTCACTTTCTGCACATCTAACGGATTGGCTGATACAACAAAATCCGGTTGAACATGTGTACGCATCACATCCATTTTGGATAGCATCAGCTGCTCCGCTGTGATCGCACTGTTTTGAGTTTGACTTGCCATGACGAATCCTCCTTTATGCTGCTGAGCCAAGTACTGACTGTAGATCGATACCTTGTTCGCGCATTGCTGCTAGCTTGTAGCGCAATGCTCGGGTAGTCACGCCAAGGGCATTAGCAGTCTTGGTTCGATTGCCGCCGAACTGACGTAACTTGTCGAGAATGTATTGGTACTCTGCTTGTTTTTTCGCTTCAACGTGACCCATATTGGTTGATGGCTGAGGCTCAACGACGGGCTTGAGTAGCTCGGTTGGTAGCATCAGATCCTGAGCAGTAATGTAGTCACCATGACGCATCACTAGTGCTCTCTGGATAACGTTTTCCAACTCACGAATATTTCCCGGCCAGTGATATTGGCTAAGAGCTGCCATTGCATCCTGAGACAAATGACACTGACCACCCTCGTGATACTTATTAATAAAGAATTGGCTGATAGGCAGAATATCTTCCTGACGTTCGCGTAATGGTGGCCAATGAAGAGGCAGTACATCGAGGCGATAGTAGAGATCTTCACGAAATGTACCCTGCTTAACCTCTTCTCGCAGATCCTTGTTCGTCGCCGCGACAACACGAATATCGAGCTGAATTGGTTTGTGACTGCCTACTCGTTCTACTTCTCTCTCTTGCAGAACACGCAGTAGTTTGGCTTGTACTGCCGGGGACATTTCACCAATTTCATCGAGCAAAATGGTTCCACCATTTGCCTCTTCAAACTTACCGCTTTGCGAATTAGTTGCCCCAGTAAATGCTCCTTTAACGTGACCAAACAGCACAGCTTCGAGCATAGACTCAGGAATCGCTGCACAGTTGACCGCAACGAAAGGCCCATCCACCCGTTCAGACTGCTGATGAACATAGCGAGCTAATACCTCTTTACCTGTCCCCGACTCTCCGGTGATCAAAACGCTAGCATTAGTACAAGCCGCGCGATGAGCAAGTTGGAGCACCTGCTTACTGCGCCACGATTCCGCCACAATATTGGTCATTGGCTTACCAATCGCTTCTACACGACTGAGCAGATTAACCAACTGGCTTTTTTCGAATGGACGCAATAGGTAATCGGTAGCCCCCGCTTTCATGGTTTCAGCGGCTAAGATACCTTGCTCTTGTTCGACAATCGCAATCGCTACACCATCTCCAGGCTTCTTCTGATGACAATCAACAAATTCACGTACGCACATATCTGGCAGATTTGAACTAACCAATGTGATATCAGCGGCCTGCTCAAGCAAGGCACTACGTCCGGTACGAGAATGGGTGATCTGATAACCAGACTCTTCAAGTACTCGGATAACGGGTTGAGCTAATTCATCTTTTGGCTCAACCAACAAGATATTTGTTTCTGTCATGATTGAACCTTAGCGACGTTGTTATTTTCATTTGTTGACACTGGAATCACCGTTTCATTACTGCGAACCAATCGTAGTGTTACCCGGCGGTTCTTAGCCTTACCAGCAGTGGTAGTGTTAGTTGCAATCGGATAGCGCGAGCCATGGGCACGGACTTCAATCATGCTTTGGCTGACACCAAGGTGATGAAGTTGTTTACTGACTAATTCTGCACGTACTCGGGACAGGGCAAGGTTGCTTGCTCTGGCACCGGAACTATCGGTATGGCCGTCAACCAGAATTTTGCTGACACTCGGGTCAGCCTGTAGATAACTGTTCAACGCAGCCAAAGTCGTTAACTGCTCGCTACTCAAACTCTTCTGGCCAATATTAAATTGCAGCGATATATCTTTTGCTTGCGAATAAGACATCAACGGAAGCGACTTCTGGCAATTAACAAAATCGCGTAGAGGTTGATGAATTCTTACCGTTGGAACAAGGTAAGTATGTGAGGCGGAAGCTGTGTTTCCGCCTACGGAATATCCAACCCAACCACCGCGCTCGATATAGCGAAGAAGGTCAGAGATATTCTGGGCGAATATGACTTGCTTACCAGTCTGTGAAGAAACGGTACTAATGAGTAATGGCGGTACGTCATCCTGCCAGGGTGCTGGATAACCATAGAGCTCACGGTCAGTCAGCTCTTTATCTGAACTCACCAGTTCTATATTTAAATAAGCATGTTGTTTCTGTTCGGAGCGGAAATAAAACTTCCCCTCTCTTTCAGCTATATATTTTAATTCACACTTTAGATTATTACCTTTATATAGCCAATCGACCTCATCCATAGGTAATGTGACAATATTTTTAGCAATCAAAAGCGGCGAATAAAACAACAGAAATAGCAGATGCAATTTCGAACAATTAATCATCAGTTCCCAAAAATTATCAAAATTAAATATTATAAATTTTTAAATTATTGTTAATAGTTATGTAATCAGCCTTGCAACTGATTGTCAGCCCACTTCCAAACCATCTCCAACAGCTAGAAATTTCAATTTTAGCGCATTAAAAACAACCAGATAGATTGACATATGCAACAATAAATCAATGGTGAGCAGATACATTCACCAGACTGAATATGCAATGAAACTAACCTTTTTCATTTTTGATTAGAAGCTCTAAAGCAACCGTTAAATCAACATATGGAGTAAAATCACAAAATTTATATATTGGCTTAAATATATTTAATAATTCTATGTAGACTGGCGCCGTTCGAAGTAAGAAATAACCCCCTCAATTGTCAAGGAATGGTTAAATATAAAATGGAAGCCAGAGATAAAATGTCTATTCCAAATTACCAACCACTCAATGTAGAGTCTTTGGGTAAACCGATACATGTCATTCGAGACAAGTTAGAAAGCTTGATTTCTTCTTCATGTAATAACCTCACTTTCCAACTTCAAAGCTGGTTAAAGAGCTGCCGAATCGAAACGAGTGTTAACGCCGTTTCACTCCACTCTTTCTCCAATAACGAGATGGAAAAGAACGCCACCAGCACCTTTCAACACAACGCTGGCGGCAAGGTGTTTGTTCATTGTGACAAAGCGACTCTGATCAAGTTAGCCGACTGTTTCTATGGCGCAAGCATCGACAGAGCTGAGCAGAATCTGAGTAATAGCGATCTGCGTCTGCAAGACCGAATCGGTCAACAGGTCACCCAATGGTTAGCACCACAAGAAATGTGGGCAAACGGTGAGTTCGAGTTGGCCTTTGGCACTGGCCTGTACGTCAAGATCGACATTCAACTGGACGACCATTGTGGCAGTCTTCACATCAAACTTGACGAGCAATTGGTTAATACATTGACCGAACAACTCGACCTGCAGCCCAATGAATCTCTCTACGATTCGTTTTGCCAATCCTTGGCTGCAACTCCGGTCAAACTAAATGTCCTGCTCAGCCAAAAACGCATGCCATTGAGCGACCTGCTCTCCCTTCAGGCTAATGACATTTTGCCGATCGAGCTTTTATCTACTGTCCCTGTCAGCATAGGCGACCAGCACCTGTTTAATGGCAGTGTTGCCGAGAAAGAGGGACAACTTGTTTTAATTATTAATCACGATAAGGAACCTCTGTCATGAGTGAGTCTGTAGATACCACCACTTTCAACGGTGAAGACCTGAATTTCGACGACTTCGAGCTAGAAGGGACTCATTCTGACCTGCTTGAAAATTCAGTTGCGATGCCCGAACGTGACCTCAGTTTCTTTAAAAACATTCCTGTCACAGTCACGCTTGAAGTCGCCAGTAAAGACATTCCACTTGGTGATCTAATGAAAGCTGGTGAAGGGAGTGTGATTGAGCTTGATAAACTCAACGGTGAGCCGCTTGATGTCAAAGTTAACGGCTCTCTGATGGGTCATGCCGAAGTGGTAGTGGTCAACGAAAAGTACGGTTTACGCTTGATTGATGTTGTCGATTCAGCGCTTAAGACTGCTGTCCAGTAAGGCTGACTTTACTATGGCAAAGCTAGGTTCTGTTCGCGGTTGGTTGGTGTTATTCACCGCTTCTGTTCTACTGCTATCCTTCCCTTCATTCGCCAGTGAGAGTGGCTTGACGATTTTGTCGGTCAGCGACGGAGCCTCAGAGCAGGAGTACAGCGTCAAGCTACAAATCCTGCTGCTGATGACCGCATTAAGCTTTCTTCCAGCTTTTATCCTCATGGCGACAAGCTTTACCCGAATTATTGTGGTCCTGGCGATCCTACGACAAGCGTTGGGTCTACAGCAGAGCCCACCTAACCGAGTGTTAGTCGGTATTGCTCTCGCCTTGTCTCTGCTGATTATGCGCCCCGTCTGGACTGACATATATCACAACGCGTTCCAGCCATACGACAATGGTGAGATCACCTTAATGCAGGCTTTCTCTGTTGCAGAAAAGCCAGTGCGTAACTTCATGTTGGCTCAAACGCAGCAAACGTCATTAGAGCAAATGTTGCGTATTGCCAACGAACCTCTCGATACGAGTGTCGAAGATATCTCTTTCGCGGTGGTATTGCCTGCCTTTGTGATCAGTGAACTTAAAACCGCCTTCCAAATCGGTTTCATGCTGTTTATCCCTTTCTTAATCATAGATTTAGTTGTAGCCAGTGTCTTGATGGCCATGGGTATGATGATGCTGTCTCCATTGATCATATCTCTGCCATTCAAACTGGTGGTATTTGTACTGGTTGATGGTTGGGCAATGACCGTTGGCACTCTATCGGCAAGCTTCGGCTAACAGGAGAGACTATGACACCTGAGATGACCGTTTCGCTGTTCTCTAATGCCGTTTGGTTAATCATCACTATGGTGGCGGTATTAGTCGTGCCCGGACTGATTGTCGGCCTTGGCATCGCCATTTTTCAGGCCGCGACCCAAATCAATGAACAGACACTGAGCTTCTTACCACGCCTGCTCGTAACCCTATTAATGGTTATTTTTGCCGGTCACTGGATGCTGAGAAAAATCATGGAATTATTTGATTATCTGTTCCATAACATTCCCGGAATGATCGGCTAATGGATATCACCTTTGCCGATCTGTCCCGTTTACTTGGACAGCTATGGTGGCCTTTTTTCCGTGTTGGCGCGGTATTTATCTCGATGCCATTTTTTGGCGACTCACTGATCCCTGTCTGGGTTCGTAGCTTACTGGCACTGTCTATCGTTGTGGTTGCCGCGCCGTTAATGCCTGCGATGCCTGCGGTTGATCTGTTTTCACTCACCTCGCTATTTCTCGCTTTTGAGCAAGCAATATGGGGTCTGTTTTTCGGCCTGATTCTCCACATGTTGTTCGCCATTTTTACTACCCTGGGCCAAATCATTTCGATGCAGATGGGTCTGGGTATGGCGATGATGAACGATCCGGTCAACGGCATGTCGGTCGCTATCCTCGGCCGCATTTTTCTGATTTTCAGCACTCTTCTGTTTCTGTCACTTGAAGGACATCTGGTCATTCTCGACATCCTGATTCAGAGCTTCAGAGTATGGCCTGTAGGCTCCGGGCTTTCATTCGCTTCATTTCAAGGTGTGGTCAATCTGTTTAGCTGGATGTTCGCTTCAGCACTCGCCCTTGCACTACCCGCTATCGTTTCAATGCTGTTAGCCAATATCAGCTTTGGTGTGATGAACCGGGCTGCGCCATCACTTAATGTCTATGCACTTGGCTTTCCGATGACCATGCTGCTTGGCCTGTTCAGCGTGTTGATTTCCATATCAGGAGTGCCAAGCCGTTATCTGATTCTGGTCAGCGACACTCTTAAGTATCTCAGTCAGTACATATTAGGTGGGGTATGAGCGAGCAATCTTCTCAGGATAAAACCGAACAGGCCTCGGCACAGAAAATAAAGAAAGCCCGCGACGAGGGGCAGATACCGCGCGCTAAAGAATTTACCACTGCGGTTATTTTTGTCGCTGTGGCGGTGTATTTCTATAGCCAGATATCAGCCATCTGGAACAGCATCGCGGGAATCTTCCGTTACAACATGTCGCTGAATAAACAAGATTTAGCCAATCCGTTACAAATGATTGAGCAATTGGGGCACAGTCTGGGAGTGGTAATTCAGTTATTGCTGCCATTGTTTGTGGTGATCATTGTCGTTGCTGTCGCCAGCAGTTTAATTCTTGGTGGTTGGATGTTCCGACCAGCCAACGTGATGCCTAAACTCAGCAAACTCAACCCATTGAGTGGTATCAAGCGAATGTTTTCTAGTCGTTCATTCGTTGAACTGCTCAAATCAACTTTCAAAGTCGCGGTCATTTTCGCGCTGCTTTATGCCTACCTTAACAACCATTTACAACCACTGCTTGGCATGCAGATGCTCTCCCTTGAGCAGGGGGTCGTTAAGGTAATGATGATTCTGTTCGATGGTTTACTGCTGATGGGGTTTGCCTTGCTGCTGTTCGGGGTTATCGATATTCCTTACCAGCGATGGGAACACCTTAAAGAGCTACGTATGACCAAGCAGGAGATCAAAGAAGAGTACAAGAACAACGAAGGTCGACCTGAAGTTAAGCAGCGTATTCGCCAGATTCAGCAACAGTTTGCAAGACGGAAGATAGAGAAAATGGTGCCTACTGCCGACGTGGTGATTACCAACCCGACTCACTATGCCGTCGCAGTCAAATATGACCCAGCTCAATCGGATGCGCCGTTCGTCGTTGCTAAAGGGGTCGATGAAACCGCAATGCACATTCAACGTATCGCGCGAGAGAATCAGGTTGAGATCGTTAACTCTCCGCCTTTGACCCGCTCTATCTACCACACGACCGCCATTGAGCAGGCTGTGCCCAGTCAGCTTTATATCGCCGTCGCCCATATTCTGACCTACGTCATGCAACTTAAATCGTTTCGAACTGGTAGTGGCGAAAAGCCGATGCCTCTGCCTCATTTTGTGATTCCGAAACACTTGCAACACTGATCACTAGATTTATTCCAAGGACATCAAGCTATGCTCAATCGGTTAAAACATCTACAGACTTCAGCAAAAGGATTTATCGGAATTCCGCTGGTACTACTCATGGTGCTGGCAATGGTGATCCTTCCTCTGCCCCCTCTGCTGTTAGACGCCCTTTTTACCTTCAATATTGTGTTGGCAATTTTGGTTCTACTGGTCAGTACCACTGCCAAAAGGCCACTCGATTTCTCTATATTTCCAACCATATTGCTGGTCGCGACCTTACTGCGTTTAACCCTTAACGTCGCTTCAACCCGAGTCGTCTTGCTGGAAGGTCACAATGGTGGTGATGCTGCTGGTAAAGTCATCCAGGCGTTCGGTGAAGTAGTGATCGGCGGTAACTACGTCGTAGGTATGGTGATTTTCGTTATCTTAATGATCATCAACTTCGTCGTTATCACCAAGGGTGGCGAACGTATTTCAGAAGTATCAGCACGTTTTACACTTGATGCGTTACCGGGCAAACAGATGGCGATCGATGCCGATCTCAATGCAGGACTTATCGACCAAGAAGCTGCCCGTCAGCGTCGTCGCGAAGTCGCCAATGAAGCCGACTTTCACGGTTCAATGGATGGTGCGTCCAAGTTTGTTCGCGGTGATGCTATTGCCGGCCTGCTGATCCTGTTTATCAACATTACTGGCGGTATTAGCATTGGTGTTTTCGAACATGGTCTAACCGCTTCCGAC
Source organism: Vibrio brasiliensis LMG 20546 (assembly GCF_000189255.1). Lineage (GTDB taxonomy): Bacteria > Pseudomonadota > Gammaproteobacteria > Enterobacterales > Vibrionaceae > Vibrio > Vibrio brasiliensis. The sequence goes on along the minus strand of NZ_AEVS01000062.1, from coordinate 7,160 downwards.
GCCTTTAAAACCTACGCCCTACTTACCATTGGTGATGGTCTGGTCGCTCAGATCCCATCGCTACTGCTCGCAACCGCTGCCGCAATCATAGTGACTCGTATCAACGACAGTGACAATGATATGTCCGAGACGATGCACAAGCAGTTACTTGCTTCACCTGCAACCCTGTTTACCGTTGCAGCGGTAATGCTGATCATCGGTCTGGTGCCAGGCATGCCTCATCTGGCCTTCTTTACCTTTGCTGCTGTGGTTGCTTTCGCAGGCTGGCGCCAGTACAAGAACCCGGTTCATGACACTCAGCTTGAACAGATCGAGCATATCGGTCAGGCAATGCAACAGGAAGAGACACCGCTAAGCTGGGAAGATATTCCTCATGTGCATACCCTATCACTGGCATTGGGCTATCGACTGGTGCACTTGGTGAATAAAGACCAAGGCGCCCCTCTGACCCAACGAATTCGCGGTGTGCGCCGTAACTTATCTGAGCAGGTTGGCTTCTTACTACCGGAAGTACGTATCCGTGACAACCTGAGCCTGAAACCAAACCAGTACACGATTTCACTTAATGGTGAAGTGATTGAGCAGGGCCTGATTGAACCGGATCGCCTGATGGCAATCGCGGTCGGAGAAACCTATGGCGAAGTTGACGGTATTTTAGGTAGCGACCCTGCCTACCAGCTTCCTGCTGTGTGGATTGAACATCCGGATAAAGCTAAAGCACTGAATATGGGTTACCAGGTTGTTGACGATGCGACGGTTATCGCCACTCATATCAGCAAAGTCATTAAAACGCATCTGGCAGAGCTGTTTAATCACGATGATGTCGAAGCCATGACCCAGCGCTTGACTCAGCAAGCGCCAAAACTTGCAGAAGCATTGACCGCTGCTCTCAACCCGGCTCAACAACTTAAGGTGTATCGCCAACTACTGCTCGATCAGGTACCGCTGCAAGATATTCGAACCATAGCTAACACTATGCTTGAATCAGCAGAGAACACGAAAGATCCAATTCTGCTTGCTGCGGATGTGCGTTGTGCGCTCCGCCGCACTCTGGTCAACTTGGTCGCGGGTCAAAAGAGCGAACTTAAAGTTTATGCTCTCTCAGATGAATTAGAGCAGATGTTGCTGACTTCCTTACAACAAGCTCAGGCCAGCGGTGCGGTGATGCTGGATAGTTTCCCGATCGAGCCCAATATTCTCAGTCAATTCCAACAGAATTTACCTTTGGTTAAGCAACAACTTAAACAACAAGGCATCGCTCCGATTCTGTTGGTTATGCCGCAGCTTCGTCCGCTGATAGCCCGTTACGCACGCACCTTCTCACAAGGTTTGGCCGTGCTTTCTTACAACGAAATTCCAGAAACAAAACAGATCAATGTGGTAGGTAACCTTGGATAATCTAAACTCACATCAGGCCATGTACGGCTACATCATTAAACTTATGCAGGAGCACGCTGAGACCACAGATGATGCACTGTTATTTGAAGCGTTACAGCACAATGACATTAAGCATGCCTGTCAGGCAATACGTGAGATTCGATCTGAAGAGGTAGAGTTTCAACACCTGACGCTACGATTTGGCGGAGATGGTGAACAAAGCGTTTATCAGTTTGACCTGTCACAGAACATTCAATACTGCCTCGACCTGTTCAGTCTCTATCTGGCAATCAGACAGACCCAGTTTCAGTTAGAAACCTTCCATCCGGATCTGATCAGTAATGTTGTTGTACCACTGCGGCTTGATGCTTTGGACTGGCCGCAGGGGCAAACGTTTTTTGAGCAGGTAGTTCAGTGTCATGGCAAAGCATTCGCTCATGTCATTCCATCACTTCAGTTGAACTCAGCGCAGGGCTTTAATCCACAAGCCCTGCTCTTAATTGAAAAGATTGAGCAATCTGCTTACTCAGTATGGTTCGAAGTCGCACCACCTTGTGAAATGCTCGGACAAATTGCAGCACTTAAACCAGCAATGTTGAAACTATCTATCTCACTCGAGGAAAAAGAGAACCGTCAGGCTCTTATCCCCGTCATTAAGCAGTTGAGAAAGAATAAGATAAAGTGGGTTGCCAGCCGCGTCGCCAGCCAAAAAGAGCTCAACCAATATAAGCTACTTGGTGCCAGCTACTATTTTGGTTACTTCAGCGATATTCCTACGGCCCTGTCATTTAAAACCTTCGAAAGCGATAGTGAGGTGTGGTAAAGGGTTTAATTAGCCTGATTAGTGGAATCAAAGTCACTAAAATCACCACTAAACGCTGATTTAAGACATTATTTAAATTTTTGAATTAATTTCTGACAATCAGCGTCCGCCTCTAGTTAGTGACCAGGGAAATCCTGGAGCCGAAATCTGAGTATTGAGAGAAACGAAGGAGACTTAAGATGGCTTTATCAATGCACACTAACTACGCTTCACTAGTAACGCAAAACACACTGAGCAGCACTAATGATCTACTAACGACTGCGATGGAGCGTCTGAGCACAGGTCTACGTATCAACTCTGCAGCTGACGATGCTGCTGGCCTGACAATCGCTAACAAACTTGAAGCACAAACTCGCGGTATGTCTGTTGCGATGCGTAACTCTCAAGATGCTATCTCGATGCTACAAACTGCAGATGGCGCTCTGGAAGAGCTAACTAACATTGCTTACCGCATGAAAGACCTTGCAACACAAGGTGCGAACGGCACGAACGGTGCAACTGAGCTAGCAGCACTTGACGCGGAATACCAAGAGCTTGAACAAGAAGCTATCCGTATCATGGGCGAAACAACTTACGGTGCAGGTCAAAAACTACTGACTGGCGGTAAACTAGCAGCAGCAGTTGACTTCCAAATCGGTGCATCTGGCGCTGAAAAACTGACTGTTGATGTATCAACTGAACTGGGTAATATCGACTTCACTACAACAGCAACACTAGATACTAACGCAAACTCTAACGCCGAGATTGCTAAAGTTGACGCGCTATTTGACCAAATCAACACGGTTCGTTCTGCACTTGGTGCAAACATCAACCGTCTTGACCACACTATCAACAACCTGGCAAACATCTCTGAGAATACTGCTGCTGCGAAAGGCCGTATCACAGACGCAGACTTCGCTATCGAATCTTCAAACATGACTAAGAACCAAATGCTAATGCAAGCAGGCACAACGGTTCTTTCTCAAACTAACCAGCTACCAGGAATGGCAATGTCTCTGCTTCGCTAAGCATAAGACAATCTGCTATTTGCTAACTCCAGTAATTAAGCCTCCGATTCGGAGGCTTTTTTTGCGATTCAGCCCTCATCTAAATACCAATTCCATTTAATTCCCACTCCCTTTTGGTCGCCTCTACAGAGTAGGAAAACCAAGTTTTCACTCGGAAACAGCGGAACCTAATAAGGGAAGAACCACTTCCGCAACAACAAAGAAAATAAAACAAACCATTGAATTTAAACAATTTAATCAATGGCATTTATTTTGCAATTTTGGTTACCGATTCAGAATGAAGATGTGTCAGCACTTATCCCATTGCTGACACCAATTAAAGGGAGGACTCTGATGAGCTCAATAGATCCAGCGACCATGGCAACACAACTGGCTACGTTCGATGTACAGTCATTCAGACAGCGTTATTCAACTCAAGCCTCACAATATCAATCTCAGCTTGATGCTCTTGGCAAGGTTGAGTCTGCTCTTCGTGAATTCAGAACCGCTGTTACTGAAATGAACAGCAGCACAGCTGGTATCATCAAAAACAGCGCAACGATTTCACAAGATGGCTTTTTCACTGCCAACGCAAGCTCTACCGCGTTGACCGGGAGCTATCAAATCTTTGTTGAACAAGTCGCTACCGCTCATCAGGTTTCTGCCAATATGCCTGCCGACCTCGACTCTACCACTGAGGTACCAATCACAGGCAGCTTAGACCTCACTATTGATGGCAATACACTGACCATCGACCTATCGACGCTGGACAGTGACGGAGACGGTAAAGCGACCATTGCAGACCTGACCTCTGCGATTAACAACGACCCTAATAATCCGGGCGTTAACGCCACTCTGGTCCGTTCCAACGGACAAACTCACTTTATGCTCGCCAGTGAAGAGACAGGCGTAGCAAATACCATCAATGTCAGTGCTTCCGGCACAGGTCAGGCTTGGTTTGAAGATGCTTTTACAACCCTCAATCAAATCAGTACCCCGCAAGATGCAGTTATCTGGTTAGGCGCAAAAGACACTGGCCTGAAACTGACGGGCAGCAGTAACACCTTTAGTAACGCGATTGATGGTGTCGACATTACGGTCACTAAGGCTCAAGCAAGTGGCGAAGCACCGCTTTCAATGACCATAGGTGGCGATCAAGAAGCGACCAAAGAACAGGTTAATCAGTTTATCGATGCCTATAACAACCTGATGTCGGTGATTGACCAATATTCGAAAGTGAATGGTGAGGACCTACAACGTCCGGCACTGGCAAGTGACCCGACCCTACGTTCCATTGAAGGCCAGATGAAGTCACTGGTTCGTGGAGATTTTGGTGGTTTGCGTCTCAATGATATCGGCATTGAAATCGACCGGGACGGCAAGATGAAGATTGACTCTGAACGGTTTGAACAGGCACAGCTTAACAACAGCACCGGGCTTGAAGCCATGTTCAATGGCGACGGTAACTTACTCGACTCAGTGGAAGATCTCATTGAGCCTTACCTTCAGTTCTCTTCTGGCTTATTCAAATCTCGCAAAGATGCACTGCAAGAGAACATCAACCGCATCAACGATAAGCAAGTGGTGCTCGATCGTAAATACGATATGGCCTACGACCGCTACCTAAAACAATTTACTCAAATGAACAGCATTATGCGCCAGATGAACCAAACCATGTCGTTGTTTGGTTAACGGGCTATTAGGAGACAGTTTATGTTAATGGATTCAGGTTACGACTCATATCAACAGGTCGACTTAGACGCTCAAGCTGCATCGGCCAATCCGCATCAGTTAGTCGTCATGCTCATCGATGGCCTGCTCAATGAAATAGAACGAGTACGCGGTCATATGTCTGCCGGACGTCTGGCAGAAAAAGGGACAGGCATCAATAAGTGCATGAATATCTTAGTCGGGTTAGACAGCGCACTCGATGCTGATAACGGTGGTGAAGTCGCTCAGAGCCTGCACCAACTGTACGACTTCTGTCAGGTCGAACTCTACCAAGCCAGTGTTCATAACGACCTGGAAAAGCTGGTCAGCGTTGAACATGTAATGAACAACATTCGACAAGGGTGGATGAGTTTTGGTCAGCAAGCATAAGGTATCACCGGAACGCTTTCGTCACCTGGCGACTTTGATTCAGTTAGCAGCCAAGACTCAGGACTGGCACGGGCTGAAACGTTACGACCTGCAATTACGTGAACTGTTGGAAAGTCATAAACCTTATTTGCACGATCCTCGCCTTGCGCCGGTGATTAAAGAGGTCAAAACGATCCACAAAGCCGCATTTGAGCAGCTCGATGCCGCAATTCGTGAGCTGGAAGCCGAGATTAATGTCGCTGACGCTAAGCATGAGCGAGCCAAAGCCTACCAGCTCGCGATGACTATGGAGTATTAAATGAACAGCATTTCAACTCTGCCATCAGGCGAAGGTAAAGCAAGCGGACAAAACGCCACAGAAACTGCGATTCATCAGGCGCGATCGTTCGGCCAATCGGGCCAGCCACAACCTTTTCAGCTTCATAAACAGGCACTGTCAGGTCAGAACGTTATCCAGACAGCAGAGCAACCAACCGGGTTATTAGATGAAGAGCTTGCAACAACGGAAGGAGCCGAAACACAAGCCTTGCTGAACGGTGCAGAGGCCATCGTCAATGTTGATCCGAGGAGTGTGCAACAGCATCGCTCTGAGGCTCAGGGAATGTCTGCCCGTTTCGCGCAAAAGCAGGGGCTGACTTCAGGCTCCATAACCAACAGTCTGACAGACTCGCTTCGCCAAGCCAGTCAGCAGCATTCAGCGGCTATCGGATTAGCTGAAACAGCAACGGTAAAAACACCAGTGGCAATAGCGCAAGCTGATTCAATACTGGCGCAATCCAACCCGGCATCGCTGCTGCAAGCTGCTACTCCTGCGCCGGCTCAGCTGGTGGCTTCCCCTAACTCGCTTATCGCCACTTCTGGTGCCGCCGCGCAAGGGGCTGAATGGGCGGCCGTCAAAATCGATACTGGCGCTGGTAAGTGGGGCGAGCAGATGATGCAGGTGTTACACGACCGAGTGACATTACAGGCTCAGCAAAACATGCAAGAAGCCAAGATACGTCTCGACCCACCAGAACTCGGCAAGCTTGACCTGTTAGTTCGTGTTGATGGGGACCGTCTCAGTGTCCAGATCAATGCTAATGCGGCCGCAACACGCGAAGCCCTGATTCAGGTTTCAGAGCGCCTACGTGCCGAACTGCAAAACCAAAACTTTGTTCATGTCGATGTCAATGTCGGCTCTGGTGATTCGCAGCAACAAGGCTCAAATCAGCATTATCAATCCGACGGACACATTTTCTCTGCACGTGATTCTTCTTTCGTCGAGAGTTCAGGTAGCCAATCGGAGCATTGGCTCAGTACCCAAGCATAATAATTAGGAACAGGGTTATGACTAAACAACAACTGATCGCTATATTTTTCGCCATGATCATTACCAGTGCGCTAGTATCTGCGGCTACTGTCGTCGGTGGTCTGTGGTTTCTCAAACAATCGGGCAGCGAAACGGAAAGTAAGGATTTGTTCGCCGATTCACCTTTGGCATTTCTCACTCAGCCACCAGCCCCATCCCGAACCCCAAGTTTTCATGAACTGGATAAGATCGTTCTCAGTGTTAAAGGCAAACGCCAGACACATTTCGTGATGCTGGAAGTCGCAGTAGAAACCCGTCGTCCTGAGCGAATCGAATCGATTGATGACTACATGCCGATCGTACGTAACTCTCTACTTAAGCTATTTAGTGATAAAACCTATGACGATCTACGTCAGGACGGTGCGGTTAACCAACTACAGAATCAGGTTAAGCAGACTGTCCTTCTGGCACTTGAAAACACCGATATTGTCGCTGAAATCGATGACGTATTACTGACCAAATATGTCGTGCAGTAAGGAGTACGACTATGTTGGATCTCAGCTATGAGCAAGAGTATGACCAGGAC
>NZ_AEVS01000063.1 GCF_000189255.1 Vibrio brasiliensis LMG 20546 | reverse complement strand
CCATACTTAAGAAGGCTCTAGTTGAAAGACTAGGGCCTTTTTGCTTTCTGCAATGCGCAGGTTTAATGCTAATTCGCAAAGCAGCGGATTCCGCTGATACCAAATGAATGTACGTGTCGGGAGTTCGAATCTCTTCATCTTTCTTAACTCCCATACTGATTATTTTATTGAGAATAATTCTTATTAATTTGTTATGTTATTGCTAATTCAGTTCATAAGGCAGTTACTATGGAAATTTCTCGTCGTCAGTTTCTCCAATCTTCTCTGGCTATTTCGGCTCTTGCTGTTCTTCCCGCTTGTACAGTCACTCAGTCTAAAGATGCTCAAGGTCGATATGTTTATGATTTGACGGCCGAGCCTGCTACAGCTGAGCTAGTTCCTGGTTATCAAACCAAAGTTCTTGGATTTAATGGTCAAATCCCAGCTCCTACGATTCGTTGTCGTCAAGGAGAGGAGGTAGTGATACGTTTTACCAACAAACTTGCCGAGCCAACCACGATTCATTGGCATGGGCTACGTATTCCTATTGAAATGGATGGTGTTCCTTTCTTAAGTCAGCCGCCAATCATGCCTGGCGAAACATTCGTGTATCGTTTTACTCCTCCCGATGCGGGAACATTCTGGTACCACCCACATATGAATAGTGTTAAGCAATTAGGGATGGGGCTGGTTGGCCTGATAATTGTCGAAGAGAGAGAACCTGTTAAGTTCGATGAAGAACACGACCTGATGTTGAAACACTGGCATTTGGATAAGCAAGGTCAGTGGAAAGACTTAATGATCCCGCGTCTTAGTGCCCGTATGGGTACGCCGGGAGAATGGAGTAGTGTTAACGGTGTTCATGAACCTACTTATACTCTTAAGGCTAACGCGACAACACGACTGCGTATTGCTAACGTTGATAACACGATAACTTATCCTATTGTTGTTGAAGGGGTTGACGCATGGGTCGTTGCTATTGATGGAAACCCTATAAAAACTCCCTATAAGCTCTCTCAGCATAAGATAGGGCCAGGGATGAGGGTTGATATCGCTTTTATTGCTCCAAAGCAAGGAGAGCGTGTTTACGTGCGTCAGATGAAAGGACGCTTTCCTTTTCCGTTATGCGCTTTTGATGTGATCCATTCTGATCTGCCCGATCACGCTGTGATCCCGACTATTCCTCTCAACCCTGTGGCAAAACTAGACTTACACAATGCTCTACAAATTGATTTTCTCTTTGAATGGGAAGGTGCAGTGACACCTGTTGGAAGTGATGGTAAGTCGGTGCCTAAATTTTGGTTAACCAATAAGCGCGCTTGGGAGGGGATGAGCAAAGATAATATTCCTGCACCTCTTGCGACACTTGAGCTTGGTAAGACTTATATTTTTAATCTCAAGAACGTCACCCAGTACCACCATCCAATTCATATACACGGTCATACCTTCACTGTTCTGGAGCTTGATGGTAAGAGCGTTGCTGAACCGTTCCATACTGATACTGTGCTACTTGGAAAAAACGGCAGTGCGAAAGCAGCTTTTGTTGCCGACAATCCTGGTCGTTGGATGTACCACTGTCATGTTATTGAGCATATGAAAACTGGTTTGATGGGATATATAGAAGTAAAGTGACTCCTGTAACTTTTTTAATTTCAAACTTTGTTTGATATTAGAGTCATGAATTTTTGTCGATTATTTGCCACTGAACGCTACAATAACAACCAGAAATTTATCTAGGGGGAGTTATGGGTCAACTTTCTATTCTTGGTTTTATCGCAATCGGTGGTGCTTTCGGTGCATGCTCTCGATATCTGATATCAGAATTATGTGTTGTGTTGCTAGGTCGAGGTTTTCCTTACGGGACGCTAACTGTTAACGTGGTTGGTTCTTTTATTATGGGTTTGTTGATTGCCGCGTTTGAGAATGAGTTGATCGCTACAGAGCCTTGGCGCCAAATTATCGGGCTTGGTTTTCTCGGAGCTCTGACGACCTTCTCCACTTTCTCTATGGATAACGTACTTCTGATGCAGCAGGGTGCATTTTTCAAGATGGGTCTCAATGTACTGCTCAACGTAGTGTTAAGTATTTCAGCGGCCTGGATCGGTTTTCAGCTTCTTATAAAGAGCTGATGATTAAAATTTATTCACTCATTTAACTTAACATTTATTGAACAGGTCGGCTTGGTTTAACCAAGCCGATTTTATATACTCAGTTCACTTGTCGGAGTGCCTTAAGGCTGAGACCGTTAATTCGGGATCCGTTGAACCTGATCAGATTAGAATCTGCGAAGGGAACAAGAGAAGATATCTATACCAGTATCATGCTGGTCTTTTATCAAATATCGAACCTGCAAACAGTTATATATTTACTACTGTTTTCGATACCTCTTGTCGCATCTTTCCGCCAAGCATTTTTATCCAAAATCTTTTTATCTAGAATAACAAGCAAGGAAAAATGCTATGTCGAATCGCAAACAAGCGAGACTGGAAGCTAAACAATTCATCGATACGCTGTCTGTCCAACCGTATCCTAATTCTCAAAAAGTGTATGTAGAGGGCTCTCGCCCTGATATTCAGGTACCGATGCGTGAAATCGCACTTGCTGACAGCCTTGTCGGTGGTAGCAAAGAAGAGCCAATCTTCGAGCCCAATGAGCCAGTGCGCGTCTATGACACTTCCGGTGTCTATACTGACCCCAACCATGAGATTGATCTATATAACGGCCTGCCAAAGCTTAGAGAGGCCTGGATTGCAGAACGTAGCGATACTGAAGTACTAGACGATGTAAGCTCGGTATACACGAAACAGCGATTAGAAGATGAAACTTTAGATGACCTTCGTTATGGAAACCTTCCTCGTATTCGACGCGCTAAACAAGGTCAATGTGTTACTCAGCTTCACTATGCACGTAAAGGAGTCATTACTCCTGAAATGGAGTACATCGCACTACGTGAAAATATGGGACGCGCAAAGTATCGTGATGAGGTGTTAAACCAACAGCACCCGGGACAGAGCTTTGGTGCCAATCTACCAAAGGATATTACCGCTGAGTTCGTTCGTGATGAAGTGGCTCAGGGTCGTGCGATCATTCCATCAAACATCAACCACCCAGAATCTGAACCTATGATTATCGGCCGTAACTTCTTGGTTAAGGTCAACGCCAATATAGGTAACTCCTCGGTGACTTCTTCAATTGAAGAGGAAGTAGAAAAGCTGGTATGGGCGACTCGCTGGGGTGGCGATACAGTGATGGATCTGTCTACAGGTCGTAATATCCACGAAACCCGCGAATGGATTCTTCGCAACAGCCCCGTGCCGATTGGTACGGTTCCTATGTATCAGGCGTTGGAAAAAGTTAATGGTATTGCTGAAAACCTCAACTGGGAAGTGATGCGCGATACGTTAATTGAGCAAGCAGAGCAGGGGGTAGACTACTTTACTATTCACGCCGGCTTGTTACTTCGTTATGTACCAATGACAGCTAAGCGTGTTACAGGCATTGTTTCTCGTGGTGGATCTATTATCGCGAAGTGGTGTCTGGCTCATCACCAAGAGAGTTTCCTGTACACCAATTTCCGAGAGATATGTGAAATCTGTGCTAAGTACGACGTCGCGCTTTCACTAGGTGATGGTCTTCGCCCTGGCTCTGTTGCTGATGCCAATGATGAAGCGCAGTTTGCAGAGTTACGTACTCTTGGTGAACTGACTAAGATCGCCTGGGAATACGATGTTCAGGTAATCATTGAAGGTCCGGGTCATGTTCCAATGCACATGATCAAAGAGAACATGGAAGAGCAGTTAGAGCACTGTCATGAAGCGCCTTTTTATACCCTTGGTCCGCTTACAACAGATATCGCCCCTGGATATGACCATATTACTTCAGGTATAGGTGCTGCGATGATCGGTTGGTATGGATGTGCGATGCTCTGTTACGTCACACCAAAAGAGCACTTGGGCTTACCTAATAAAGAAGATGTTAAGACAGGGATGATCACTTATAAGCTTGCAGCGCACGCGGCTGATTTAGCAAAAGGCCATCCTGGTGCTCAGGTTCGTGATAACGCACTATCAAAAGCTCGTTTTGAGTTCCGCTGGGAAGACCAATTTAACTTGGCTCTTGACCCAGATACTGCTCGTGCTTTCCACGATGAAACTCTGCCACAAGAGTCGGGCAAGGTTGCTCACTTCTGTTCTATGTGTGGTCCTAAGTTCTGTTCTATGAAGATCTCACAGGAAGTTCGCGAGTACGCTAAGGACACTGAACAGGTAGCTGCCGATCAAGCAATATCAATCAAAATGCTTGATGACCCACTGGAAGGAATGCGTCAGAAATCTGAAGAGTTTCGTTCTACAGGCTCAGAGTTATACCACCCAGCGGTTCAACCTGAGGTAGCCGAGTAGTGACTAAAATCCTATTACCCTCGTCATATGTCGAACTGACGGGGGATGTTCAGCAATGTTTGTTGTTGGCAAAGGAGCAGGGTTTTAGTATCGATTCTATTGAGTTGGGCGTGAGCCCAACTCAGTTGATTCAACTTGTTCAAGGCCAGCAGATAACAAGTATATCGACCGACTTAAATGTTGAAGAAAGAGCCTTAGATTTGGCTGATTATGTTTTTGTATATCGCTCAAATATCTTAGTCGAACACTATCTTCAGCAAACGCGTAACGCAATATTTATTGGTATCCAAGATGTCGATTCTACTCAGAGGGATAGAGATTATTCGCAGTTTGATATCTGGCGTCACCCATCGACGAACGAGGTAAGGGCTTTATCTGTCCTATTGGACAGCTGTGCTAATACTGCTCCAGAGTATCATCTTTGCTGGGTGCTTACGCTGCTAGCATTAGATTTCCCTTTAGAGGATTCACTAACACTGGCGAGAGCGATGCAGGCATCTGCTAAGAGTGTTTCACGTGAAACACTTTCTTCTCGCGCATGGAGAATCGTTGACGCTTGGCCTGCCCAATACAGTGACTTTCCAACACCAGTACTAGAAGATAACAGAATCGGCATCAAAGTTGGTTGGCATGCGGGGCGCGATCTATCCCCGTTTGAGACCTTATCTGAATCCAGTCTGGGCTTATATCCGGTAGTTGATGATGTTGATTGGATAGAGCGGTTACTTCCGATGGGAGTAACGACTATTCAGCTACGTATCAAGAATCCTGATCAGGATGATTTAGAACAGCAGATAAAGAAGGCGATTGATTTGGGGCGCCAGCATAATGCTCAGGTGTTCATCAATGACTATTGGCAGCTCGCGATTAAACATGGCGCGTTTGGTGTACATCTAGGTCAGGAAGACATAGAACAATCAAACTTGAGCCAACTTAATCATGCGGGGATCTGCTTAGGTTTATCCACCCATGGATATTACGAGCTACTGCGCATCGTTCAAATTTCTCCTAGTTACATTGCCTTAGGGCATATCTTTCCCACTACCACCAAACAGATGCCTTCACAGCCTCAGGGGGTAGTTAGGTTAGCTTTGTACCAGAAATTGATAGACAGCATTCCTTACGGGGATAGGACCGGCGTTCCTACTGTGGCGATTGGTGGAATCGATCAGTCAAATGCTGACGAGGTTTGGCAATGTGGGGTTACTAGTTTAGCGGTAGTTCGAGCAATAACCTTAGCTAAATCACCACAGCAAGTGATTGAGTTTTTTAATCAACTTATGGGCAGCAATTTGATTGGTGCAACAGAGCATAAGGAGGTGATTGAGCATGCTTAGTGATCAGGCATTTGTTCGATATCAGCGCCAGATTGCTCTACCTGAAATTGGCGAATCTGGCCAACGTGACCTAAACAACGCGCATGTCTTAATCATAGGTTGTGGTGGTTTAGGAAGTGCAGCCAGTTTGTACCTGGCATCTGCAGGTGTTGGAAAGTTGGTTATCGTTGATGATGATAAAGTGGAAGCAAGCAATCTACAGAGACAAATCATCTATCGCCAAAACCAGATTGGACAGCTAAAAACCACCGCCGCGTCTGACCAGCTATTGGCCGTTAATCCCGATACAAGAATCAGAACTCTAGACAAGCGCATGGATAAACCGCAGCTGGAGCTTGAAGTTATGCTTGCAGATGTTGTTCTCGACTGCAGCGACAACATGCCAACCAGACAAATGGTTAATCAAGTTTGTTTTGAACAGAATACACCACTAATTACAGCAGCAGCGATTGGCTGGCAGGGACAGTTCAGTGTCTTTGATTACCGTGATGGTGAGAGTAAAGCTAACGCATGCTACCGGTGTCTCTTTCCGTTTAACGAGCTTAAGCAAGCGAGCAAATGCAGCGATAGCGGAGTACTCGGTCCTGTTGTCGGCACGCTTGGAAACTATCAAGCCATCGCCGCAATTCAGTTACTCGCCACTGGGCAATTTATCGTAGCTACAGAGATGCTTCATCTGTTCAACGGCTTAACCCTTGAGTGGAAAACTCTGGCGATTAGTCAAGATAGTCATTGTTCGGTGTGTGGAACTAGCGAACAAGACGCTAATTACTTATGCGAGAAACCATTATGAATTCATCACTTCAAACATCCGAGTCGCAATGCTCTGACGTTCACTCTAGCAGCAAGAAAATAGTAATCGCTATTAATGATGCACCACAGCAAGTGCCTTTGGGTAGTAACTTACAATCGATTATTGACCAGTTTTCTTTGGCTGATACAGGCTATGTTTTTGCAATCAACAATCAGGTAGTGCCACGCAGTGAATGGAATAGCACTATGCTCATTGAGGGTGACAGCATCTCCCTGTTTCAAGCGATAGCAGGGGGTTAACAGTATGCTCAAGATAGCAGATAAACAATTTGAGTCGCGTCTTTTTACCGGTACAGGCAAATTCTCTAATAGTGACTTAATGGCGAAAGCGATTAAGGCATCCTGTTCACAACTGGCTACCATGGCATTAAAACGTGTTGACGTTAATGATCAGCAAGATGATATTTTGCAGCCCCTAATAGCTGCCGGAGTCAATCTGTTGCCCAACACTTCAGGGGCAAAGACTGCAAAGGACGCCATTTTTGCAGCTCATCTTGCGCGAGAAGCTTTGGCGACCAATTGGCTTAAGCTGGAGATTCACCCCGACCCAAAATACCTGATGCCCGATCCTATTGAGACCTTGGCCGCGGCTGAGCAACTGGTAAAAGATGGCTTTGTTGTTCTGCCATACTGCCATGCTGATCCAGTTTTATGTAAGCGTCTGGAAGAAGTTGGTTGTGCGGCGGTCATGCCTCTTGGCGCTCCAATAGGAACAAACAAGGGTGTGGTTTCTCAGGATTTCCTGGAAATTATTATTGATCAAGCTAATGTGCCTGTCGTTGTTGACGCTGGTATAGGCGCACCTTCGCACGCTGCTCGTGCAATGGAAATGGGTGCTGATGCGGTACTTGTAAACACAGCAATCGCATCATCAAGCGATCCTGTCGCTATGGCACGTGCGTTCAAAATGGCAGTTGAGTCCGGACGTATGGCGTATGAAGCCGGGTTGGCAGGCAGGGTAAATTATGCCGTAGCTTCCAGTCCATTGACCTCGTTCCTCGATGAGATGTCGTAACCACAGGGGAAACAAATGAGTTTTGTTGAACAGTTTAAGCAACTAAATTGGCATGATATATCTATGTCTATTTATGCCAAAACAGCTCAAGATGTGGAAGTTGCCCTCAGTAAACCAAAGCGTAACCTTGAAGATTTTAAGGCTCTGATTTCTCCCGCAGCTGAACCTTATCTTGAGCAGATGGCACAGCTTTCTTACTCAGCCACCCGTAATCGTTTCGGCAATACGATGTCGCTCTATATTCCTCTTTATCTCTCTAACTTGTGTGCCAATGCGTGTACCTATTGCGGGTTCTCGATGGAGAACCGCATCAAGCGCAGGACGCTAAACAAGCAAGAAGTCGAGGATGAGGTTAAAGCAATCAAGGAGATGAAGTTCGACAGTGTATTGCTTGTAACCGGTGAGCATGAAACTAAGGTTGGGATGAATTACTTCCGCGAAATGGTGCCGCTGATAAAGCAGCAATTCAATTATCTCGCGATGGAAGTTCAGCCTTTAAATCAGCAGGATTACGCGGAGCTAAAAACACTCGGCTTAGATGCTGTGATGGTCTATCAGGAAACTTATAATCCTTCTACTTATGCTCGACACCACCTGAGGGGCAACAAGATGGATTTTGACTATCGTCTTGATACTCCAGACAGGTTAGCTAGGGCAGGAATCGACAAAATTGGCATTGGCGCTTTGATAGGATTGGATGAGTGGCGCACGGACTGCTTCTATGTTGCAGCTCATCTGGAGTATCTAGAACGCACCTATTGGCAGACAAGATATTCGATTTCATTTCCTCGCTTACGTCCATGTGAAGGGGAAAGTTCGAACAACCTGTTACAACCTAAGTCCGTGATGACAGACAAACAACTGGTTCAGTTGATATGTGCTTATCGTCTACTAAACCCTGAAGTAGAGTTGTCTCTATCCACACGTGAGTCACCAATGTTTAGAGACAATGTATTACCTTTAGGGATTACCAGTATGTCTGCGGCTTCGAAGACTCAGCCTGGCGGATACGCCTCGGATGAAGTCGAACTAGAGCAGTTTGAAATCAGTGACGAAAGAAGTGCAGCATCTGTTGAGTCAATGATAAGAGCTAAGGGCTTTGACCCTGTTTGGCGTGATTGGCACTCTGCGTATTCCGGATAGAAACAAGCAAGTAGTGTTTCACGTGAAACATCCAGACGTGTAGGATCGCATTAGATTCGTTATATAAAAAAGGCTCTCCATTGGAGAGCCTTTTGCTATCTAGTAAAAGAGCTAAGACTAGCAGTGAGCCAATGGCTGAGTTGCTGTTTCTAGCCACTGTTTAACTTCACCTTCAACCAGTGGACTGATGTCATCCCATACCTTTTGATGATAATCGTTAAGCCACTTAAGCTCTGGACGAGTCAGCATATCGACATTGATGTTTCGTACGTCAATTGGACAGCGAGTTAGTGATTCAAACGAAAGCACTGGGAAGTCGCCATTTGTTTCTGTCTCGACAACCAGCTCAAGGTTTTCGATACGAATACCAAATGCATCGGCACGGTAGTAACCAGGTTCGTTAGATAGCACCATGCCTTTAGTGATAGGGACATCGATTTGCTTCTTAGAAATGCTTGCTGGACCTTCGTGAACACTTAGGAAGTGACCGACACCATGACCAGTACCATGATCGTAATCGTAACCTTCTGCCCATAAGTGCTGACGCGCTAAAGTATCGATTTGGTAACCACGAGTACCTTTAGGGAAACGTGCTCGGGCAACACCAATATGACCTTTTAGGGCAAGAGTGAATTGATTAATCATCTCATTAGTTGGCTGACCGATCGCAACGGTACGAGTGATATCTGTTGTACCGTCTAAGTACTGGCCACCTGAATCGACTAAGTAAAGAGTGTTAAGTTCTAACTTACCAGGTTCAGGTTGGTTCTCATGGTTGTAGTGACACATTGCAGCGTTGCCACCTGCAGCAGAGATGGTGTCAAAACTCAGATCCATAAGGGATGGATCTTGCTGTCTGAAGCTTTCCAGCTTATCTGACAGAATCGCTTCATCGTGTAGGTTATTCGCAGCGACTTCAGCATCAAGCCAAGTTAAGAATTTACACATCGCGACACCATCGCGAATATGACACGCTTTCATGCCTGCAATCTCGACTTCATTCTTGGCTGCTTTTGGCATCAGACAAGGGTCTGCCGCACTAATTACTGTTGCGCCAGAGTTTTGCAGAACTAGCTTAAACCACGCATTACTCGTTGATGGGTCGAGCAGTACTTTCTTGCCAGATAAAGCTTCAACTCGTGCTTGAAGTGAATCAGGGTGGTGGACAGTGACACCGCTGCCTACATGGCTAGCGAAGTCATCAGAAAGACGAGCTGGATCGAGGAAGAACTCGACGCTTGAATCCGCATGAATGATTGCATGTGACAGCAAAACAGGTAGGCGCGATACATCAAGACCACGAACGTTAAGCAGCCAACAGACAGAGTCTAGTGCGGTAATAACCGCTGCGTCGCCGCCAGCTTTAGTTACAAGTTGTGCGATTTCCTGACGTTTACTTTCGCTAGATTGGCCTACAGACTCTGTTGCCATAAGACGAACATCTGAAATAACAGGTGTTGGGCGATCGTGCCACAGTTGATCGATAGGATTACTGTCTAAAATTGTAAGCTCAATTTTACCAGCCAGCTTCGACTGAGCTGCTTCTAGCCACGCTGAATTGTGCATACGTGGGTCAATTGCGACTGAACCACCAGAATTAAGGTGAGTTTGAATCCAATCCAGAGCCGGCTCTTCGATCAAATGGCGGTATTCAAACAGCTCAGAAGGTACCTGTTTAGTGACCTGAACCGTATAGCGCCCATCTACGAAAATCGCTGCTTTCTCTTGAGTAATTACTGCTGCGCCAGCTGAACCTGTGAAACCTGTTAGCCAGTGAAGACGCTCGTTATGAGCCGGAACATATTCACCTAAATACTCGTCTTCATGTGGAACGAGCAGGGCATCAATATTGTGCTGCGCTAGCCATTGTCGAATCGCAGTCAAACGCTGCTCTGTAGTAGTTAGCATCTGTGTTAATCCTTCATTTTGGTATGGGTGTCCATTTAGACGATGATTCACTCAATTGGACGATGCGAATAAGCTACTCTTTTTACCGTCAGCCTGCAAATTATCTAAGCGCTGTGGTTTTATCCCGAATGATTTGTCGTAACCAGGACAATGCAGGGTCATTTTCTCTGTCGCGGTGCCAAAACAGCGTGTAAGCCATAGGAGGGAATTCCATAGGTAGTGGAAGCACAGTTGAATCTAGTTGCTTTGAGGCAAGCTTAACGAAATGACTGGGAGCGGTAAAAACGAAATCGGTGTAAGAGCACAAGCTAGCGGCACTATTAAAGTCGGGTACAGTAATGGCAATGTCGCGTTCTTTACCTATGTCCGCCAAACGGTAGTCTAGTAGCCATCGCTCATTGCCATCACATCGCACTTGTACATGGCGTTGCGCTAAAAAGTTATCTAAGTTCCAGGTTTGGTTCAATGCGGGATGGTCTTTGCGTACTAAACACATTTGGTTATCGCGATAGATTTCCTGCTCACAGATATCATTGGGAGGCAGCATGGTGAGCTTTGCATCATTGATATCGATATCCTTGCCTGTTATTCCCAAATCAATCTCGCCCCGTTGAATTTGGCGAAAAGTATCTTCAGACCAGGCATGGGTACTAATGGTCACACCGGGAGCACGATTAAATATCTCAGGCAAAAAGTGGGGCAAAATCAGAGGGTAAACACTCTCTACTGCAGCGATTTGATAGCGGTAGTCACTCGAGCTTGGTGAGAATTGCTCTGGTTGTGTTAACTGCTCAAGTTGGTTAATTAGTATTTCAAGCTTCGGTTTTAGAAACAGCGCTTTTGGTGTTGGCTTCAATCCATGAGCGTGACGAACAAATAGAGGGTCATCAAACTGAACTCTTAGCTTGGCAAGATTTTTACTGACTGCAGACTGACTTAAGCAGAGCCTATGTGCTGCTCGCGTAACATTGAGTTCTTCGATCAGAACCCGTAAACAAACCAACAAATTCAGATCAATTCGAGCAAGTTTCTCTATATTCATGAGTAATTCTCTGGGGGAATAACTTTGATGACAATACGTCATTAGTAGGCATATCTAGTTTAGCCTACTATATAGGCAATTTCATCATGCGCAGCGGAGAATCACGTGCAGTCGGCAACTTACAATGATCCAACAAAGAGTCAATTAGTACTACTTACACTACTGGTGCTATTTAGCCCTTTGGCCATCGATATCTATCTACCTGCACTACCACTGATTTCATCAACGTTCCACGTGGAACACGCGCTAGCGCAAGACACAATTACATGGTTCTTATTTGCTATGGGTGTAGGCCAGCTTTTTGCTGGTCCATTGGCAGATAAACTAGGACGTCGAACTGTTGCATTGGGAGGGGTTAGTATCTACGCGATGAGCGCTTTATTGGCGTGGAGTGCTCAAAACATAGAGTGGATGCTCGTCTCTCGTTTGCTACAAGGCTTAGGTGCGTGCGCGACATCGGTAGCAGCCTTTGCAACAGTTCGCGATATATTCGGTCCGCAGAAAAGCGGTAAAATGATCAGCTATCTAAATGGTGCTATCTGCTTTATTCCGGCACTTGCCCCAATTCTTGGTAGCTGGTTAACCCAGCAATTTGGTTGGCGTTCAAACTTCAGCTTTATGGCTGGCTTTGCTGTAGTAGTACTAGTGATGTTATGGATGGGGTTGAAAGAAACAAATCCACAACTGAGCAAAGAGCCGGTATTCAAACTCAATCGCTACTTAGATGTTATTAAAACACCTTCGTTTCTTTTCCACGCGACCTTGTGCATGTTAGCGATGGCAGTGATCCTAGGCTATGTAACATCAGCACCAGTTGTTCTGATGGAAAACCTAGGGTTAACCATGAATGAGTTCACCATGTGGTTCGGAATCAATGCTGCAATAAACATCATCGCATGTATGAGTGCTCCTAAGTTTATGGACCGATTCGGTACCCATATGGCACTAACCGTAGGTATTGTGACGTTAATCGTTGCTGGTTTGGTGATGCTTATGCTTAATGGCCAAGCAACCGCAATGGCGTTTATGTTGCCAATTTTCATGTCATCGATAGGCTTCGCATGGATTCTTGGTGCAGCAGCAGGCAAAGCGCTGGCTCCATTTGGCGACAAAGCAGGAACAGCGGCGGCACTGTTGGGTCTGTTCCAGATGAGCGGTTCGGGTCTGGTAGTGGGTACGGTTCAACGTTTAGGAATGGAACCTCAGATCATGATTGCGACACTGATGATTATTATCGCACCGGCGTTAGCTATTCTTTGGTCGAGAAAGGGCCGAGACTGGCATCATGCGATGGCTTAATTAACTTAGACAAGCTTTGATAAATAAATAAAACGATGTATATTTGAGCTTCTTATATCGAGATGTGTGGATAAATCGCTACGATGTCAATGACGACTTATGAAATGGCTCGTCTTCTGGAGCAACTAGAAGATTCTCCGGAAAAAATTATGTTTGGTAAATTGTTGAGTGAATTGGGTAACCAAAGTGGTGAGCGCATTCGCAGTGCAGCAAAACAAGTGCCACTACCAATTCTTCGCGATATGGTTTATCAGTTTCAACAGGTAATTGAGTCTCGCAAAGGTGAGCAGGTCGAGTCTCTGGCTAAAGAGATTGCTGACCAGGGAATATCTGTGGAAGATCTTAAAAAGTACCTTGCTGAAAAATAGCAGATTACTCAATTGAAAAACTCGCCTCGGCGAGTTTTTTTATGGGTTAACGTTGCGGTTGATAGGGTTTTGCAGCGAAATCAGCGTCTCAGTTGATTGCACTTCGTCAATCGCTTGCAGCTTATCGATAAGTACGTACTGCAATTCTTCAATTGAACGACACATCAACTTGACGAAGATATTATAGGCACCTGTGGTGTAGTAGGCTTCAACCACTTCCTCAAGTGCATTGAGTTTTTCCAACGCTGAGTGGTAGTCACGCGCAGCGTTAAGGTTGATTCCAATAAAGCAACACACGTCGTAACCGAGCTTTTTGGTATCAACGATCACCTCCGTTCCCTGAATGATATCCGCAGATTTCATCTTCTCGATGCGGACGTGAATCGTCGCCGGACTCACTTCAAATAGCTTGGCCATTTCTGCATAGGGAGTACGTGCATCTTCCATCAGTGTTTTGAGGATAGCTTTGTCTAAGTCATCTAGCTTAATATTATGAGCCTGCATGTAACTCCTTGTAATTCACGTAATTGTTACGGCTTTAGTACAAACTATCACCAGTGGTGATACAATAGTAATTATAATTTTTGGTACTGAGACACATTTTAGTGCGTTTATGTCTATTCCTTCTAGCGATAATTTGTAGTTCGTTTACCCAGGCGCATGATAAAGATGTGCTGATAGTTCATTCCTACCATCAAGGCTTTTTCTGGACGGATGCCTTCCAACATGGGCTGGATACCCAGCTAAAGGGCTCGGGAATTCCGACCCGGGTTCTCTATCTGGATAGCAAGCGAATTCAGAATGACACTTACTTTGAACGCTTGTACCAACTCTACAAAACCAAGTTCGAGCAAGAGAACTTTCAGGCGATCGTTGTTAGTGACAACAACGCGCTGAAGCTAATGAACCAGCTGGCTGATGAGATTGGTGATGTGCCGGTTATATTTGGTGGAATAAACAATTACATCCCTGAACTGCATAACAACTTAAATGCCACTGGAGTCGTAGAAGATATTGATCTATTTAGTAATATCTCTCTGATTGAGCGAATCCAGCCTCAGGTAAAGTTAATACACATCGTCAGTGACCATTCTGTAAGCGGTGAAGCGGTACGACAACAAGTTGGTCAATTTCTCTCTGACCATCCACAATATCGTGACCAAATTGTTTCCTATATTCCGGATAGCTATGAGCGACTGTTAGAGCATCTGTCTAAACTCGGTCTTCGTGATGCAGTCTTGTTCTCGCTTTATGATCGTGAAATTGGCGGTGAGTTAGTTGCGGAACATGATAAATGGAAACGTCTCAACGAAGTGTCAAAAGCACCGGTTTATATGGTGCGCGATCTTGCTTTAGGGCATGGTGCTGTCGGGGGCGTAGTGCAAAGCGGGTTTCAACACGGGCAATTAGTGGCTGAGCTACTTATGGCAGCACTTGATAACCCTAACGCGACGTTACCAAGCGTTAAGCACGGTATCCCTCAGGTTAAGCTCGACTATCAGGCAGTGACTAAATGGGGGCTGGGTATTGATGGTGAAGAGGACTCATCACTGTTTAATAAGCCACTAGACTTCGCTGACCGATATGCCCATGAGCTTAAAGCTATCGGTAGTATTACCATCTTCCTTACGGTAGTGATCATGGTGTTGGTCTACTACTTGAGCCGCATAAAGCGCAGCGAACAATTGGCGAAAGAGAGTCAGACACTGATTGAAATGGTCTTTGACCAAAGCTATCACTTTATCGGCGTACTCGATCCACAAGGGTGTATCACCTCAAGTAACAGTAAGCTGCAAGAGTTACTCTATCACCAAGACTTTAGCATTGACCGTCCTATCTGGCAGCATCGCCATTGGGAGGCGGAAGCAGCTAAACAGCTTCAGTTGTTCTTCCAACAACAATCAGATGACTCAGCGACCCAGTTTGAAGCTGAAATCTGGCATGCTGAACATGGCTCTATGGTGTTAGAAGTCGCGCTAAAACCTATCCCTTCACTTCAGGGCGGTAAGCAATACCTACTTGAAGCTCGTGATGTAACGTCGAGAAAGATAACCGAAGAGCGTCTCTACCAACGTGAAGCGAATCTCAGTCACTACTATGACCAGCAACCGGTGATGATGGTGACCTTAGATGAGCAGAATCGCGTCCAGCAGGTCAATCAGTTTGCTGAGCAGTTGTTAGGTTACAAGTCAGATCAACTGTTAGGCCATCGTTTGAAAGAGTTTTACCTCAATTCTGATGCGTTAATTGCAAGGCAGGTACTGCTACAGCCCAAGCAAGCTATAAAAGGTGTCTGGCGCCGTGACATCGAATATCGACACGCTAATGGAAACACCGTTTGGGTACGAGAGAACATAAGACCACTGGTCGAGTCAGGTCATATCCTAATCGTTGGTGAAGATGTCACTGAGACCCGTAAGCTTTCGGAACAGTTACAATATCAGGCACAGCATGACCTGCTGACTGGAACTTTTAGTCGTAACTATTTTGAACGAGAGCTCGAAAAAGCGTTGCGTGAAGTGGCGAGTTACACTCGAACTCATGCGATGTTGTATATCGACCTCGACCAGCTCAAAGTACTCAATGATACTGCCGGACATGAAGCGGGTGATGCTGCTATTCAGTTTTGTGCCAGCATGTTAGAAGAGGTGTTGCCGTATAACTCGATATTGGCGCGTATGGGTGGCGATGAGTTTGCGATTCTTCTCAAAGACTGTACTGAACTCGATGTGAAAAAGGTCGCGGGCACCATAATCACTACGCTCAGTGAACACGCCTTTATTTGGGAAGATATACGTCTCAATCTTAACTGCTCAATCGGTATTCGCTTAATTGACCATACTGCGTCATCGCCACAAATGGTTCATGCCCAAGCTGATACCGCGTGTCACGTTGCCAAAGAAGAAGGCCGCAACCGCTACAGCATGTACTGCCTCGATGATAAAGAACTGCGTCGACGAGAGCAGGAGATGGAGAGTGTCAATCTGGTCCATGACGCGCTTGCGAACCAACGAATAGAACTGTTTGCCCAGCAAATTCTGGATTTGACTGGAGAAGAGCAGGGAATGCACTTTGAAATTCTGATTCGAATTAAGAATGCTGAGGGTGAATACATTTCTCCTGGCATCTTTATGCCTGCATCAGAACGCTACAATATCGCTCATCTGCTTGATAAGCAGGTTGTCACCCAAGCTTTGGATTATCTGTCTGGTAACCCTGAAGTACTGGAACATCTAAACACATGCTCAATCAACCTGTCAGGGCATTCGATGGGTAACAAGGAGTTTATTCGCTTCTTGTTAGACAAGCTGTCACAGTCATCAGTGCCTTGCGACAAGATCTGTCTGGAGATCACTGAAACGGCAGCGATGAGCAATATGAACCAAGCGATTGAGTTCTTCACCCAACTAAAAGCGTTAGGTTGCCAAATCGCGTTGGATGACTTTGGTTCTGGTCTGTCATCGTTTGGTTACCTGAAAAAACTGCCAGTCGATGTTGTGAAGATTGATGGCATATTTGTCAGGGATATTGATGTCAATGAGATGGATCACCTGATGGTTAGGTCGATTAATGATCTTGCACGCCAGATGGGTAAGAAGACGGTTGCCGAGTTTGTTGAGAACACACATATCATTGAACAGTTGATGGAGCTTGGGGTTGATTACGCTCAGGGATATATAATAGGTAAGCCAAAACCTTTAGCTGAGCTGATCGAAGAGTTAATGGTGACACAGAAACCTTAGTACCGTTGTTGAAAATCCAGTAAACTGCGCACTCTTAACGTAACAAGACTTTGGAGCACTTCGTGCAACTACAACTTCAATGTGAAGATCAGACGCAAACAGACCGATTTGAACAGATTACACAACGCTGGGGCTTAACCCACAGCGAAGAGAGTCCGTTTGCCTTAGTTTTGACTGACCAAAGACTTGAGTTACGTAAGCTCGATGAGCCAAAGTTAGGTGCAATATTTGTCGATTTAGCTGGTGGCGCGGTAGCTCACCGCCGCAAATTTGGTGGTGGTAAAGGGCAGGCCATCGCCAAAGCGGCCGGGTTAAATAAAGGTAGTACACCAACCATCCTCGATGGTACTGCGGGTCTGGGGCGTGATGCATTTGTTCTGGCGTCACTGGGCTGTAAGGTTCAAATGGTGGAGCGTCACCCTGTGGTTGCTGCACTACTTGATGATGGTCTGGAGCGAGCTAAGCAAGATGCTGAGATTGGGGATTGGGTTAGTGAACGAATGTCGTTACTGCACGCGTCCAGTCACGACGCACTCGATCAGTTGGCAAATGATAAAGAGTTTGTTCAACCTGACGTGGTTTACCTCGATCCAATGTATCCACATCCGGAGAATAAGAAAAAGAGCGCGCTAGTCAAAAAAGAGATGCGTGTCTTTCAGTCTCTTGTCGGGGCAGATTTGGATGCAGACAGTTTGTTAGAACCCGCTTTAGCCCTTGCCGCTAAAAGGGTTGTGGTTAAGCGCCCTGATTATGCGAACTGGCTTGATGACAAGAAACCAACCATGGCTATTGAGACCAAAAAAAATCGCTTTGATGTTTATGTTAATGCATCAATGACTTAGCGAACGCTGTATCAATTCTGCGACTTTTGCTCTTGCTAATTGCTAACCAAGCAGGTATATCTTACTAAGAACTATTCGTATTCTTAGCTGGAGTTGTAGCGTGGCTAAAAGTCTTTGTAAGATGAACCGCAAGCAAATTGCTGATAATTTGGGTGAAATTCACCGTTTGGTGAGTGATGCCAAATACATTTGTCGTTCATGTGCCCGCTCGTCGTCAGCGAAAGATTCGCTATGTAAGCCTGCGGCCATTCCTCCTAAAGCCTGTCAAAATCAGCCTATTGAACAGCAGAAGAGTTGTGCCTTGCTCGCTGAGGCACTGCCTAAGCAAGCACAAACAGAATCCTCCATACAGAAAGCGCAAGCAGTACGAAGAGTTGTTGAACGAGTTAAGCAGAAAGCGGCTCGCCCGCAACCCTTAATCGAGGCTCAGCAAACTGAGGCTGCGTTACCTGACGTAGGTGAGCTATCAGATAAGAAAGCAATAAAAAGCGCTAAGAAAGCCCTTAAGAAGTACTACAAGCAGCAAAAGAAACTGCTTAAACTGGCTAAAAAGCAGCACAAGTTGGCAAAACGTCAGCACAAACTCGAAGCACAGCTACCGACTCAGATAGCGATTGCTACTGCCACGTCAGAACTGACTGATACACGTAGCGGAAACAATATTCATTAATGCACAACAAAAAAACGCTCTCCAATCGGAGAGCGTTTTTTATTAATCAGCATAGTTAAACCTAGGATTGAGTACTCTGCTGTACCTTGCGCTTGACCCAGGTTTCATTGACCCACAACGAAAGCAGAATGATCGCTCCACCAATGCTAAGTTGAGCAATATCGACGTCACGGTTCCAAATGACGATATTGACGATCAGCCCTGCAGGCACCAAGGCGTTATTCATAATCGCTAGCGCTCCTGCATTCACCATGGTTGCGCCTTTGTTCCATGCAAAGTAACCAAGACCCGAGGCAATCAGTCCAAGATAAATCAAAACGCCCCACTGAGTGCTGGTGGTTGGCATCTTATCGATATTACCCATTAGTGCGAAGGCAACTGTCGCAACACACAAAGCGCCAAGGTAGAAGTAGCCGAAAATGGTATGTTGAGGAAGCTCGACCTGATACTTCTCCATCAGGTACTTATAACCGACCTGACCGATAGCAAAACAGACATTTGCCCCTTGCACCACTAAGAAGCCGACAACGAAGTTCTCGTTGATACCTGCGAACTTAATAAATGCTGCACCCGCAACTGCGATTGCTGCGGTCACCAAATACCAAGGCGAGAAGCGACGTTTCAGCAGATCATAAATGATGGTGACGTAGATAGGTGTGAATACGGTGAATAGCAGTACTTCAGGAACGGAAAGTAGCAAGAAAGATTGGTAGTAGAAGCAGTACATCAAACCGAGCTGGAAGCCGCCAATAACCATCAGGCGTGCAATCAGGCCTTTATCGACCCCTTTGAAACGCAAAAATGGCAGGAATACTAAGCTTGCCAATGCAACTCGCATTAACACCGAAAACCAAGAATCGACCTGACCGGCAAGATAAACGCCGATCAGGCTAAAAGAGAATGCCCACAATAAAGTGACAGCGGATAAATACCCCATAATTAAGACTCATTATCAAAAACTATCGGGCAGTTTATACCAATATTGGCTATCAATCAGTCTTTTAGTGGTACTACCAACATATCAACAGGCGAGCAGTTAATTAGCTGACGCGTTGAAGAGAGTAGCTTACTCCAGAAATCCTGATGATGGCCACAGACAACCAAATCAATATTGAACTCATTGATGGTGTCACATAGCTCGTTGCTTAGATCACCACTGCCAACCAGGGTATGTTTGATTGGGTAATTTGCGTGGTCCGCCAGTTCTTGTAGCTGTCGTTGAGATGCTTCGATAGCTTGATGCTGAGTCTCAGCCAAGTTGATATCAATTAACCCGGTATAGAGCTCTGCGTAGTTCACATCGATATGAATGAATGAAACCACAGCGTCGAGTGGTTTTGCCAAAGATACGGCTTTCTCGACCAAAACTTTACTGTCTTCAGAGAGGTCAATGGCAACCAAAATGTGTTGATAACTCATAGTGCTATCTCCTGTTAAGGGAACTGATTAAAGATTAGCACCTCGTATTAATAAATTTTGCAGGGGTGATCTCAGATCCACATTTGCTATGCAAAGTGTTAAGGTGATGAACATGATATAGTCAATTTAACTTCATAGACTTAGTAGGAGTGGTACATGCTTTCTCAAGCAATGGTTGAACAATTGAATGAGCAAATTAATCTCGAATTTTTCTCATCCAATCTATACTTACAAATGAGTGCTTGGTGTGAAGACAAAGGATTCGAAGGCGCAGCTGAATTTTTACGTGCTCACGCCGTAGAAGAAATGGAGCACATGCAACGTCTTTTCACTTATGTGAGCGAGACAGGTGCAATGCCAATTTTAGGCGCTATCGAAGCACCTAAGCACGAGTTCAATAGCCTGGGAGATGTATTCCGCGAAACATTCGAGCACGAGCAAATGATTACTGAAAAAATCAATAAGCTGGCTCATGTTGCGTTTACATCACAAGACTATTCAACGTTCAACTTCTTACAGTGGTACGTGGCAGAGCAGCACGAGGAAGAGAAGTTATTTAAAGGGATCTTAGATAAGTTAGATCTTGTTGGTGAAGACGGTAAAGCACTGTTCTTTATTGATAAAGATTTAGCAGCTTTGGCAAAAGAAGGTTCATCTTCAATTATGGATGCCCCTGCTGAGTAATCAGCGAAAGACTATCTAAATTTGATCGTCTTTTTCTCTGGGCACTTAAGAAGATGTAGGGAGGAAAAGATGATCAACGCTGACACAATTCTATTTGCGTTATTGATGGTAACGGTAGTGAATATGGTTCGCTATCTCACTGCGCTGCGCTCACTCATTTACATCATGCGAGAAGCCCATCCTTTGCTTTATCAGCAAGTCGATGGCGGTGGTTTCTTTACTACACATGGTAATGTCACTAAGCAAGTTCGCTTATTCCACTACCTTAAGAGTAAAGAGTATCATCATCACCATGATGAAGTGTTTACTGGCAAGTGTGACCGCGTCAGAGAGCTGTTTATCCTGTCGACCTCTTTACTTGCTGTAACACTATTGGCGGCGATGATTCTCTGAGTGTTGAATTGGCATTCAATGTAAATACCGCTAGAATAACCGTTCAAATTGCTAAGGATGTGCACTACGCACATCCTTTTTTATTGGTTTTAATGAGTAGTTATTCATGACGGAAAAGTTTGACGTTGTCATTATCGGAGCAGGTGCTGCTGGGCTAATGTGTGCGGCGGAAGCTGGAAAACGCGGCCGTAAGACCTTAGTGCTCGACCACGCTAAAAAGCCTGGCCGAAAAATCCTGATTGCTGGTGGTGGTCGCTGTAATTTCACAAACTATGATGTGACGGCGAATAACTACTTATGTCAAAACCCACACTTTGTTAAGTCTGCGCTATCTCAGTACACCAACTGGGACTTCATCTCCATGGTCAGCAAGCATGGTATTGAATTTGAAGAACGCGACCATGGTCAGCTATTTTGCGTCGGTGACTACGACTCAAAAGACATCGTAAAAATGATGCTTGCAGAGTGCGACTACCCAAGTGTCAGTCAGCGCTATCAGCAAGATATTCACCATATCGAACAAACTGAGACGGGTTTCACTCTGCATGCCAACACCAGCGTGATTGAGTGCCAGTCCCTCGTCGTTGCGACAGGCGGCTTGTCGATGCCTAAACTTGGAGCCACGCCTTTTGGCTACAAGATAGCTGAGCAGTTTGGTTTAGAGGTTATCTCAACCACAGCGGGTCTCGTACCGTTTACTCTGCACAAAGAAGATAAAGAAGCATTTGCTGAGCTATCCGGAATCGCTATTCCTGCCGAGATCACCGCTCAGGATGGCACTGTATTTAAAGAAGCTTTGTTGTTTACTCATCGCGGATTATCAGGCCCTTCTGTATTGCAGATCTCTTCATTCTGGAAGGCCGGTGAAAAGGTGACGATTAACCTGGTTCCTGAAGCTGATATTGATGAGTTGCTCCAACGTTCACTTGAGAAGCACCCGAATCAGACACTCAAGAATACGCTGGCGAAGGTGTTACCTAAGCGATTGGTCGAAGTATTAATTGATCGGAAAGTGCTACAGGATAAGCCCCTTAAACAATTTAACGCCAAGCAACTTGGTGAGATCACTCATACTCTGGAAAACTGGCAAATCATGCCGAATGGAACTGAAGGCTACCGAACCGCAGAAGTAACGCTGGGTGGTGTTGATACTAAACATCTATCTTCTAAAACGATGGAATGCAAGCAAATCAAAGGCTTGTACTTTATTGGTGAAGTAATGGATGTCACTGGTTGGCTAGGCGGCTACAACTTCCAGTGGTGCTGGAGCTCTGGTTTTGTTGCAGGGCAGTGGGTGTAATTTTCGTGAACTAAAAACGATTCGAGTTCATTCTTTGGTACTACACTTACTCTATAAAAAAAGTGAAGGGTAGCGAAGGAGTGAACTCTATGAGCCAAGAAGCACTGATCTCTCGAATTAACGAATTACCACGAATTGAAAGTGTTTTGCAGGAATTGCTGGAGATGGTCAACCGTGACTCTATCGACTTTAGCGAGCTTGCACACAAAATGGCGATGGATCAGGTACTTCTGGCTCGAGTGCTGAGGATGGCAAACTCAGCCCAATTTGGTGGCGTTAAAGGTACCTCAAATATTAATGATGCCATCGTGCGTATTGGTATCGGGGCTATTCGTAATTTAATCTCTTCCTCCATTCTCGCCTCAAGTTTTCCCAAAATAGAAACCTTAAATATCAAAGACTACTGGGCTGGCACTTTTGAAGTTGCCACCATAGCCAGTACGATAGCCAAAGACATTAAACTCGACCCTAACGAAGCCTTTACCACTGGCATACTACACAATATTGGCGAGTTGATGATTCATACCTTAGAGCCTGAAAAAGCTGTAGCGATAAGCCATCGTGTCGCTAATGGCGAAAATGCGGTTGTGGTACAAAGAGAAGTGTTAGGTGTCGATGCTCAGCAGCTTGGGGCGGTTTTAGCGGAGAGCTGGAAATTCCCCAATGAGTTGGTAGATGCGATTGCTAATGTTAACCACCCGGCTAAAGCCGTGGAATCGAAGCGATTAGCTTGCCTGATGTACCTTGCTCGTGATGCTCATCAGCGCTGGGATGCGATGTTTGAAGAGCAAGAAAAACAAAACTATCTGGCAAACAGTAAAGCTGCCCAGGCATTACACGTATCGCCAGAACTGGCGTCTAAAATCGATAAGGTTCGTGGTAATGGCAGCGAGCTCGCCTATCAACTTTTCTAGAAACGAATAGACGAGCCTAATGTAGCAGAGTTGTTACACCGCTTGTTTGTTAAGATCTTTTTTGCCGAATCTGATCTGTTGGATCACCAGGCCTGCGATGATCAGCACTAACCCAACCAGAGTTGCTGGATGAATCTGTTCGCCGATGATACTTGCTAACAGCATCAGTGAGATAAACGGTGAAGCAAAGATAAGGTTACTGATACGTGCCGTGTTTTGCGTGAGTTTTAGTGCACTTAACCACAGTACGAAAGTGACGCCCATTTCAAACAAGCCTACGTAAGTCACTGCAAGCCACCCCTGGCCAGAGATCTGGTCAAAAGACAGCCCTTCATAAATGGTTAACCCTATCGCACACGGAATGGCGACAAGAAAGCCTAATAGTACGCCGACAATAGGGTCCGCTTTGTTTTTTGTATTTAGAATCCAGTAGCTTGCCCATAGCAAAGTGGAAAGCAGCGCTAAACCAACCCCAAGTGGGCTATCGAAATTCAAGCCAAGTACGTCGCCCTTAGTGGCAATGACAATCACACCCAGATAGCTGAACGTACAGGCGAGCCAATCCTGTTTACGAATCTTCTGCCCCAAAAATACAGCAGCCATTAAGGTTAGGGTGATCGCCCAACTGTAGTTGATCGCCTGTGCCTGTGATGCGGGAAGCAAGTCGTAGGCTTTAAACAAAATTATGTAGTACGCCAGTGGGTTAATCAGGCCAAGCAGTAAGTAATACCAAGGGTTAAATAAAAATGTACTCGGTAGCAATTTGAGTTTGCCCTGAACCGCGCAAATGGTGATTAGCGCGATAGCAGAAACAATGCTGGCAACGGTAAGCATTTGAATCGGAGAAAATTCTGCCAGAGTGAGTTTGAAAGCGGTGGCTACCGTCGACCAGAGTAGTACAGCCGATAAACCTAATCCTAAAGCACGACGCTCGTTCATGATGTTCCTTAATAAAACCAATAGCTTGCTTTGCATCCGCTATCAGTGTGGTACAGGGTACGGAGCGCCTAGTCTAGCTGTTCGATATCTAGCCGACAAACTGGACATTTATCCAGTGGTAAAATACCATTAAAACTATCGAATATTTATGAGTTAAATCGTTATTATGCAATGGATTCTTGAGCATCAAGGTGTGTTGGTGAGTGGTATTGTTAGCGCAGTTGCCAGCGGCGTAGCTGTCGGCTGGTGGGTTAAACAGAAAATGCGCTTTGATCATCAACTGCTTGAACAACAGCTCGAATCGAACCAGCAGTTAGCCGCAAATCAGATTGCTCAATTAGAGAAAGAGTTAGCAGAAGCACAGCAAGACCTTGATGAGCTTGACGGGGAGCGAGATAAAGCGGCTCACGAGCTCAAGCAATCTCACGGTAAATTGATGGCGGTGCTAGAGAAGCTACGTTACTTTGAAGCGGTTAAACAAGAACGCCAACAATATGCAGATGACCTGAACAGCGTTCGCGAACAGAAGTCTCAGCTTGAAGCTCAATTACGCGAGCAGGAAGCGCGTCACGAGCAACAAACCAAGTCCAGTCAGGAAAAACTCCAGTTACTTGAACAGGCCGAAGAGCGCCTCAAGCAGCAGTTTGAATACCTTGCCAACCAGTTATTTGACGCCAAAACAGCCAAAGTCGATCAGCAAAACCGTCAGAGCCTTGATGGGTTACTCTCCCCGTTAAGGGAGCAACTTGAAGGCTTTAAGAAGCAGGTCAGTGATAGCTTCAATCAGGAAGCGAAAGAGCGTCACACCTTAGTCCATGAGCTGAAAAATCTGCAACGTCTCAATGAGCAGATGAGTAAAGAGGCGCTGAACCTCACTCAGGCACTAAAAGGGGACAATAAGCAGCAGGGCAACTGGGGGGAAGTGGTACTTGCTCGCGTGCTTGCTGAGTCGGGATTACGTGAAGGCCACGAGTATCAAACTCAGGTGAGCCTGCAGAATGAGGCAGGCAAGCGCTATCAGCCGGATGTGATTGTTCACTTACCTCAGGATAAGCAAGTCGTGGTTGATTCTAAGATGGCGTTGGTTGCTTACGAACGTTACTTCAATGCGGAAACCAATCATGAAAAGGATCGAGCGCTAAGTGATCACTTACTAGCACTTCGGGCGCATATTAAAGGATTGTCGCAAAAAGATTACCACCAACTGAAAGGCATCCACAGCCTCGACTACGTATTGATGTTTATTCCTGTCGAACCGGCGTTTCAGGTCGCGATTCAGGCTGATCCGAGTTTAGTAAAAGATGCTATGGAGCAAAACATTATTCTGGTTAGCCCAACAACTTTGCTGGTGGCGTTGCGAACTATTGATAATCTGTGGCGCAATGAGCGACAGAATCAGAACGCTCAGGTAATTGCAGAGCGGGCAAGTAAGCTGTACGACAAGCTGCGTCTGTTTGTTGATGATATGGAGAGTTTGGGTGGCGCTCTTGACCGGGCAAACCAGAACTATCAAGGCGCAATGAACAAACTTGCGACTGGCCGTGGCAACGTGATCCGTCAGGCGGAAAGCTTTAAACAGCTCGGGGTTGAGGTGAAAAAATCCATTTCAAATGACTTAGCCCAGCTCGCACATCACGATCATTTCACAGAAAATGCAAGCTTGAATAAAAATGACTCTTTCGCCGAAAGACATCCGGATGAGGATAAAGTAAACTAATCGCCCGCAGTGCTTAGGTCGTATTAATTCAATGCACTGTACGAAGAGGAATCACAATGACGGATACAAGCGTGCAATCGAATACAGCTTTAGAAACAAATGAAACCACGCATTTTGGTTTCACAACCGTAGCGAAAGAAGAGAAAGTCGCTAAAGTTGCTGAGGTTTTCCACTCAGTGGCAGCCAAGTACGACATTATGAACGATCTGATGTCGGGTGGTATTCATCGCCTATGGAAACGCTTTACTATCGACTGCAGTGGTGTTCGTCCTGGTCAGCGCGTATTGGACTTAGGTGGTGGTACAGGTGACCTGACCGCTAAGTTCTCTCGTATCGTTGGTGATAAAGGTCATGTTGTTCTGGCTGACATTAACAACTCAATGTTAAATGTCGGTCGTGACAAATTGCGTGATAACGGCATTGTTGGCAACGTTCATTACGTGCAGGCTAATGCGGAAGAGCTACCATTCCCTGATGACTACTTTGACGCAATTACTATCAGCTTCTGTCTGCGTAACGTCACGGATAAAGATAAAGCGCTGCGTTCAATGTACCGTGTGCTAAAGCCGGGCGGTCGTCTGTTAGTGCTTGAGTTCTCTAAACCGGTTCTTGAGCCTCTGTCGAAGATCTATGATAGTTACTCATTCCACCTATTGCCGAAAATGGGTGAGTTGGTTGCGAATGATGCGGAAAGCTACCGTTATCTGGCTGAGTCGATTCGTATGCACCCTAATCAAGAAACACTTAAGGGCATGATGGACGAAGCTGGCTTTGAGCAGACCAAATACTACAACCTGACAGGTGGTATTGTCGCACTGCACCGTGGTTACAAATTCTAAGGTTACTCGCTATGCCATTTGAACCACTAGTAACGGCAGTGATCGAAACATCGCTCAATACTCTTATTAAGGACGACCCTGAACTGGGTCGTCGTCTTGCTCGTCTGAAAGGTCAGGTTATTCAGGTTCATCTTAAAGAGCTGAACAAAACGCTGACCTTTATCTTTAGTCAGCAGATTGACGTGTTGGCCAATTACGAAGGCCAGCCTGACTGCTATTTGTCTCTTAATCTCTCTGTGCTCCCTGAACTACGTGAACAGTCCAATATCACTCGCTTAATCAAGCAAGATAAATTGGTTCTGGAAGGTGATATTCAGTTGGCGCAGAAATTCTCGCAGCTAATGACTGACTGCAAGCCAGACATTGAAGAGTGGCTGTCGAAAGTGACCGGTGATGTGGTTGCACACACTGTTGTCCGAGGCGCTGCTAATGTAGGCCAATTGATTAAGTCACAAGCGACCAAGCATCAGAACCACATTGCTCAAGTTTTGACTGAAGAGTGGAAAATTGCACCAGCGCCCCTTGAAGTCGCTCACTTCTGTGATCAGGTTGACGAGGTGAAAAGCCAGGCTGCGCGTGTTGAAGCGAAACTTAATCAGTTACTGGAGCGTGCATGACCCTGACTGAGCTGCGTCGCTTATACCGAATTATTCGAGTCCAGTTAGAATACGGGCTGGATGAGTTACTGCCAGAGCATCAATTGACCAAAGCACCTCTGCTAGCGCGTAAGAGCCTGTTTTGGATAAAGAACAAACACCCTGATAAGCCACTTGGCGATAGGCTACGTCTCGCTTTGCAAGAGCTTGGGCCGGTATGGATTAAGTTTGGTCAGATGATGTCGACCCGTCGTGACCTGTTTCCTCCTCAAATTGCCGATCCATTAGCTTTACTTCAGGATCAGGTTTCTCCATTTGATGGTCAGCTAGCCAAGGAGCAGATTGAGCAGGCATTAGGTGGCTCGCTTGAAACCTGGTTTGATGATTTTGATATCAAACCGCTTGCTTCTGCGTCTATTGCTCAGGTGCATACCGCCAGGTTGAAATCAACTAACCAAGAAGTGGTATTAAAGGTTATCAGGCCAGATATTCGCCCGGTCATTGATGCAGATCTAAAACTGATGTACCGCATGGCGCGTATAGTCGCCAAAGCGCTTCCTGAAGCACGTCGTTTAAAACCGGTCGAAGTTGTTCGTGAGTACGAGAAAACCTTGCTCGATGAACTGGATCTCAGACGCGAAGCAGCCAACGCTATTCAGTTGCGACGCAACTTCGAAGGCAGTGAAGAATTATACGTCCCTGAAGTTATTACCGACTTCAGTAATGAAACTGTAATGGTTTCTGAGCGAATATACGGCATCCAGGTATCGGACATCGAAGGCTTAAAGGCCAACGGCACTAACATGAAGCTTCTTGCTGAACGTGGTGTTAGCGTGTTCTTTACTCAGGTATTCCGAGATAGTTTCTTCCATGCAGACATGCACCCG
The DNA here is from genome assembly GCF_000189255.1 of Vibrio brasiliensis LMG 20546. Taxonomy (GTDB): domain Bacteria; phylum Pseudomonadota; class Gammaproteobacteria; order Enterobacterales; family Vibrionaceae; genus Vibrio; species Vibrio brasiliensis. Next base: position 25,478 of record NZ_AEVS01000063.1, on the reverse strand, counting down.
GGCAACGTTTTTGTTGAACCACAGCATCCTGAAAATCCTCGCTGGATTGGTCTGGATTGCGGCATCGTTGGTACACTTAATAGTGAAGATAAGCGTTACCTTGCGGAAAACTTTTTGGCCTTCTTCAACCGTGACTACCGCCGTGTAGCGGAGTTACATGTTGAGTCTGGTTGGGTTCCACGTGAAACCAACGTCGATGAGTTTGAGTTTGCTATCCGTATTGTTTGTGAACCAATTTTCGCCAAACCATTGTGCGAAATTTCGTTTGGTCACGTGCTATTGAACCTGTTCAACACTGCACGTCGCTTCAATATGGAAGTTCAGCCTCAGTTAGTGTTGCTGCAGAAAACCTTGCTTTATGTCGAAGGTCTGGGTCGCCAGTTGTATCCGCAACTGGACTTGTGGGAAACCGCTAAACCATTCCTTGAAGAGTGGATGATGAATCAGGTTGGTCCTCAGGCTGTAATCAATGCGGTTAAAGACAGAGCGCCATTCTGGGCAGAGAAACTGCCAGAGTTACCTGAGCTGCTCTATGACAGCTTGCGTCAGGGTAAGATGATGAATCAGCGCATGGATCAGCTATATCAGGGGTATCGTTCCAGCAAGCGTCAGCAAGCGACAGGAAAATTTTTATTTGGTGTTGGTGCCACATTAGTCGTATGCTCGGCAATATTGGTCAACAGCACATATGAGCAACTTTCAATGGTGAGTGCCCTAGGTGGTGTCACATTTTGGTTGCTTAGTTGGCGAGCTTATCGTCAATAGACGTTAAACTCTTGAAATAATTTGTTTAATAAGACCCGAGGTAAAGAGAATGGGTGGTATTAGTATTTGGCAACTTCTGATCATTGCAGTGATCGTTGTTCTACTGTTTGGCACTAAGAAACTACGCGGTATTGGTGGCGATCTTGGTAGCGCTGTAAAAGGCTTTAAGAAAGCAATGAGTGAAGATGAAGCGGCTAAAAAAGACGCTGACTTTGAGCAAAAAAACCTAGAACAGCAGAAAACGGATGCGACTGCTGAAACTAAGAAAGACAAAGAGCAGGCGTAACTCGTGTTTGATATCGGTTTTTGGGAACTGGTATTAATATCTGTCGTTGGGCTGGTGGTTCTTGGTCCTGAGCGTTTGCCTCATGCTATTCGCAGTGTCTCGAAATTTATCGGCGCAGCGAAGAATATGGCAAACAGTGTGAAAGACGAACTTTCACATGAGCTTAAGGTGCAAGAGCTACAAGATAACTTGCGTAAAGCAGAGCAAATGGGAATGGAAGACCTTTCTCCTGAGCTTAAATCTTCAGTTGAACAATTGAAGCAGGCTGCGCAAGATGTACAGCGCCCATATGCGAGCAAAAGCGACTCAGCGTCTAACAAAGCTGAGGCTGTGAATGAGAGTATTGAATCCGTTCCGAGCGCCAATGACTCCACGGAGAAGGTTGAGAGTTTAACTCCTCAGCCATCGCCGCAGGCAGATAAAAAAGCCGAATAGTCTCGCATTAGGAGGAGCTGCTGAACTGCAGCTCCTTTTCGATTTTTTTGAGTAGAGGTCTCCATGTCTTCTGTTGAGCAGACACAGCCTTTGATCAGTCACCTGTTGGAGCTAAGAAATCGCTTATTACGAGCCATTCTAGCTGTATTAGTGGTGTTCTTAGGGCTGATCTATTTCTCCAATGATATCTATGAGTTTATCTCTGCACCTTTGGTAGAGCGTTTACCCGAAGGGGCGACGATGATTGCAACTGACGTTGCATCTCCGTTTTTCACCCCGCTAAAGCTGACGTTAATCGCGTCTATTTTTGTTGCGGTGCCGTTTATTCTTTATCAAGTATGGGCTTTTGTCGCGCCAGGTTTGTACAAGCATGAACGTAGACTCATCATGCCACTGATGTTCTCGAGCTCACTCTTGTTCTACTGTGGTGTGGCTTTCGCGTATTTTGTGGTATTCCCGTTAGTCTTTGGCTTCTTTACCGCTATCTCACTGGGTGGCGTAGAGTTTGCGACCGACATTGCCAGTTATCTCGATTTTGTTCTGGCGCTGTTTTTGGCGTTTGGTATTGCTTTTGAAGTCCCAGTAGCGATTATTCTGCTGTGTTGGACTGGTGCGACAACGCCGAAAAGCCTCAGCGAGAAACGTCCATACATTGTGGTTGGTGCGTTTGTTGTTGGTATGATGCTGACGCCACCAGATATGATTTCGCAAACCTTACTTGCGATTCCGATGTGTTTACTGTTTGAGGTAGGTTTGTTCTTTGCTCGCTTCTATGTCCGTAAGGACGACAATGACGAGCAGGAAGAAGAAGCGTAATCTTCACGCAGATAAATGAAAAGGCTTGCCATTGGGCAAGCCTTTTTTGTTTACAGAAAGTGGGTGTTAAAGAGCAAACAGCTTCGTTGCATTCTGCGTGGTTAAGCTGTCAACCTGCTCGATACTGATATCACGCAGTTCAGCGATACGCTGAGCGACTAAAGAGGTATAGGCTGGCTCGTTACGCTTACCACGATGAGGTACCGGGGCTAGGTAAGGGCAGTCAGTCTCCAGAATGATGTAGTCCATATCAAGGTGAGGAATCACCTTGTCCATACCACCGTTCTTAAATGTTGAAACACCACCAAGGCCTAAGTGGAAACCAAGGTCATTGATCGCTTTCGCTTCTTCTACACTGCCACCAAAACAGTGGAATACGCCAGACAGTGAACCATCCTGTTCCTGAGCAAGCAGAGTGAGGGTCTCTTCAATTGAATCGCGAGTGTGGATTACTACAGGTAGTTTCATCTCTTTCGCCCAGTTCAACTGGGTGATGAATGCCATCTCCTGCTCTGCTTTGAAGGTCTTGTCCCAGTATAGGTCGATACCTATCTCACCAACCGCGATAAAACGATGTTTCTCAAACCAAGCATGAATAATTTCCAGCGTTTGTTTCACATTACCATCAACGTAACAAGGGTGGAGTCCCATCATAGAGCGACAGATTTGCGGATACTTAGCTTCAGTTGCCAGCATCGGCTCAATCGACTCTAAGTCAATATTAGGTAACAGAATCTTATCAATGCCTTGGTCTAGAGCGCGCTTAACCACGTCGTCGCGGTCTGCATCAAATTCACTGGCATAGATGTGCGCATGAGTATCGATCATGGTAAATCTCTTGGCTAATTAAGTTGTGCCAGTATACGGCAGTGTGAGCATTTGGTCATTTTTTGCATTTTTCTGCTTTGTTGCTAGCGTCACTACCAATGAGTGATATTATGCAATCCAAGCACTTTCACCACACAAGGAGAATAGAGTGTCAGTTTCGATTCAAGGTCAGTTCCCTGGCCGTCGCATGCGCCGTCTGCGCAAGCATGACTTTAGCCGCCGTCTAATGGCTGAAAACCAACTGTCTGTTAACGATCTGATTTACCCGATGTTTATTCTTATGGGTAAAGATCGCCGCGAAACCGTGGAATCCATGCCGGGCATTGAACGTCTATCGATTGATTTGATGTTAGAAGAAGCTCAATACCTTGCTCAGTTGGGAGTGCCTGCGATTGCTCTATTCCCTGTGGTGAATCAGGACGCAAAAAGTATCTGCGCAGCCGAAGCGTACAACCCTGAAGGCTTGGTGCAGCGTGCGGTTCGTTCTTTGAAAGAACATATCCCAGAAATTGGCGTGATTACTGATGTTGCGCTTGACCCGTTCACTACTCATGGTCAGGACGGTATCATCGATGAAGATGGTTACGTACTTAACGATGAAACCACTAAAGTGCTGATTAAGCAGGCGCTATCACACGCAGAAGCTGGTGCAGATGTTGTTGCACCTTCTGACATGATGGATGGTCGTATTGGTGCTATTCGTGAAGCACTAGAGCAAGCTGGTCACATCAACACTCAGATCATGGCTTACTCTGCGAAGTATGCATCATGCTATTATGGCCCATTCCGCGATGCGGTCGGTAGTGCGAGTAATCTGAAAGGTGGTAACAAGAAGAACTACCAAATGGATCCGGCGAATACCGATGAAGCGATTCATGAAGTTGCGATGGACGTTAACGAAGGTGCCGACATGGTTATGGTTAAGCCAGGCATGCCTTACCTAGATATCGTTCGTCGTGTTAAATCTGAGCTACAGGTTCCTACCTTTGCTTACCAAGTTTCTGGTGAGTACGCGATGCACAAAGCGGCCTTCGCTAATGGTTGGTTGCAAGAGCGTGATACGGTTATGGAGTCTCTGCTGTGCTTTAAACGAGCGGGGGCAGATGGCATTCTGACCTATTTTGCTAAAGATGTTGCAGAGTGGCTGGCCGAAGAGAATGCTCAGGCGGCAGAGTACCTTAAAGGTTCTCAACAGTAATCGCGTAGCATTTACTTATTGATTTAAAGGCTGGCATTACGCTGGCCTTTTTTGTTTTCCCGGAGTGAGTTATGACCGTTGTTTGCCGAGAAGGTACCTTGGCTGAGTGCGTTGAGGTCGTTAATGATATTAGCGAGTTTATCCATAAAGAGACCATTAGCAGCTTATCAGAAAGACTGGAAGGTAAGCGCCATCTAATCCAGGTCGCTGAGGAAGAAGGGCAGTTACTTGGTTTTAAGATTGGCTATCAACTTGATCAAGAAACTTTTTATAGTTGGTTTGGCGGAGTGTCGCCGAAGGCAAGAAACAAGGGCGTCGCGCAGAAGTTGTTAGATGTTCAAGAGCGCTGGGTGAAGGAACAAGGCTACCAACAGCTCAAAGTGAAATCGCGAAATCAGTTTCCAGCTATGCTGAGGTTATTACTCAGAAATGGCTATCTAATTGAAAAGTTTGAAGAAAAAGACCCACTAGTTGAAAGTCGTATTCATTTCGTCAAATCGTTTTAATCCAGACTAAAAATAAATGAGATTTTTTCTCATTTAGCTGTTGACGCATTAAATGAGAATGGTTATTATTTATCTCGTCTTAGGGAATGAGAGAAGTTCACAAGGACAGTGAGTTACCAAATTCAGAATTGGAGATGGTGATGGCACCGAACTTAATCGAACTTGCACGAGTTCTTTTTGACACGACATTGCTCACATTGCTTCCAGTGTAATTTATAGCTTTATGGCAAAGCAGAGACATTCACCTGAATATGCTTTGACCCCTTTTTGCTAGGCGACATCGAAAGATGTCGCTTTTTTTATGCCTGTAATTTTCCAGCGAACAAAAGGACACCAATAGTCTTTTCCACAGTTAAGGATCGTTATTAGATCGATCTGGTAATGATCGATCCAAATGAATGTTCTTTTATTACAGTGACTTAAATTGTATTTTCTGTTTTTTTGCTAACCTTTCATATCCTGTGGGTAAATTATATAAACAGAGTTATCCACAATTTGACCGGGCGATTGATAAAGGAATGTGCAAATGTGTGAGTTGCTCGCAAAGAGTTAAAATGGATTCACTGACCTAGTCATGGCATCCTAAGCAGATCTTATTTGCATTCTCTTTGGATACGTAAAGACTATGGCTCACATTCCTGATAACCCGTTAATTCTGATTGACGGTTCTTCTTACCTTTATCGCGCATTTCATGCTTATCCGGGCACGATGAGTAATGGTGATATTCCTACTAATGCCGTTTATGGTGTGGTGAATATGTTGCGCAGCATGATGCGTCAATTTGCTTCTGATCGCATCGCTGTGGTTTTTGATGCGAAAGGTAAAACTTTCCGCGATGACATGTATCCAGAGTACAAGGCTAACCGACCACCAATGCCAGACGATCTGCGTTGCCAGATTGAACCTCTGCACAACGTTATTCGAGCAATGGGCCTACCGTTGATCTGTATCCCTGGTGTTGAGGCTGATGATGTCATCGGTACTTTGGCATACCAAGCATCACAAGCGGGCATGCCTGTACTTATCAGTACTGGTGATAAAGATATGGCTCAGCTGGTGGATGACAACATCACTTTGATCAATACCATGACTAATGTGGTTATGGATCGTGAAGGAGTGGTTGAGAAGTTTGGTATTCCACCTGAGTTGATCATCGACTATCTCGCGTTAATGGGCGATAAAGTGGATAACATTCCTGGTGTTCCTGGCGTGGGTGATAAGACGGCCACGGCATTGCTGCAAGGGATCGGCGGCATCGATAAGCTTTATGAGAACCTTGATGATATCGCAGGCTTAGGTTTCCGTGGTTCTAAAACCATGGCTAAGAAGTTAGTCGATAACAAAGAGAATGCAGAGCTTTCTTACCAATTGGCGACCATCAAACTTGATGTTGAGCTGGATGAAACACCTGACTCGTTGGTTAAGGCAGAACCTAATAAAGACGAACTGGTTAAGCTCTATGGTCAACTAGTCTTTAAATCTTGGCTAAACGAGCTGCTTGATGGTGGCACAGGTGTCGTGGAATCAGACGAAAAGTCAGGTGCTCAACGTAGTAGTGTATCTGCTGCTTCAGCGCCAGATATGGATACTTCAGCAGTAACCATCGATCGTAGTCAGTATGAGACGATTCTTGATCAGGCGACGTTCAACGCATGGTTAGAGAAACTAAAAGCAGCCGATGTGTTTGCTTTCGATACTGAGACGGACAGCCTTGATTACATGGTTGCCAACTTAGTCGGCTTGTCATTTGCGACCCAAGAGGGTGTGGCAGCGTACGTTCCTGTTGCTCACGATTATCTTGATGCGCCACAGCAGCTTGATCGCGACTGGGTATTAGAGCAGTTAAAGCCTATTCTGGAAGACGATACGCAAGCAAAAGTCGGCCAAAACCTTAAGTACGATGCGAGCGTACTTGCTCGATATGATATCGAATTAAAAGGTATCAAGCATGACACCATGTTGGCGTCTTACGTATACAACAGCGTAGGCGGCAAACACGATATGGATAGTCTGGCACTTCGCTTCCTTCAGCATAGCTGTATCTCATTCGAGCAGATTGCAGGTAAAGGTAAAAAGCAGCTGACTTTCAATCAAATTGAACTGGATGAAGCTTCACCGTACGCGGCAGAAGATGCGGATGTGACACTTCGCCTGCATAACCGCTTGATGGAAAACATCGACCAAGATGAGAAACTTAAAGCTATCTACCAAGATATCGAAGTTCCTCTAGTACCTGTTCTTTCTCGTATCGAACGTACTGGTGTTCTGATTGATGACATGAAGCTGGCAGCACAGTCTCAGGAAATCGCACAGCGTTTAGACGAGCTAGAGCAGAAAGCGTATGAGATTGCTGAGCAAGAGTTCAATATGAACTCTCCGAAACAGCTACAGGCACTGTTATTCGAAAAAATGGGTCTGCCAGTTATTAAGAAGACGCCGTCTGGCACACCTTCAACTAATGAAGAAGTTCTACAAGAACTGGCATTAGATTACCCGTTACCTAAGTTAATTCTTGAGTACCGTGGTCTGGCTAAGCTTAAGTCGACCTACACCGACAAACTGCCGAAGATGATTAACTCTGAGACAGGGCGTGTACATACTTCTTACCATCAGGCTGTTACTGCGACAGGCCGTTTATCATCGACTGATCCTAACTTACAGAACATCCCGATTCGTAATGAAGAAGGTCGTCGTATTCGTCAGGCGTTTGTTGCTCCACATGGCTACAAAATCATGGCGGTCGACTACTCGCAAATTGAGCTGCGTATTATGGCGCACCTATCTGGAGATCAAGCGTTGTTGGATGCCTTCCAGCAAGGTAAAGATATTCACGCTGCCACAGCTGCAGAAATTATGGGTACGACTATCGATCAAGTGAGCTCAGAGCAACGTCGTCGTGCTAAAGCCGTTAACTTTGGTTTGATTTACGGTATGAGTGCATTTGGTCTGGCGAAACAACTGGGTATTCCACGTGGTGAAGCGCAAGACTACATGAACAAGTACTTCGAGCGTTATCCTGGTGTAATGCAGTATATGGAAGATACTCGTAGCGCGGCGGCAGAGCAGGGCTATGTAGAGACTATTTTTGGTCGTCGTCTGCATTTACCTGAAATTAAGTCGCGTAATGGTATGCGTCGTAAAGCGGCAGAGCGTGCAGCGATCAACGCTCCAATGCAGGGTACTGCTGCTGACATCATCAAGAAAGCGATGCTGTTGGTTGACCAATGGATTCAAGCGGAAGGCGATGGTCGCGTAAAACTACTAATGCAGGTTCACGATGAACTGGTATTTGAAGTTCAGGAGTCAGCTTTGACCGAAATTGAAAGTAAAGTACAAGAATTGATGGAGTCTGCAGCTGAACTAGCCGTTCCTCTTGTTGCTGAAGCGGGTCATGGTGACAACTGGGAACAGGCGCACTAGACAAAAAATAGCCAATTTGGTCTAAATATCATGAGCTAGCGCACAAACGCTGGCTTTTTTTTGTCTCAAAAAAAGATAGTGGCAGTCTGGCGATGATGTAGTTAAACAAAAAATTAATGAAAAAAACTTACAAAAGTTGTTTTCATTTCTGACCAATTGTTGTACATTAATCGACGTAGGGTACAGAGGTAAGATGTTCTATCTTTCAGACCTTTTGTTTCACGTTATTGGATTAGGCTGATTCAGCCGCCCCAGTCAGTTTTTGACTGGGGCGTTTTTTATTGGGCGAAACAAAAATTTATCCCACACTCTTCTGAACACTTTCTTCACCATCCAAACTGCAATTTTCACACTCCTCAATCGACTATCTCGAGTCTGCAGATTCTGTAACTAAGCAAAAATATGTAACTAACTACCAGTCACACTTTGGTTATTTTGAGTGAAAAACCAAAGTAAGATAATGGGTTTTTTAGCCGTAAAGATTGTTGTTTAGTTTATTTTAATCAATAGCTTATTGATAAATCGATGTTTTCCGCTATAAAAAGAGACGCAACAAAAGGGAGGTTGCTTTGAGGAATGAGATCCCTGATCCTTAGCGCATAATAATTAATAACACCTATTTCTCTCCCGTTGCCCCACCTATAAGGTGGGGCTTTTTATTTTCTGTGCCGAATTTTGGGTATAAAAAACCCCGCCATCTAGGCAGGGTCTGGAATGGTCTTTTGTTCAAACGGACTATTCGTTTTCGCTATCGATGTTCTCTTCATCAACAATTTCGTCAACCATAGCCTCTGCAAGTGCTGGCGCAAACCATTCGTCTAGCTTGCTACGAAGTACGTCAACGCCAATGCCTTTCAGCGATGAGAATGCAGCAACACTTACGTCACCGCCAAAGCCAACTGCATCTTTCTTGATCTTCAGCACCTGAGCTTTACGCGCGCCACTTTTCAGCTTGTCAGCTTTAGTGAGTAGAACCTGAACAGGGATACCACTGTCTACCGCCCAGAAAATCAGCTGTTGGTCGAGGTCTTTCATTGGGTGACGAATATCCATCAGCACCACAAGGCCTTTCAGACATTGGCGCTTCTGTAGGTACTCACCCAGAGACTTTTGCCACTTCTTTTTCATTTCCAGAGGAACTTGTGCAAAGCCATATCCTGGAAGATCGACGATGTGGCAGCCGTCAGTAACTTTAAATAAGTTAATAAGTTGCGTACGACCTGGTGTTTTACTGGTCTTTGCGAGGCTACGTTGGTTAGTCAAGCGATTTAAAGAGCTCGACTTGCCCGCATTGGAGCGTCCAGCAAACGCAACTTCTATACCTTCATCCTCTGGCAAGTGACGAATATCAGGTGCACTAGTGATGAAATGCGTGTTTTGATAATGAATTTTTACGCTCACTGTTAACTCCATCTCGACTTTGTGTAGTCGATTGATTACTTTTTTGTGAAATTGTGTAAAATAACCGTGCTCGGCATAAGGTCGCCTATTGTACCATGAGTGGTACCGGAAGCTTGATAATTATAATGGAATGTCATGAAGAAATTAGCGCTAATCTTGAGTCTTTTAGCCAGCTGCTCTGTGTGGGCCCAAGGCAGCATTGAAGCTGGTAAAGCAAAATCCCAAACATGTGTTGCCTGCCATGGTGCTGACGGCAACAGTCAACTCGCAATGTACCCTAAGCTAGCAGGTCAGCATGCTAAATATATTGAAAAGCAGCTTAAAGATCTGAAACTGGGTATGACTAGTGGTGGTAAGCAAGGTCGTTACGACCCTGTAATGAGTGGCATGGCTATGCCGCTGTCAGAGCAAGATATGAAAGATCTGTCTGCTTACTACGCATCACTACCTATCTCATCGAACTCAACACCTGAAAATGTTGTAGAGAAAGGTAAGGTGCTTTACGCCGCTGGCGATGCTGAGCGTGGTCTAACTGCATGTATTGCGTGTCATGGCCCTCGTGGTAATGGTACTGAGTTGTCTGGCTTCCCTAAGATCTCTGGTCAGCATGCAGATTACATCAAAGCCCAGCTTGAGAAATTCCGTGATAGCAATCGCGCTAACGATATGAACGCTATGATGCGTGATATCGCGAAGAAGCTAACGGATGAAGATATCGATACACTTTCTAAATATGTTGGTGGCCTACACTAAGCCCTACTTATTCGTTCGAGCATATAGTTGTAAAGAAAAAGCCCAGACCTGAGTCTGGGCTTTTTCGTTTGCGTCAGATCACACTAGGCTTCGTGGAGTAATGGATGATCTCTCCCTACTGTTTGTGAGAGATTGTCCATATGTTATGTATTAATTGGCTGATTGTTTTTTGTAAGTGTTTGAAAAATAGAGTAAGAAAAAATCGCAGCAAAAAAAGAGTGATTTATTGTTATTAGAGGATTGTTCAATTAGCTCAGTTCGATAAAGTGTATTCATCGGCAGGACGCTGGTACAGGACATCAGACTAGGAAGTCTCCAAGGACGCAAGTAAAGGATACTTGGTAGTTGCAGAATGGATGCTAGGGTAGGTAGGACACCTACTTGATATGGATGGTCACCTTGTCTAATGGTTTAAGACAATGGAACGGATCAGGCTAAGGATTAGCTCAGGTAGCAGGAAGTAAAAGGAAAGCCAAAACTCACCAGGATGGTGGCAAACAACACTTTTGGCAGGGAAAGCACCAAAAACAAATGGAATATTGATGCACTTAAATAAGTGCAACACAGTTTGGCCGCAAGGCATTTAGAAAGCGATAGAGTTGCTCTATCGCTTTTTTTATTCCTAATTTTCACGAATCGATGATTATTTGCACAATAGTGCTCCACTCTAAGGCGACTTTCTGGTATGTTTCGCATCCCCGTTTGAGGATGGAACAATGCATAACTGCCCCCTTTGTCAAAGCTTGGACAATCAACACTACTATGCAGATAAGCGTCGCGAATATCTTCGCTGTCAGCAGTGTGAGCTTGTTTTCGTTAATCCCGACCACCGTCTGGATGCAAAACAAGAAAAAGCCCACTACGATCTGCATGAGAATGATCCATCGGATGAAGGTTATCGACGCTTTTTATCGCGGGTTGCTGACCCCATATTAGAGCGTATTGAGCCAAGTTCTCACGGAATTGATTTTGGTTGTGGCCCGGGACCAACATTATCATTGATGTTGCAAGAACAGGGGCACGCCATGAGTTTGTACGATATTTACTATCACCCAGATACAAAGGTGCTAGATAACACGTATGACTTTATGACTGCCACAGAAGTAATAGAGCACTTATATCAGCCTAACCAAGTGTGGCAGCAATGGTTGAATTTAGTTAAGCCAGGTGGCTGGATTGGTCTTATGACCAAGATGGTCATTGATGTTGAAGCGTTTGCCACATGGCACTATAAAAATGACCCAACGCATGTGGTCTTTTTTAGCCGCAATACGTTTCGCTATCTGGCAGAGCGGGATCAGCTCGAGCTTGAATTTATTGGTAATGATGTAATTTTACTAAGGAAAGCCCAGTAATGAGCCGTAGTAAGAAAACGAGATCAGGTGGTCACAGCGATGTAATCGTTGTACGTAACCGTACTCAGTCAGACGTTGAAGGACGTCTACGTAAGAAAGACAAAAAGCGCAAAGGTCTTAAGACAGGTAACCGTAACTCAGATGCTAAGCAGCAAAAGGCGCAAACAGCGGGTCAAGCGCGTGACCCACGTCTGGGCAGCAAGAAAAAGATCCCTTTGATTGTCGAGCCACAGAAGAAGCTAAGTAAATCTGAACGCCGTCTAAGTGCTGAACAAGAACTTGAGATGCTAGAAAATGATGCGCAACTGAACGTATTGCTTGATCGCATTGATGAAGGTGAGAACCTGGGTGCCGGTCTACAGAAATACGTTGATGAAAAACTTGCGCGCATTGAAGTTCTGATGAAGCAGCTTGGTATTTACGATGATGAAGAGTCAGAGCCACAAGCTGAAGCTCCGGCAATGACTGAGTCACGTAGTAAATCACATTCAGACGAAGACTTATTGTCTCAGTTTGAAGATATGGATTTGGACCAATTTAAAGGATAAATGAGTCAATGAATGTAACCTTATTAGCCATCGCTGGCGGAGTGATTGTTCTCGGCCTGGCATCATATGCGGGTTACCTTCTGCTCAAGCTTAAGAAGCAAAAGGAATTGCAATTGCAGCACCAAAAGCTGGCAATTGAAAAACGTAATGCCAACATTTTTGAAAGCGTCCACGTCCTTTGCTTAGCAGGCATTCAAGAGCAGTGTGACCTATCAGAGATCAGTATCCGTCTCTACAACATCATGGACTATGTTCAGGGTGAAGACAGGGTAGATTTTGACAAAGAGTATCCGGCAACATCTGAGCTGTTCCATATTGTGAAAGATATGGCGCGTGGTGAAGAACGTCAGAAGCTTGCAAAACAAGATCGCATGAAACAAAACCTTGAGCGTCATAAAGCAGAGTCTCGTCTTCAACAAGCGATCGTTGAAGAGCTGAAGCAACTGCAGAAAAAGGTTCAACCGCTGAACAACCAGATCAACATTCAAATGATCTAGATTGGCATTACAACTCGATCACCTATCCTTAAAGGGTAGTGATCGGGTTATCAATTCTGAGCATTGCCACTCAAAATGCAGCCTGTCCCCCGACGACTATCATCTAGGTGTGGCAAAATAGCCTGCTAACTACAATGGCTTCAATAGCCAAATTAAGTATTACAGCCCAAACGGAACTACCATCATGTCGCAGCCTGTCGTCGCAAGCCAACAAATTGTCTGGGATCAAGCCGTACTTGATAAGTACAACTACTCTGGTCCTCGTTATACCTCATACCCAACAGCGTTGGAGTTTCATGAGGCTTTTACTGTCGCTGACTACGATATGGCTTGTACGCAGTACCCTGAACGTCCTCTGTCGCTATACATCCATATCCCTTTCTGTCACAAGCTTTGTTACTACTGTGGCTGTAATAAGGTGATTACTCGACATGCTCATAAAGCCGATGAGTACCTGGATGTTCTAGAGTTAGAAATTCGCACCCGTGCGGCACTGCTGCAAGGACGAAAAGTCACTCAGCTGCACTTTGGCGGTGGTACGCCAACCTTCTTAACTAAAGCGCAAATCAGCCGTTTGATGGCAATTCTCCGTGGTGAGTTCTTCTTTGAAGGTGATGCTGAAATCAGTATTGAAGTCGACCCACGTGAAATTGAACTGGATATGCTTGACCACTTGCGTGGTGAAGGTTTTAACCGTTTGAGTATCGGTGTTCAGGACTTCAATAAAGAAGTTCAGAAACTGGTTAACCGTGAGCAGGACGAAGAGTTTATCTTTGCTATGGTTGAACGTGCCAAACAGCTTGGTTTCCGTTCGACTAACCTGGACCTTATCTATGGTCTGCCAAAGCAAACTAAACAGTCATTTGCAGAGACGCTTAAGCAAGTCCTTGAGATGAAGCCGGGCCGTTTATCTGTGTTTAACTATGCTCATATGCCTCAACTTTTTGCCGCTCAGCGCAAAATCAAAGATGAAGATCTGCCAGTGGCTGAAGAGAAAATGGCGATCCTGCAAGACACCATTGCGACACTGACTAATGCTGAGTATCAGTTCATCGGTATGGATCACTTTGCTCAGCCTGATGATGAGTTAGCGGTTGCTCAGCGTAACGGTGTGCTACACAGAAACTTCCAGGGCTACACTACTCAAGGTGAAGCTGACCTAGTTGGTTTTGGTGTGTCGGCTATCTCTATGATTGGTGACGCCTACGCTCAGAACCAAAAAGAGCTTAAAAAATACTATGCGCAGGTTAATGACCAGCGTCATGCTTTATGGAAAGGTGTTGCTCTTGATAGTGATGACTTACTACGACGTGAAGTTATCAAGCAGCTTATCTGTAACTTTAAGCTAGATAAGACAAAGATTGAGTCTGAGTTTAAGGTAGCCTTTAACGACTACTTTAAAGAAGATTTAGAGCTGCTTCAGACCTTCATTAATGATGAATTAGTTGAAGTGGATGATAAAGAAATTCGCGTTACATTGCGTGGTCGCCTGCTGATTCGTAACATCTGTATGTGCTTCGATAAGTACCTGAGAGCCAAGGCGAGACAGCAGCAATTCTCTCGCGTTATCTAGATTATCGTCATAGTTGAAAATGGCACCAATATATAAAAGCCACCTTATCGGTGGCTTTTTGCTATTTGGAGCTTAGGGAGCAATATAGGTATCGTGAGCGGTATCCCATAACGCTTTGACCAGTGGGTTATCTAGCTGAGAGCGTTTGCAACACACGCCAAGCTTAAAAGGCTTAATCGAAGCGACTTTAAGACGTTGAATCTTCTCTTTAACCGGGCTGTTATTGATGACTACGTCGGGTGCAATGCCGACACCACAGCCCAATGCCACCATACTGACAATTGCCTCATGACCTGAAACTTGTGCGTAAATGGTTGGCTTAATCTTCATTGCCTTAAACCAAGCATTGGCGCGCTCTCGTGCGGTACCTGATTCCGGAACGATAAACGGAATCGAAGACCAGTCTGGCTTATCCTTCTGTAGCTCCTCAGCAAAATTACTTACTCCAACTGGCGCGATAACAGAAAGAGGGATTTCACTAATCGTTTCGAACTCTATACGTGCAGGTAGTTGTTCAGGTTGAGCAGAGATAGCGATATCGACGTCATCAGCGAGGACTTTTTCAATAGCCTGAGCCGGGTCGCCAGTAGAGAGTTTAAATTCGATAAACGGGTGTTGCAGGCGAAACTCAGATAGCAGTTCTGGCAGATGACTATAGCTTGCAGTAACGGAACAGAATAAGCGTATTTCCCCTTTAAGCTCCTGATCATGACCTTTTAGCTGAGCATTATAGTTTTGCCACTCAGCAAGAATCTTCAGGGCTACCGGCAAGAGTTTTTTGGCTGCTGGTGTTAGCTCGACACTTCGGTTGTCGCGCACAAACAAAACCTGTGCGGTATCACCCTCCAGTTTCTGTATCTGACGACTGAGCGCAGAAGGGCTGATATGCATTGCAGAGGCAGTCTTAGCAAAGCTTTTACTATCACACAGATGAATGAACAACTGCAGACACTTAATGTTCATGAAATGGTCACATCCTTGTTGCATTAATTGCAATTACTAATTGTGAATATATCACTTTAAGCAACGGAATGTCTGTTTTAGTATGAACTCATTCGGTACAGAGCTACCGACCTCAACGGAAAAATTCTTTTAAGGAGCGCCCAATGGCTAACTATTTCAATACTTTAAACCTACGCGAGCAGCTAGACCAACTAGGTCGTTGTCGTTTCATGGACCGCAGCGAATTCGCAACTGAAGCGGATTACCTGAAAGGTAAAAAAGTCGTTATCGTTGGTTGTGGTGCTCAGGGCCTGAACCAAGGTCTGAACATGCGTGACTCTGGCCTTAACGTAGCATATGCACTGCGTCAGGCAGCAATTGACGAGCAACGTCAATCATACAAGAACGCAAAAGAAAACGGTTTTGAAGTAGACAGCTACGAAAAGCTAATCCCAGAAGCAGATCTAGTTATCAACCTGACTCCAGACAAGCAGCACACTAACGTAGTTGAAACGGTAATGCCGCTAATGAAAGAAGGCGCTGCACTAGGTTACTCACACGGCTTCAACGTTGTTGAAGAAGGCATGCAAATCCGTAAAGACCTAACGGTTGTAATGGTTGCGCCTAAGTGTCCAGGTACCGAAGTACGTGAAGAGTACAAGCGTGGTTTCGGTGTTCCTACACTAATCGCTGTTCACCCAGAAAACGATCCAAAAGGTGAAGGCTGGGATATCGCTAAAGCATGGGCAGCTGGTACAGGCGGCCACCGCGCAGGTTGTCTAGAGTCTTCATTCGTAGCAGAAGTTAAATCTGACCTGATGGGTGAGCAAACTATCCTATGTGGCATGCTACAAGCGGGCTCTATCGTTTCTTACGAGAAGATGATTGCTGACGGCATTGACCCAAGCTACGCAGGTAAACTTCTACAATACGGTTGGGAAACCATCACAGAAGCACTGAAGTTCGGTGGTATTACGCATATGATGGATCGTCTGTCTAACCCAGCAAAAATCAAAGCATTCGAGCTGTCTGAAGAGTTGAAAGACCTAATGCGTCCGCTTTACAACAAGCACATGGATGACATCATCACAGGTGAGTTCTCAAGCACTATGATGGCAGACTGGGCGAACGACGATGCAAACCTACTAGGCTGGCGTGCAGAGACTGGTGAAACCGCATTCGAAAACTACCCAGCAGGTGATGTAGAAATCGCAGAGCAAGAGTACTTCGACAACGGTATCCTAATGGTTGCAATGGTTCGTGCAGGCGTTGAGCTAGCATTCGAAGCTATGACAGCATCAGGCATCATCGATGAGTCAGCGTACTACGAGTCACTACACGAGCTACCACTAATCGCAAACACAGTAGCACGTAAGCGTCTATACGAAATGAACGTAGTAATCTCAGATACAGCTGAATACGGTAACTACCTATTCGCTAATGTAGCAACTCCGCTACTACGTGAGAAGTTCATGCCTTCAGTAGGTACAGACGTAATCGGTAAAGGTTTAGGTGAGACTTCGAACCAGGTAGACAACGCTCGTCTAATCGAAGTTAACGATACTATCCGTAACCACCCAGTTGAGTACATCGGTGAAGAGCTTCGCGGGTATATGACTGATATGAAGAACATTGCCGTGGGCGGCTAATCTTCTTCGCTAAGGAGCTTAATTTCTTTGTCGGTAATACTCATTTGCTCGCGCAAACTCCGTGTTACCTCCGCGAACTTAAGCTCTTAGCTGTGAATATTAATCCTACGTAATTCACTAACCTAGGTTAGGAAAGAACTCCGGCTAGACTGGGGTCAATAAATACAACATAAAACACAACATCTAATCAAAAGGCCTGGTCACCGTTGACCAGGCCTTTTTTTTAGAACGCTGCGCCCTTCGAGAGATGCACGTTATAGCTTCTGAGTAGGTATCTGATACAGAGTTTTTTGTTAGGGACTTATATCTCTATGGCAGAAAAAAGGTTGACGCTTTCACGTCAACCTTCCAAGATTTTCTCGCTTCTCGCTTCTCGCTTCTCGCTTCTCGCTTCTCGCTTCTCGCTTCTCGCTATTATTTCTCGCTTCTCGCTATTATTTCTCGCTTAGCTTCTCTTCTAGATCCGCCAGCTTCTTTTCCATCTCAGTCAGCTTTTGACGAGTACGAAGCAGAACCTGAGTCTGTACATCGAACTCTTCACGGCTAACAACGTCTAGCTTGTTAAGCTGACCTTGAATAACCTGACGTACTTTTTGGTCTACGTCAGCACCTAGCTCTTTTACAGGTGCAGGCATAGAGTCGTGAATTTGTTTAGCAATTTGCTCTAGTTTCTTTGGGTCAAACATGTGACTAAAACTCCTTTCGATTTGCCCTCATTCTATGTAATTGATACGTGAAAGTCGCTAGTTGGATAGTAAAAATTCGAAGCGACTACCAGCAAATGGTGGCAATAAAAAAGGCCACCGAAGTGACCTTTTTAAACTTAACCAAGATTAATTGTTATCTGCTAGTTCGCGTTGAGCTGCTTTCGCTTCATCAATACGTGCTAGTTTCTCCAAATCTTTGTCTTCTACAAACACTGGTAATGGTTTGTGTTTCTCAGCCAGGTAGCTGTAGATAACTGGCAGTACAAACAGCGTAAAGATAGTACCGATTGCCAGACCAGCAACGATTACGATACCAATACTAAAGCGCTGAGCGGCACCTGCACCAGTTGCGTACATTAGCGGGATAAGACCAGCGATCATCGCTGCTGTCGTCATTAGGATAGGGCGTAGACGAACCTTCGCCGCTTCCATTACCGCTTCTGTTTTACCTAGTTTGTTATGTAGCTGTTCTTCTTTAGCTACTTCACAGATCAGGATACCGTGTTTGGTAATCAGGCCGACCAGCGTGATTAGACCTACCTGAGAGTAGATGTTCATCGTCGCTGCACCCCAAGCCAGAGCTATCAAGGCACCACAAATCGCGAGTGGTACTGACACCATGATTACGAGTGGATCTTTCAGTGATTCAAACTGAATCGCCAGAACCAGGAAGATGATCGCAAGTGCAAGACCAAAGGTTGCGTATAGTGCGCTACCTTCTGTCACGTACTGACGCGCTTCACCCATGTAGTCGTGGTTGTAACCGCTTGGTAGTTTCTCTGCCGCAACACCTTCAAACCAGTTAATTGCGTCACCCATAGCCGTGCCTGGTGCTGGAACGGCACCAACGGTCGCTGAGTTTAGCTGGTTGAAGTGAGGTAGAGAGCGAGGCTCTGCCACCACATCAATAGTAATTAAGCTGCCCAGAGGGACGGCTTTGCCGTTAGCAGAACGTACATAGTAGTTGTTCATCGACTCTGGGTTCAGGCGCCACTTACGTTCAACCTGAGGAATAACCTCGTAAGAACGGCCGTTAAGGTCGATACGGTTTACGTAGCCATCAGCCATCATAGTACTTAGCGTGATACCAATATCTTGCATGGTTACGCCGTATGCACCCGCTTTGTCTTTGTCGATGTTGATTTTCATCGTCGCAGAGTCGTAGTTCAGATCCAGATCTGAATAAACAAACATCGGGCTCGACTTCACTTCAGTCAGTACGTCCGTTGCGATAGAGAACAAGCTCTCAAACGCATTTGGTGTCGTGATTACGAACTGAATCGGCAGACCTGAACCTGCACCTGGTAGCTCTGGCATCTGGAATGCCGTTACTGCCATGCCTGGAACGTTACTTACTAAGCCACCTACGCGGTTTGCTACTTCAGACTGGCTTGCTTCACGCTCACTCCAAGGCACCATAGATGCAATACCAAATGCCTGGTTCGAGTTAGGCACACCAGTAAACACCTGAGCAAATGCTACTTCTGGCTGATCAGAAAGAATTGCGTTTACGTCATTCATGGTGTTCTGCATAAAGTCTAAGTTAGCGTTAGACGGTGCAGTACCCATTAGCATCACAACGCCTTTATCTTCAGATGGTGCCAACTCACTTGGGATGAACTTGAACAGCATAGGTAGACTTGCGAATACGATGATTGCGAAACCAATGACGACAGGGCGATGCTGCATTACCGCTTTAAGCATATTCGCGTAGCGGTTAGTCATGCCATCAAGGATGTGGTGAACCTTCTGTTCAAATTTGCTTGGCTCTTCATTCGCTTTAAGCATTTTTGAACACATCATTGGCGATAGGGTCAGTGCCACGATACCTGATACAAATACTGAACCTGCCAGAGTCAATGCGAACTCTTTAAATAGCGAGCCAGTAATACCACCCATTAGGGCGATTGGCGCATATACCGCACCCAGCGTCAGTGTCATTGCAATAACAGGTACCGCAATTTCACGAGTACCGATAATCGCTGCCCGGAAAGGAGACTCGCCAAGCTTGATATGACGGTCAACGTTCTCAAGAACAACGATCGCATCATCGACTACCAGACCGATAGCCAGAACCATCGCCAGTAGCGTCATCAGGTTCCATGAGAATCCCATCCCTTGCATTACCATCGCAACACCGATTAGTGATAGCGGGATAGTCACGATAGGGATGATTACCGCACGGAACGAACCCAGGAACAGGGTGATCACGATAAGTACGATAACTGCGGCTTCAACAATCGTTTTGATTACTTCGTTAATCGACTCATTGATCGCGATCGTTGAGTCATACATAACGTTCATCTTGATGGTACTTGGCAGGTTACGCTCTAGTTGAGGTAGTAGCTCTAGTACATCTGCAGCAATGTTAATCGGGTTTGCACTTGGCGCTGCGTTAATTGCAGCTACAACCGCTTCCTGACCGTTTGCGCTTGCACGGTAAACGTCGTGACTTTTCTCTAGTGATACCTTCGCGATATCACTCAGGCGAGTTACATCACCGTCATCAGTGCTAATAACAAGGTTCGACAGTTCTTCAACATTTGAGACCTGAGTATCAGCACTACCGTTGTAAAGAACAAACTCACCAACAGCCTGACCAGTTGCTGACTGGTAGTTGTTCGCGTTCAGTACGCCCATTACATCACTCGCAGTCAGACCAAGAGCCGCCATTTTCGATGGATCTAGCCAGATGCGCAGTGCGTATTTCATACCACCGTACAGGTCAACCTTAGAGACACCGTTAACAGTGAATAGCTGCGGGTTGATTACACGCTCTAGGTAGTCAGTGATTTGACTAGAAGATAGCTCATCACTGGTAAAGCCAATGTAAAGTACCGCGGTCGTGGAACCGGTAGACATAGTTACGGTCGGATCTTCTGCCTCTTTAGGAAGCTGAGAACGAACCGAGTTAGTCTTAGCCAGAACGTCAGACAAGGCTGCGTTCGGGTCGGTGTTTAACTTCATGTTGACGGTAATGGTTGATTTACCTAATACCGACTGAGAAGTCATATAGTCAATATTGTCCGCCTGTGCGACCGCTTGCTCCAGTGGCTGTGTAATAAAGCCTTGGATCAGGTCAGCACTAGCACCGTAGTAACTGGTTGAAACCGTCACTACCGTATTCGTCATTTCAGGGTATTCACGGACCTGCATTTTGAATATTGCTTGTAAACCAAGCAGGGCAATCAAAAAGCTGATCGATACCGCTAAAACTGGACGTTTAATGAAAACATCAGTAAAGCGCATGAGGCCTCCAGTTACAGCATTGGTGTTTCAGCTGGTGGAGTAGTCGCATCGCTTTCTACTACACGAACTTTAGCGTGGTTACTTAGACGTACCTGACCTGAAGTAACGACTACATCTCCTGGTTTAACACCTTCAAGGATGTGGGCGATATCTTGTGTACGTTCACCTACTTTAACCACTTGCTGTGTAACACGCTTCTCGCCATCTTTATCAGAGATGATGTATACGTTGTCGCCGTATAGCGTATATGTGATAGCTGTTTGTGGCAGCGTTACCTGATTTTCAAGCTTAGGCAGGATGATGTTTGCACGTGCGAACATGCCGCTACGTAGCTGACCATCGCTGTTCGGAATATCTGCCTGAACCTGAATCAGACCACTCTGAATATTTACCGCAGGCTCAATCGCAGAGATAGAACCTTTGAATGGTTTCTCTGGGTAAGCATCAACGAAAATATCCACTTCTTGATCGATAGAGATACGAGAGATATCTGTTTGAGGAACAGTAAAGCGCAGGCGCATCACGCTTGTGTCTTCAAGGCGCACGATGTCAGTACCAGCTTGTAGGTATTGGCCAAGGTAAACATTACGAATACCTACAACACCTGCAAACGGTGCTTTGATTTCACGGCGGTCAATAGAAGCTTTCAGACTTTCAATGTCAGCTTGAAGAGAGAAGTAGTTCGCTTCAGCTTCATCGTATGCTTCTTTAGAGATCGAGCCTTTTTTGAATAGACCTTTGTAGCGTTTGTACTTAGCTTCTGCAGCAGGCAAGCGGGCCTGAGAACTCTTCAGGTTAGCTTTTTCTACTTCAGAATCTAGTAGTACCAATGGCTGGCCTTCTTCAACCTGAGTACCAGACTCAAATGCGATCTTGTCGATAACACCACTGGTTTCGTTAGCAACGGTTACACCTTGGTTTGGTTCGATAAAACCAATCGCCTCAATAACAGGAACCCAATCAACAGGCTTCACTTCAGTGACTGTGACAGGAAACTCTGGCTCAGGACGATTCGCCATGTACTCGGCAATCTTCTGTTGTTTAAATAAATTGAAACCTATCACGCTGCCAAATAGCAGTATCGCGATAAGAAGCATAAAGAAAGTCCACTTTTTCATTCTGATCAGAACTCCAAATTAGTGTGTTGTAATCGCATCCCAACTGGCTTCAATCGCGGCTTCAATCGCTTTTTCATCCAGGTGGTAATATCCGAGAGATTGCTTGCGAGCCAGAGTAACGCTGACTTCAAGACTAAGTGCCGCAAGCACAGGGTTTTCTAGAGGTTTAAACACCCCTTGTTCACGTCCTTCTGCAAATAGTTGTTCGACCTTGCTGAACATTTCTCGCTCGAGCTCTTTGGTTTCATGGCTTCTAACGCATGGTAAAGAGTCGTATTGAGCTCGATTTTTCAAAGTGCTGATGTTTGACCCTGATAAATCGAAAATGTTTAACCACATTTTGCGAAAACGCTGTTTAAGCGTCATGTCGTCGGTAACGCCTCGCTGAATAATCTCAGCATTGCGTTGAACTACGGCTAAACGAACTTGCAGCAAGAGATCTTCTTTATCTGAGAAGTAGCGATAAATCGTGCCGGCAGCTACTCGAGCTTCTTTGGCAAGCTTATGCATCGAAAAGCCCTGAAAACCTGATTCTGCAATCAGTTTTTCTGCGGCATCGATGATTATCTGTCTTTTATCTACGTTGGTTTCAGAGTCAGACATAATCTACATTGAGCTAGTTGTGAATGAACGTTCATTCATTATAGTGCAAGAGGTATGGGTATATGCAACATATTATTTAACCAACTTGGAAAATTCTTGTTGTTGAGAGCATAGCAATCGCTCTGTTGCAGCATTATTATAGGCACAACTTTCAACATTCACCTGAGAACGCTATGAAGCTGAATCCAAATCAAGACGAAGCGGTAAAGTATGTATCTGGTCCATGCCTGGTTTTAGCCGGTGCTGGGTCGGGTAAGACGCGCGTTATTACCAACAAAATCGCTTATTTGGTCCAGCAGTGTGGCTACAAGGCGCGTAACATTGCTGCTGTGACCTTTACTAATAAGGCGGCGCGCGAAATGAAAGAGCGTGTTGGTCAAACGTTAGGTAAACAGGAAGCGAAAGGCCTGATGGTCTCGACTTTTCACACTTTGGGTTTGAACATCATTAAGCGAGAGTACAAAGCGCTGGGTTTAAAAGCGGGTTTCTCTCTATTTGATGATCAGGACCAAATGGCGTTATTGAAAGAGCTTACCGAGAAGCAGCTTGATGGCGATAAAGACTTACTACGCCAGCTGCTGAGCACTATCTCTAACTGGAAAAACGATATGTTGACGCCCGAGCAAGCGAAAGCTCAGGCGAAAGGTGAGCAGCAACAACTGTTTGCATTCTGCTTTGAGATGTACCAAAAGCAGATGAAGGCTTATAACGCCCTCGACTTTGACGACTTAATCTCATTACCTGTACTGCTACTGCGTACAAATGAAGAGGTGCGCCAACGCTGGCAGAATCGAATTCGCTACCTATTAGTGGACGAGTACCAGGATACCAACACCAGCCAGTATGATCTGGTTAAACTGATTGTTGGTGAACGAGGGCGTCTGACTGTTGTAGGCGATGATGACCAGTCAATCTACTCCTGGCGAGGTGCAAAGCCGCAAAACTTGGTGTTACTGGGTGAAGACTTCCCAAGCCTTCGTCTTATCAAGCTAGAGCAAAACTATCGTTCGACCAGTCGTATCCTGCGTGCAGCCAATATTTTGATTGCTAACAACCCGCACGTTTATGACAAGTCACTGTTCTCTGAGATCCCTGACGGCGAAAAGCTCAAAGTTCTGCTGGCTAAAAATGAAGACCATGAAGCGGAGCGCGTTACGGGCGAACTGATTGCCCACAAGTTTCTAAATAGAACAGAATATAAAGATTACGCCGTGCTCTACCGGGGTAACCACCAATCACGCCTGATTGAAAAATCTCTGATGCAAAACCGAGTACCATACAAGCTCTCTGGCGGTACATCGTTTTTTGCCCGTGCGGAAATCAAAGACATCATGGCGTATTTACGCATCTTGGTTAACCCTGATGATGACAACGCATTTCTACGTATTGTAAACACGCCACGACGAGAAATTGGTCCAGTAACGTTAGAAAAATTGGGCAGTTACGCCAATATGCGTGGCAAAAGCTTATTTGAAGCAAGTTTCGAGATGGGGCTTGAGCAAACGCTTAGTGGTCGTGGCTTGGAAAACTTACGTCGTTTTACTGGCTGGCTGGTTAAAATCGCCGATCAAGCTGAGCGCGGTGATACTGTTGAAGCGGTGCGTTCTTTGGTTCGTGACATTAACTACGAAGACTGGTTATACGAAACCTCTTCGAGTCCAAAGGCGGCTGAGATGCGAATGAAGAACGTCTCAGATCTCTATTCCTGGATTGTGGCCGACCTTGAGGGAGATAACTACGATCAGGAAGAGAAGAGCATTAAAGAGGTTGTTCAGCGTTTGACCCTGCGTGACATGATGGAACGTGGTGAAGAAGATGACGATAGTGATGCGGTTCAGTTGATGACGCTGCACGCGTCTAAAGGCCTGGAGTTTCCTTATGTTTATCTGATTGGTAGTGAAGAGGGAATATTGCCTCACCAAACCAGTATTGATGAAGATAATGTAGAAGAAGAGCGTCGCTTGATGTACGTAGGTATTACCCGTGCCCAGCGCGAACTCACCTTTACTATGTGTAAAGAGCGTCGTCAGTTTGGCGAGTTGATTAAACCGACTCAAAGTCGCTTCTTAGATGAACTGCCGTTTGATGATGTTGAATGGGAACAAGTGAAAAAGCCTGTCTCAGCTGAAGAGCGAATGGCGAAAGGTCAGGCTCATATTGCCAATATCAGAGCAATGTTCAATAAAAAGTAGCAAACAAAAAAGGCTTGGTTCACACCAAGCCTTTTCTCTATCTATATAAAGGAAGAACTTGTTACAGGCCTTCAATCATATGTTCGATAGCTGCGATGATTTCATCATCTGAACAGTCCATACAAGAACCTTTTGCCGGCATCGCGTTGAAGCCGTTGATCGCGTGGTCTGCTAGAACATCTTTACCTTGAGCAATACGAGGAGCCCAATCGCCAGCATCACCAGTTTTTGGTGCGCCGCTAACGCCTGATGCGTGACAAGCGATACAGAATGTACCGTATACTGCAGCACCATCACGTGGACCTGTTGGTTCTGCTTTTACTGGCTCTGCGCCTGCTAGGTAAACGTCACCAACAGGTTTAATACGTTCTGCAATTGCATCATATTCTTCTTGGCTTACGCTGGCTGCAAAAGAGGCGCTAGAAAAAGTAATCGCAGCGACCAAAGCGGTTAATAATTTTCGAGACATATCCATTAAACTCACTTTACATTCCTGAAGGTAAGTTCGTGCTTACCTATTATTAGATTGTGGCTGACCAACAACATCTCAGCGCAAAAATCGGCGAGTTGCTGTTAAATCAATGTAAATAATGGGTGATTATATCCTGTTAAGTTGTTGCAATAAACAACAAGTTA